>NZ_CDRVFO010000023.1:0-81280 GCF_977070485.1 Lelliottia jeotgali
AAGACCATCGCAATGGAAGACGGTCTGCGCTTCGCTATCCGTGAAGGCGGTCGTACCGTCGGCGCCGGCGTCGTAGCCAAAATCATCGAGTAATCACTCGACCGATTGAAAAAAACCCCCGCTCAGCGGGGGTTTTTTTTATTGGGTTGACACTAAATAGGGGCGTCTATAGAATCACGCCTCCTTTTAGCGGGCGTAGTGCGTCCGTTGGGAACAGCCTGGAGTCTGAAATCCAATGCAAAATCAGCAAATCCGAATCAGGTTGAAGGCTTTCGACCATCGCCTGATCGACCAATCCACCCAGGAAATCGTGGAAACCGCGAAACGTACTGGTGCACAAGTGCGTGGTCCAATTCCACTGCCTACCCGCAAAGAGCGTTTCACCGTTCTGGTCTCCCCGCACGTCAACAAAGACGCGCGTGACCAGTACGAGATTCGCACTCATAAGCGTGTTCTGGACATCGTCCAGCCGACGGATAAAACCGTTGACGCGCTGATGAAGCTTGATCTGGCGGCAGGTGTGGAAGTGCAGATCAGCCTCGGCTAAGACTTCGGTCTTGTCGTGTAACGCTCTGAAATGGGCGGCCATAGCGGGTGAAAGCCCCGTACACTCATGAGGTTTACAACATGACTATTGGTGTAGTCGGTCGCAAGTGCGGTATGACCCGCATTTTCACCGAAGAAGGTGTCTCCATTCCGGTCACGGTCATTGAGATCGAGCCGAATCGCGTCACCCAGTTCAAAACTGAAGAAACCGATGGCTACCGTGCAGTGCAAGTCACTGTCGGCGAGCGTCGTGCTTCGCGTGTGACTGCCGCTCAGGCAGGTCACTTCGCCAAGGCCAACGTTGCCGCTGGTCGCGGTGTCTGGGAGTTCCGCCTTGAAGAAGGCGAGTTCCAGGCTGGCGACTCGATCAAAGCTGAACTCTTCACTGCAGGCCAGCTGGTAGACGTTACTGGTCAGTCCAAAGGTAAAGGCTTTGCCGGTACCATCAAGCGCTGGAACTTCCGTGGCCAGGACAACACCCACGGTAACTCCGTGTCGCACCGTGTCCCAGGCTCCATCGGCCAGTGCCAGACTCCTGGTCGTGTGTTCAAGGGCAAGAAAATGTCCGGTCACATGGGCGCCGAGCGCGTGACTGTTCAGTCCCTGGAAGTAGTTCGCGTAGACGCTGAGCGCAACCTGCTGCTGGTCAAGGGTGCCGTTCCTGGCGCTACTGGCGGCGACGTGGTTGTACGTCCAGCTGTCAAGGCTCGCGGTTAAGGGGAAACTGACATGCAACTTAATGTAAATGACGCTCAGGCGATCGAAGTTTCCGAACTGACTTTCGGTGGCGAATTCAACGAGACGCTGGTACACCAAGCAGTCGTGGCCTACATGGCTGGCGGCCGTCAGGGCACCAAGCAGCAAAAGACCCGTTCCGACGTGGCTGGTGGCGGTAAGCGCCCATGGCGTCAGAAGGGTACTGGCCGTGCTCGTGCTGGTACCACTCGTGGTCCGATCTGGCGTGGCGGTGGTGTAACCTTCGCAGCTCGTCCTCAGGATCACTCGCAGAAGCTCAACAAGAAGATGTATCGCGCAGCTCTGCGCTCCATCCTCGCTGAGCTGGTGCGTAGCGACCGTCTGGTCGTGGTTCAGGACTTCGCTGTTGAAGCACCGAAAACCAAAGATCTGCTGAACAAGCTGAACGGCATGGGTCTGAGCGACGTTCTGATCGTTTCGGACGCTGTTGATCAGAACCTGTACCTGGCTGCTCGTAACCTGCCGCACGTCGATGTACGTGACGTTCAAGGTTCCGACCCGGTCAGTCTGATCGCATACGAGAAAGTGTTGATCACTGTCTCGGCCGTGAAGAAATTCGAGGAGCTGCTGGGATGAACCAGGAACGCGTATTTAAAGTCCTCCTTGGCCCGCACGTTTCCGAGAAGGCTACCGTTCTGGCTGAGAAAAAAGGCCAGTTCGTATTCAAGGTTGCTACTGACGCAACCAAGCTGGAAATCAAGAAAGCTGTCGAAGGCCTGTTCAACGTAAAAGTTGAAAACGTGTCGACTGTTAACGTTCTGGGTAAAACCAAGCGTACCGCACGTGGTCTGGGCAAGCGTAATGACTGGAAGAAGGCGATCGTCTCCCTTCAGCCAGGCCAAGATCTCGATTTCAGCAGCAGTGCTGAGTAAGGAAGGGGTGCATCATGGCAATCGTTAAATGCAAACCGACTTCCCCTGGCCGCCGTTTCGTGGTCAAGGTGGTCAACCAGGAGCTGCATAAAGGCGCTCCTCACGCACCGCTGCTCGAGAAGAAATCGAAGTCTGGTGGTCGTAACAACAATGGCCGCATCACCACTCGTCACGTTGGTGGTGGTCATAAGCAGCATTACCGTCTGGTCGACTTCCGTCGCAACGACAAAGATGGCATCCCAGCCACTGTCGAGCGTATCGAATACGATCCAAACCGTACTGCTCACATCGCCCTGCTGTGCTACGCAGACGGTGAGCGTCGCTACATCATCGCCCCTAAAGGCGTAAGTGCTGGCGACCAGCTGATCGCAGGTGCTCTGGCCCCAATCAAGGCCGGTAACTCCCTGCAGCTGCGCAACATCCCAGTAGGTAGCACCATTCACGGCATCGAACTGAAGCCGGGTAAAGGTGCTCAGATCGCTCGTTCCGCTGGTGCTTCGGCTCAGCTGATCGCTCGTGAAGGCGTCTACGTGACTCTGCGTCTGCGTTCCGGTGAGATGCGTAAAGTACTGGCTGAGTGCCGTGCGACCCTGGGCGAAGTCTCGAACTCCGAGCACAGCCTGCGCTCGCTGGGTAAAGCTGGTGCCAAACGCTGGCGCGGCGTTCGCCCAACCGTTCGTGGTGTTGCCATGAACCCGGTTGACCACCCACATGGTGGTGGTGAAGGTCGTACCTCCGGTGGTCGTCATCCGGTATCGCCATGGGGCTTCCCAACCAAGGGTGCTAAAACCCGTGGTAATAAGCGTACCGACAACATGATCGTCCGTCGTCGCAAGTAACTAGAGGGATACGACAGTGCCACGTTCTCTGAAAAAAGGTCCTTTTATCGATCTTCACCTGCTGAAGAAGGTCGAAGTGGCGGTGGAGAAGAATGATCGCAAGCCAGTTAAAACCTGGTCGCGTCGTTCGATGATCCTGCCACAAATGGTCGGTCTGACCATCGCGGTTCACAACGGTCGCCAGCATGTTCCAGTTCTCGTGAACGAAGACATGGTCGGCCACAAACTGGGCGAGTTCGCCGGTACCCGCACCTATCGCGGGCACGTGGCTGACAAGAAAGCCAAGCGTTAAGGGGTAAGGAAATGGAAGTAGCCGCTAAGTTGTCGGGCGCTCGCATCTCCGCCCAGAAAGCCCGCTTGGTCGCCGACCAGATCCGCGGGAAGAAGGTGGGCGAAGCGCTCAACCTGTTGGCCTTCAGCAGCAAAAAAGCCGCTGAAATCATGAAGAAAGTCCTCGAGTCGGCCGTTGCCAACGCCGAACACAACGAAGGCGCAGACGTTGATGACCTGAAGGTCTCCACCGTCTTCGTCAACGAAGGGCGTTCGCTGAAGCGCATCATGCCACGTGCCAAAGGCCGTGCTGATCGCATCGTCAAGCGGTCTTGCCATATCACTGTCAAGGTTGCGGACAAGTAACGGAGTCGATCAGATGGGTCAGAAAGTACATCCCACTGGCATTCGCCTGGGAATCGTCAAGGAGCACACCTCCGTCTGGTACGCAGACGGTGCTACTTACGCAGATTACCTCTTGAAGGATCTGAAAACGCGTGAGTACCTCCAAGACAAACTAAAAAGCGCGTCCGTAAGCCGTATCGATATTCATCGTCCGGCTCAAACTGCACGCATCACCATCCACACCGCTCGTCCCGGTATCGTTATCGGTAAGAAAGGTGAGGATGTCGAGAAGCTGCGTCAGGACCTGACCAAGCAGATGGGTGTGCCTGTGCACATCAACATCGAAGAGATCCGCAAGCCGGAACTCGACGCTATGCTGGTTGCGCAGAGCGTAGCTCAGCAGCTGGAACGCCGCGTAATGTTCCGTCGCGCCATGAAGCGCGCCGTACAGAACGCCATGCGTATTGGTGCCAAGGGCATCAAGATCCAGGTGAGCGGTCGTCTCGGCGGTGCTGAGATTGCTCGTACCGAGTGGTATCGCGAAGGTCGTGTGCCTCTGCACACCCTGCGTGCCGATATCGACTACAACACCTACGAAGCTCACACCACTTACGGTGTGATCGGTGTGAAGGTTTGGATCTTCAAAGGCGAAGTTATTGGTGGTCGCCAAGAAGAACTGAAACCACAAGCACCAGCGCCTCGTAAAAAAGCTGCTAAGTAAGGGGTACGCCAAATGTTGCAACCAAAGCGTACAAAATTCCGCAAGCAGATGACCGGCCACAACCGTGGTCTGGCACTGCGCGGTAGCAAAGTCAGCTTCGGCGAATTCGCCCTGAAAGCTGTTGCTCGCGGTCGCCTCACCGCCCGCCAGATCGAGTCGGCACGTCGTGCTCTGACCCGTCACGTTAAGCGTGGCGGCAAGATCTGGATCCGTGTCTTCCCGGACAAGCCGATCTCCAAGAAGCCTCTCGAGGTTCGTATGGGTAAAGGTAAGGGTTCCGTGGAATACTGGGTTGCCCAGATCCAGCCAGGCAAAGTCCTGTACGAGATCGAGGGTGTTTCTGAAGAGCTGGCGCGCGAAGCTTTCGCCCTGGCTGCTGCAAAGCTGCCTCTCGCCACCTCCTTTGTTAAGCGGACGGTGATGTGATGAAAGCGAATGAACTTCGTGAAAAATCTGCACAGCAACTGAATGAGCAACTGCTCGGCTTGCTGCGCGACCAGTTCAATCTGCGTATGCAGAAGGCAACTGGCCAGTTGGGGCAGTCGCACCTGCTCTCGCAAGTTAAGCGTGACATCGCTCGCGTGAAAACTGTGCTTAACCAGCAGGCAGGTAAGTGATCATGGCTGAAGCTGAAAAAACCGTCCGTACGCTGACTGGCCGTGTCGTCAGCGACAAAATGGACAAGACCATCACCGTTCTGATCGAGCGTCGCGTCAAGCACCCGATCTACGGTAAATACGTTAAGCGTTCGACTAAGCTGCACGCGCACGACGAATCCAACCAGTGCAAAATCGGCGACAAGGTTTCCATCCGTGAAACCCGTCCGCTGGCCAAGACCAAGTCCTGGGCACTGGTTGAAGTCCTCGAACGCGCTGTTGAAGTCTAAGGGCTAGGGGTCGGAGAAATTTTATGATTCAGACTCAATCCATGCTCGATGTGGCCGATAACAGCGGCGCTCGTCGCGTCATGTGCATCAAGGTGCTCGGCGGTTCGCACCGCCGTTACGCCGGCATCGGTGACATCATCAAAGTAACCGTCAAGGAAGCAATTCCGCGCGGTAAGGTCAAAAAAGGCCAGGTGATGACCGCTGTTGTCGTCCGTACCCGTCACGGTGTACGTCGCGCTGACGGTTCCATCATTCGTTTCGACGGCAACGCTGCTGTTCTGCTGAACACCAAGCAAGAGCCGATCGGCACTCGCATCTTCGGGCCAGTGACCCGTGAGCTTCGTACTGAGAAGTTCATGAAGATCGTCTCGCTCGCCCCTGAAGTGCTGTAAGGAGATCCGACATGCAAAAGATTCGTCGTGACGACGAGATCATCGTGATCGCCGGCAAAGACAAAGGTAAGCGCGGTAAGGTGCTGAAGGTTCTCGCTGACGACCGTCTGGTCATCGGTGGTGTGAACCTGGTCAAGCGTCATACCAAGCCTAACCCGATGGCGGGCGTTCAGGGCGGTATCGTCGAAAAAGAAGCGCCTCTGCACGCTTCCAACGTTGCCATCTTCAATGGCGAAACCAACAAGGCTGACCGCGTTGGTTTCAAAGTAGAAGACGGTAAGAAAATTCGTGTCTTCAAGTCGACCCAAAAAGCGGTTGATGCTTGAACACTGCTAGGTAGAAGACCATGGCACGACTGAAAGAGATTTACCGGAACGAGATCGCTCCTAAGCTTAAGGAAGAACTTAAGCTGTCGAACGTGATGGAAGTTCCGCGCGTTACCAAGATCACCCTGAACATGGGTCTGGGCGAAGCGATCGGCGACAAGAAAGTCATCGAGCACGCTGTTGCTGACCTGGAAAAGATCACCGGTCAAAAGCCGGTTGTGACTTTCGCTCGTAAATCCATCGCGGGCTTCAAAGTCCGTGAAGGATGGCCGATCGGCGTCAAGGTGACCCTGCGTCGCGAAAAGATGTACGAATTCCTGGACCGCCTGCTGGCGATCTCCCTGCCTCGGGTCCGCGACTTCCGCGGCCTGAATGCCAAGTCCTTCGATGGTCGTGGCAACTACAGCATGGGCGTGAAAGAGCAGATCATCTTCCCGGAAATCGATTACGACAAGATCGATGCTCTGCGCGGTTTGGACATCACCCTGACCACCACTGCTCGTTCGGATGACGAAGGCCGCGCTCTGCTGCGTGCATTCAAATTCCCGTTCCGCAACTGATTGGAGTAGGAAAATGGCCAAGAAGAGCATGAAAAACCGCGAGCTGAAGCGTCAGCTCACGGTAGCCAAGTTCGCCAAAAAGCGTGCTGAGCTGAAAGCGACCATCGTCAACCTGAACGCCTCTCCTGAAGAGCGTTTCGCTGCCGTTGTCGCTCTGCAGAAGCAGCCACGTGATGCCAGCGCTGCGCGTCTGCGCAACCGTTGCCGCCTGACCGGTCGTCCTCACGGTGTATACCGTAAGTTCGGCTTGGGCCGTAACATGCTGCGTCAAGCTGCAATGCGCGGTGACGTACCGGGTCTGGTCAAGGCCTCCTGGTAATCGCTGCAGGTGTGACTCTGGCGGAAGGGGAGTAATCTTCCGACCGCCGGTGTTCTCGCCAACAAACAAGCCCCTTCATGGGGCTTGTTTCGTTTCTGTCTTGTGTCTAGAATGACCGGCTCACCTGAGCCCGGGTTTTTACCCTGCCCGCTTGGGTGGTTGTGATAGCCGCAAGGCTAATAATTCTTGTATCAGGAGCATCTAGCCCATGAGTATGCAGGACCCGTTAGCGGACATGCTAACTCGCATCCGTAATGCCCAGATGGCTGAAAAGTCCGTCGTAAGCATGCCTTCCTCCACTCTGAAGGTCGCGGTTGCCAAAGTTCTGAAAGACGAAGGTTACATCGCTGGCTACCAGGTTACTGGTGAGGCCAAGCCGTCCCTGTCGATCGAACTCAAGTACTTCGAAGGCCGTCCGGTCATCGAGGAACTGAAGCGTTCCAGCCGTCCTGGCCTGCGCCAGTACAAGTCCGTCACAGACCTGCCGAAAGTTCGTGGCGGCCTGGGCGTGTCTATCGTCTCCACCAACAAAGGTGTGATGACTGACCGCGCTGCGCGCGCTGCCGGTGTCGGCGGCGAAGTTCTGTGCACAGTGTTCTAAGGGGAGATAGGCATGTCTCGCGTCGCTAAGAACCCCGTTAAGCTGCCAGCTGGTGTCGAAGTCAAATTCGCCGGTCAGCAGCTTTCGGTGAAGGGTGCCAAAGGCACTCTCGAACTGAACGTTCACTCGTCTGTTGAAGTTACCGAAGAGTCCGGCGAACTGCGTTTCGTCGCTCGCAACGGTGATCAGCAAGCTCGCGCCATGGCCGGTACTACCCGTGCTCTGGTCAACAACATGGTCCAGGGCGTAAGCCAAGGCTTTGAGCGCAAGCTCCAGCTGGTCGGTGTTGGTTACAAGGCACAGGCTAAAGGCACCGTCCTGAACCTGGCTCTGGGCTTCTCGCATCCAGTAGACTACGAACTGCCAGCCGGTATCACTGCTGAAACTCCCAGCCAAACCGACATCCTGATCAAGGGTATCGACAAGCAGCTGGTAGGTCAGGTGGCCGCTGAAATCCGCGACTTCCGTCCGCCAGAGCCTTACAAAGGCAAGGGTGTGCGTTACGCGGACGAAGTAGTCCGTCGTAAAGAAGCCAAGAAGAAGTAGGGCCTAGCAAATGACCGACAAAAAAGTTACTCGACTGCGTCGCGCTCGCAAAGCACGTCTCAAGATGCACGAACTCGAAGTCGTGCGCCTGTGCGTGTTCCGCTCCTCGCAGCACATCTACGCCCAGGTCATTTCGGCCGACGGCAGCAAGGTTTTGGCAAGCGCCTCGACCTTGGACAAAGACCTGCGTGATGGCGCCACTGGCAACATCGACGCGGCCACTAAGGTTGGCAAGCTGGTAGCTGAGCGTGCGAAAGCCGCCGGTGTATCTCAAGTTGCCTTTGACCGTTCCGGCTTCAAGTACCATGGCCGCGTCAAAGCGCTGGCTGATGCTGCTCGTGAAGGCGGGCTGGAGTTCTAAGTTATGGCAAATAACGATCAAAAGCGCGACGAAGGCTACATCGAGAAGCTGGTTCAAGTTAACCGCGTAGCTAAAACCGTTAAAGGCGGCCGTATCTTCACCTTCACCGCGCTGACCGTGGTTGGTGACGGTAAAGGTCGCGTCGGCTTCGGCCGTGGCAAATCGCGCGAAGTACCTGCCGCGATTCAGAAAGCCATGGAAGCTGCTCGTCGCAACATGATCCAGGTTGACCTGAAGGGCACCACCCTGCAGTACGCCACCAAGGCCGCCCACGGCGCCTCGAAGGTTTACATGCAGCCTGCTTCGGAAGGTACCGGTATCATCGCCGGCGGCGCCATGCGTGCTGTCCTGGAAGTTGCTGGTGTTCAGAACGTCCTGGCCAAGTGCTACGGTTCGACCAACCCAGTGAACGTGGTTTACGCCACCTTCAAGGGTCTGAAAGCCATGCAATCTCCTGAGTCCATTGCTGCCAAGCGCGGCAAGAGCGTTGAGGAGATCTTCTGATCATGGCAACCGTAAAAGTAACGCTGATCAAGAGCGTCTCGGGCCGTATCCCTAACCACAAACTGTGCGTTAAAGGTCTGGGTCTGCGTCGCATCGGTCACACTGTAGAAGTCCAGGATACTCCCGAGAACCGCGGGATGATCAACAAGGCTTACTACATGCTGCGCGTCGAGGGTTAATCGATGAAACTCAATGATCTGAGTCCAGCGCCGGGTTCCCGTCGCGAAAAGCATCGTCCGGGTCGTGGTATCGGTAGCGGTCTGGGTAAGACCGGCGGCCGTGGCCACAAAGGTCAGACCTCCCGTTCGGGTGGTTCGATCGCTCCGGGCTTCGAAGGCGGTCAACAGCCGCTGCACCGTCGCCTGCCGAAATTCGGCTTCGTTTCTCTGAAAGCCATGGACCGCGCAGAAGTGCGTCTGTCCGAGCTGGCCAAAGTGGAAGGTGACGTGATCTCCGTGCAATCCCTGAAGGATGCCAACGTGATCAACCAGCACATTCAGCGTGTGAAAATCATGCTGTCTGGCGAAGTTACTCGCGCAGTCACCATCAAGGGTATCGCAGCCACCAAGGGTGCGCGTGCGGCTATCGAAGCAGCTGGCGGCAAATTCGAGGAATAAATGGCTAAGCAAGGTGCTCTCTCTTCGCTCGGTAAGGGCGGGATGTCGGAACTCTGGGCTCGTCTGCGCTTTCTGTTCATGGCGATCATCGTCTATCGGATAGGTGCGCATATCCCGGTTCCAGGCATCAATCCGGACCGTCTGGCGGATCTGTTTCGGCAGAATGAGGGGACCATTCTTAGCTTGTTCAACATGTTTTCCGGTGGCGCGCTTGAGCGCATGAGCATTTTTGCATTGGGGATCATGCCGTACATCTCGGCATCGATCATCATGCAGCTGATGACGGCGGTCAGCCCGCAACTGGAGCAGTTGAAGAAGGAAGGTGAAGCTGGCCGTCGCAAGATCAGCCAGTACACCCGCTACGGCACCGTTATTCTGGCGCTGGTTCAAGCTATTGGCATGTCCATTGGCCTGGCCAACCAGGGCGTGGCGTTTTCTGCGGGCCTTGGCTTCCATGTCGTCGCGGTTTCCACGTTCGTGGCAGGCGCGATGTTCATGATGTGGCTGGGTGAGCAGATCACCGAGCGCGGTGTGGGCAACGGTATCTCGATGTTGATCTTCGCAGGTATCGTTGCCGGTCTTCCGAGAGCAATCGGGCAGTCTTTCGAGTCTGCGCGCACAGGCGATATCAACATCTTCGCCCTGGTCGCTATCGGTTTGCTGGCAGTAGCGATTATCGGTTTTGTGGTGTTCATTGAGCGTGGTCAGCGTCGTATCGCCGTTCACTACGCCAAGCGTCAGCAGGGCCGCAAGGTCTTTGCAGCGCAGACCAGCCACTTGCCGCTGAAAGTGAACATGGCGGGGGTTATCCCGGCCATTTTCGCGAGCAGCATTCTGCTGTTCCCGGCTTCGCTGGGTGCCTGGGTCGATCAGTCCGAAGGTATGGGCTGGCTGCAGGACATCTCGCAGTCGATCGCTCCTGGTCAGCCGTTGAATATTCTGCTGTTTAGTGCAGGGATCATTTTCTTCTGCTTCTTCTACACAGCGTTGATGTTCAACCCGAAAGACGTAGCGGAAAACCTGAAGAAGTCCGGTGCCTTTATTCCGGGTATCCGTCCTGGTGAGCAGTCGGCGCGCTATATTGATGGCGTTCTGACTCGTCTGACCATGTTCGGTGCTCTTTACATGATGGCCGTCTGCCTTCTGCCCCAGTTCCTGGTGGTGGCAGCAAATGTGCCGTTCTACCTTGGCGGGACCTCGTTGCTGATTGTGGTAGTGGTTGTGATGGACTTCATGTCCCAAGTACAATCGCACCTCGTTTCGCACCAGTACGAATCCCTGATGAAGAAAGCCAACCTGAAAGGCTACGGTGGCAGCGGTTTGCTGCGCTGATACGCCCCTAAGGTTCGAGGAGTCGGTAATGAAAGTTCGTGCATCGGTGAAAAAGCTGTGCCGCAACTGCAAGATCATCCGTCGCGAAGGCGTCGTGCGAGTGATCTGCAGCGCGGAACCGCGTCACAAACAGCGCCAAGGCTGAGTGTGATCTGCGTTTCAAACCCAGCAGCTAGTGTGCTGCTGGGTTGATTATTCGTTTCTACAGCGATATTATCTCGCGCCCTATTTCTTGGCTTCCGGGGCGTAGGTAGCTGTCAATTGGAGTCCCACTGAATGGCCCGTATTGCAGGCGTCAACATTCCAGATAACAAGCATACTGTTATCTCGCTGACCTACATCTATGGTGTCGGTCGCACAACTGCACAGAAGATCTGTGCAGATGCTGGTGTAAATCCAGCCGCTAAGATCAAGGATCTGAGCGACGAGCAAATCGAAACCCTGCGTGGCGAAGTTGCGAAGTTCACCACCGAAGGTGACCTGCGTCGTGACGTCAACATGAAGATCAAGCGCTTGATGGACCTGGGTTGCTACCGCGGCCTGCGTCATCGTAAAGGTCTGCCGGTTCGCGGTCAGCGCACCAAGACCAACGCACGCACCCGTAAGGGCCCGCGTAAGCCGATCCGCAAGTAATCGCCCAGGAATATAGACATGGCAAAACCTGCTGCTCGTCCTCGTAAGAAAGTCAAAAAGACAGTGGTTGATGGCATCGCCCACATCCATGCGTCTTTCAACAACACCATCGTGACCATCACCGACCGTCAGGGCAATGCTTTGTCCTGGGCGACCTCCGGTGGCTCGGGTTTCCGTGGTTCGCGCAAATCCACCCCGTTCGCAGCTCAGATCGCTGCTGAGCGTGCTGGTCAAGCTGCGCTGGAATACGGTCTTAAGAACCTCGACGTAAACGTCAAGGGTCCAGGTCCAGGTCGTGAGTCCGCCGTTCGTGCATTGAACAGCTGCGGCTACAAGATCGCCAGCATCACCGACGTGACGCCAATCCCGCACAACGGGTGCCGTCCGCCGAAGAAGCGCCGCGTGTAATCAGGAGACAGAAGAATGGCACGTTACATTGGTCCAAAATGCAAACTGTCTCGTCGTGAAGGCACCGACCTGTTCCTGAAGAGCGGCGTTCGCGCTCTGGAATCGAAGTGCAACATCGAAGCAGCCCCAGGTATCCACGGCCAGCGCCGTGGCCGTCAGTCCGACTACGGTACCCAGCTGCGCGAGAAACAAAAAGTTCGTCGTATCTACGGTGTTCTGGAGCGTCAGTTCCGCGGTTACTACCAGGCTGCTGCCTCGAAAAAAGGCGCAACCGGTGAGAACCTGCTGCAACTGCTCGAGTGCCGTCTGGATAACGTCGTCTACCGTATGGGCTTCGGCTCGACTCGTTCCGAGTCCCGTCAGCTGGTTTCGCACAAAGCGATCAGCGTCAACGGTAAGACTGTAAACATTCCATCCTACCAAGTTCGTCCGGGTGACGTGGTCGCGGTTCGCGAGAAGTCGTCGAACCAGCTGCGCATTGTTCAAGCCCTTGAACTGTGCGCCCAGCGTGGCCGCGTTGAGTGGGTAGACGTAGATTCCGCTAAGAAGTCGGGCGTTTTCAAGAACGTTCCTGCTCGCGGCGACCTGTCTGCCGACATCAACGAAAACCTGATTGTCGAGCTCTACTCCAAGTAAGGGCTAGAAAATAGGTGCATCCATGCAGATTTCGGTAAATGAGTTCCTGACTCCCCGCCATATTGATGTGCAGGTAGTCAGTCCGACCCGCGCCAAGATCACGCTCGAGCCTCTCGAGCGTGGCTTCGGCCATACCCTGGGCAACGCGCTGCGCCGCATCTTGTTGTCCTCCATGCCTGGCTGTGCAGTAGTCGAGGCCGAGATCGATGGCGTACTCCATGAGTACTCCGCGATCGAAGGTGTACAGGAAGACGTAATTGAAATCCTGTTGAACCTTAAAGGTCTGGCTATCAAACTGCACGGTCGTGACGAAGTTACGCTGACCTTGTCGAAAAAGGGTTCGGGGGTGGTTACCGCTGCCGATATTCAGCTGGATCACGATGTCGAGATCGTCAACCCCGATCACGTAATCGCGAACCTGGCGTCCAACGGCGCCCTGAACATGAAGCTCACTGTAGCTCGTGGTCGCGGTTACGAGCCGGCTGACTCCCGTCAAACCGACGAAGACGAAAGCCGTAGCATTGGCCGTCTGCAGCTGGACGCTTCGTTCAGCCCGGTGCGTCGTATCGCCTATGTGGTCGAGAACGCCCGTGTTGAACAGCGTACCAACCTGGACAAGCTGGTCATTGATCTGGAAACCAACGGCACCCTGGACCCTGAAGAGGCTATCCGCCGCGCTGCGACCATCCTGCAACAGCAGCTGGCCGCGTTCGTCGACCTCAAAGGTGACAGCGAGCCTGTCGTAGTCGAGCAGGAAGACGAGATCGATCCGATCCTGCTACGTCCGGTTGACGACCTGGAACTGACTGTACGTTCGGCCAACTGCCTCAAGGCGGAGAACATCTACTACATCGGCGACCTGATTCAGCGTACCGAAGTAGAGCTGTTGAAGACTCCTAACCTGGGCAAGAAGTCCCTGACTGAAATCAAGGACGTGCTGGCCTCTCGTGGTCTGTCTCTCGGCATGCGCCTCGACAACTGGCCGCCTGCAAGTCTTAAGAAAGACGACAAGGCGACCGCCTGATCGTCGTAATCACCGAACGTAGTGTTTGGTAAGGAATGAATCATGCGTCATCGTAAAAGTGGACGTCACCTGAGCCGTACCAGCTCTCACCGCAAAGCTATGTTCCAGAACATGGCTGTGTCGCTGATCGAGCACGAGCTGATCAAAACCACCCTGCCGAAAGCCAAGGAACTGCGCCGCGTTGCCGAGCCGCTGATCACCCTGGCCAAGGAAGACAGCGTTGCTAACCGCCGTCTGGCCTTCGACCGTACCCGTTCGAAGTCTGCTGTTGGCAAACTGTTCAACGATCTGGGCAAGCGTTACGCCACCCGTCAGGGCGGCTACCTGCGCATCCTGAAGTGCGGTTTCCGCGCTGGCGACAACGCGCCTATGGCGTACGTCGAGCTGGTTGATCGTCCGGTCGGTGGTGCTGTAGAAGCTGCCGAGTAAGACGTTCCGTCTGCTACAAAAAACCGGGCCTAGTGCCCGGTTTTTTGTTTCTGCAGGTATTGTTTATTTCTATTGATACAAGTCATGTAATGAATTTGTTCTGAAAAAGCCGTTCGTCGATACTCCTATCCAAGCCGATTAGCCGGCAGTCCAAGACCGATATGGAGAGCCCATGAGCAAGATTCTCACCACCGCCAGCGGTGCACCCGTAGCTGACAATCAGAATTCCCGCTCTGCTGGCCCGCGCGGCCCGCTGTTGCTCGACGATTTCCACCTGATCGAGAAGCTCGCTCATTTCAATCGGGAGAACATCCCTGAGCGTCGTGTACACGCCAAGGGCTCGGGAGCCTACGGCACCTTTACTGTCACCCAGGACATCACTCGATATACCAAGGCCAAGCTGTTCGACACGATTGGTAAGCAGACTGAAACCTTCCTGCGCTTTTCCACCGTCGGTGGCGAGCGCGGTTCGGCAGACACCGAGCGTGATCCTCGTGGCTTTGCGGTAAAGTTTTACACCGAGGAAGGCAACTGGGACATCGTGGGTAACAACACCCCAGTTTTCTTCATCCGTGACCCGCTCAAGTTCCCGGACTTTATCCACACCCAGAAGCGCCAGCCGCAAACCAACCTGAAAGACGCCCAGATGATGTGGGACTTCTGGTCGCACTCGCCTGAGGCGCTGCACCAGGTCACCATTCTGTTCTCCGATCGCGGAATTCCGGATGGCTACCGTCACATGCACGGCTTCGGCAGCCACACCTACAGCCTGATCAGCGCTATTGGCGAGCGTACTTGGGTCAAATGGCACTTCAAGACCCAGCAAGGCATCAAGAACCTTACCCCCGCTGATGCTGCGCGCCTGGCCGGTACAGACCCTGACTACGCCCAACGCGACCTGTTCGAGGCGATCGAACGCGCAGACTACCCGCGTTGGACCGTGTGCATTCAGGTCATGACTGAAGAGGAGGCGGCCAGTCGCGACGAAAATCCGTTCGATGTGACCAAGACCTGGTCGCAGAAGGACTATCCGTTGATCGAGGTAGGTGTCCTGGAGCTCAATCGCAATCCGCTGAACTATTTCGCCGAAGTGGAGCAGGCAGCGTTTGGTCCGAGCAACATGGTGCCGGGGGTGGGGCTGTCGCCAGATCGCATGCTGCAGGGCCGCGTCTTCGCCTATGCCGATGCGCACCGTTACCGCGTGGGCACAAACCACCAGCAGTTGCCCGTCAACGCGCCACGCTGCCCGGTCAATAGTTACCAGCGTGATGGATCGATGGCTCTCGGTAGTTATGGCAGTGCGCCCAATTACGAGCCCAATAGCTATGGCGACGCGCCTAAGCAGTCGCCTGGCCATGGCGAACCTGCACTGGCTCTCAAGGGAGCGGCTGATCGCTACGATCACCGTGAGGACAACGACTACTACAGCCACGCCGGTGCACTGTTCCGTTTGATGAGCGATGAGCAAAAGGCACTGCTGATCAGCAACATCGCAGGAACAATGGCAGGCGTCACTCAAGATGTCATCCAACGTCAGTTGCAGTACTTCTTCAGGGCTGATCCAGCTTACGGTGAAGGCATCGCCAAGGCACTGGGCGTGAATCTCGCTTAACTCGAAGTGATAAGAAGAACCGCCCTCATTTGGGCGGTTTTTCAATGAATATCACTACTGTTTGCCCGATTTTTTGCTCCTGATTGCGCATTTTTCAGTGACCGCAAGCAATTCCTGGTTCAAACTATGTCTCATTAGACGTATCCACACGGAGAATCAGGGCGATGCAAGGTCACCCGGACGTAATCAATTATCTCGTCACGTTGCTGAAGGGCGAACTGGCCGCACGCGATCAGTACTTCATTCACTCGCGCATGTACGAAGACTGGGGCCTGTCCAAGCTCTACGAACGCATCAACCATGAGATGGAAGAGGAAACCCAGCACGCCGATGCGCTTATGCGGCGTATCCTCATGCTCGAAGGCACCCCCGATATGCGCGCGGATGATCTGGAAGTGGGCAGTACAGTGCCGGAAATGATCGAAGCGGACCTCAAGCTCGAGTACAAGGTTCGTGCGGCCCTGTGCAAGGGCATCGAGCTGTGCGAGCTTCACAAGGATTACATCAGTCGCGATATCCTGCGTGCCCAGCTGGCCGATACCGAAGAGGATCACACCTACTGGCTTGAGAAGCAGCAGGGCCTGATCAAGGCCATCGGTCTGGAAAACTACCTGCAGTCGCAGATGTAAGTTATCCACAGATAAAAAAGAGCCCCTGGCACCATCGGTACCAGGGGCTTTTTCATGCACAGGCAGATCAGGCCCGGTCACGCTCCAGAAGCGGTTTGAGATAGTGTCCTGTGTATGACTGCTTCATCTTGGCCAGCTCCTCCGGGGTGCCGCTGGCAATAATTTGCCCACCCTTTGAACCACCCTCCGGGCCCAGGTCAACCAACCAGTCCGCGGTCTTGATCACATCGAGGTTGTGTTCGATAACCACCACGGTATTGCCGTGGTCGCGCAGGCGGTGCAAAACATCCAGCAACTGCTGGATATCAGCGAAGTGCAGGCCCGTCGTTGGCTCGTCAAGGATGTACAGCGTTTTGCCGGTATCGCGCTTGGACAGCTCGCGTGAGAGCTTGACCCTTTGCGCTTCACCGCCCGACAGTGTGGTCGCCGACTGCCCCAGTTTGATGTAAGACAGGCCTACATCCATCAGGGTTTGCAGCTTGCGCGCCAGTGCCGGCACCGCATCGAAGAATTCGCGCGCATCCTCGATGGTCATTTCCAGGACCTCGTGGATATTCTTGCCCTTGTATTTGATCTCCAGGGTTTCGCGGTTGTAGCGCTTGCTCTTGCACACGTCGCACGGCACGTAGATATCCGGCAGGAAGTGCATTTCCACCTTGATCAGCCCATCGCCTTGGCACGCCTCGCAACGCCCGCCCTTGACGTTGAATGAGAAACGCCCTGGGCCGTAGCCGCGCGACCGCGATTCCGGTACGCCGGAAAACAGCTCGCGAATCGGGGTAAAGATGCCGGTATAGGTCGCCGGGTTCGAACGCGGTGTGCGGCCGATCGGGCTCTGGTCGATATCGACAACCTTGTCCAGGTGCTGCAGGCCATCCATGTTGCTGTGCGGGGCGGCTTCAAGGCTGCTCGCACCATTGAGGGCGGTAGCGGCGAGTGGGTACAGCGTGTTGTTGATCAGCGTCGACTTGCCCGAGCCGGATACGCCAGTCACGCAGGTCAGCAGGCCGATCGGAATTTCCAGATCAACGTTCTGCAGGTTGTTGCCACGCGCACCCTTGAGCTTGAGGGACAGCTTTTTGTCGCGGGGTGTGCGTTTGGCCGGGACAGCGATTTTCTTGCGGCCAGACAGGTACTTCCCGGTCAGCGAGTCGGGATGCGCCATGACTTCTTGCGGGGTGCCCTCGGCGACGATCTGACCACCGTGTACGCCGGCACCTGGGCCGATGTCCACCACGTAGTCGGCCAGGCGAATGGCGTCTTCATCGTGCTCGACCACGATCACGGTGTTACCCAGATCACGCAGGTGGTTGAGGGTGGCGAGCAGGCGGTCGTTGTCGCGTTGATGAAGACCGATGGACGGTTCATCAAGGATATACATCACCCCGACCAGCCCCGCACCAATCTGGCTCGCAAGGCGGATCCGCTGCGCTTCGCCGCCGGACAAGGTGTCGGCACTGCGATCCAGGGTGAGGTAGTCCAAGCCAACGTTGACCAGAAACTGTAGGCGTTCGCAGATTTCCTTGAGGATCTTTGCAGCAATTTCACCACGACGCCCAGTCAAGGTCAGCTCGCCGAAGTAGCTGCAGGCTTCTCCGATAGGCAGGTTGGTCACCGCTGGCAGGGTTTTTTCGCCTACCCAGACATGACGCGCTTCCCGGCGCAGGCGGGTGCCGCGGCAGTCGGGGCAGGGCTGAGTGCCGAGAAACTTGGCCAGCTCCTCACGCACCGTGGCCGACTCAGTCTCGCGGTAACGCCGCTCGAGGTTGGGCACGATCCCTTCGAACGGATGCGAACGCTTGACGATATCGCCACGGTCGTTCAGGTATTTGAAGTCGACGCTCTGCTTGCCGCTGCCTTGCAGGATCACTTTCTGGTGTTCGGCCGACAGCTCGCCAAACGGCTCCTCCAGGCTGAACCCGTAATGCGCTGCCAGCGAGCCAAGCATCTGGAAGTAATAGACGTTGCGCCGATCCCAGCCGCGGATAGCACCCTCGGCCAGTGTCAGCTCGCTGTTGACCAGACGCTTGATATCGAAAAATTGCTTCACCCCCAGGCCATCGCAGGTCGGGCAGGCGCCAGCCGGGTTGTTGAAGGAGAACAGCTTGGGCTCCAGCTCGCTGATCGCATGGCCGCAGACCGGGCAGGCGAAGCGGGCGGAGAAGATCGTCTCTTCGCCTTCTTCATCGTCCATCGGTGCAACCAGGGCGATGCCGTCGGCCAGCTTGAGTGCGGTCTCGAATGACTCGGCAAGGCGTTGTTGCAGGTCGGCGCGGACCTTGAAGCGGTCCACTACTACATCGATGCTGTGCTTCTTCTGCTTGTCCAGCTTGGGCAGTTCGTCGAGTTCGTAGAGCTTGCCGTTGACGCGGGCCCGAACGAAGCCCTGGGCACGCAGTTCGTCGAACACTGCCAGGTGCTCGCCCTTGCGCTCACGGATCACCGGTGCCAGCAGCATCAGCTTGCTGCCTTCCGGGCGCTCCAGGACCAGGTCGACCATCTGGCTGATGGTCTGCGCCTCCAGCGGAATGTCGTGGTCCGGGCAGCGCGGAGTACCCACGCGAGCATAAAGCAGGCGTAGATAGTCGTAGATTTCGGTGATGGTACCTACCGTCGAACGCGGATTGTGCGAAGTCGACTTCTGCTCGATTGAGATAGCTGGCGACAGGCCTTCGATGGTGTCGACGTCAGGTTTTTCCATCATCGACAGGAATTGCCGGGCGTAGGCCGACAGCGATTCCACATAGCGGCGCTGACCCTCGGCGTACAAGGTATCGAATGCTAGGGAAGACTTCCCGGATCCGGACAAACCGGTGATCACGATCAGCTTGTCCCGCGGCAGGGTCAGGTCGATGTTCTTCAGGTTGTGGGTACGTGCCCCACGAATCAGGATCTTGTCCACTGCGGCCTCGCTTGGCGGGCATAAACAAGGAAGTATACGGCGCGCTGCCAGTACGCGGCAAAGCGTCGCGTAGATGCCGTCAAGCTGTCGGACTGATAGAATCGCCGCCGGTTCACACGAGGTTAATCCATGCACGACACCCACAACGAGCGCATGAGTGGCAGCGAAACGCGCGCCGCTGGCGGCCTGGCCCTGGTCTTTGCCTTTCGTATGCTGGGCATGTTCATGGTCTTGCCGGTGCTGGCCACTTACGGCATGGACCTGGCCGGCGCCACCCCCGCGCTGATCGGCCTGGCCATCGGTGCCTATGGGCTGACCCAGGCGTTTTTTCAGATCCCTTTCGGGATGATTTCCGACCGCATCGGGCGACGTCCGGTGATCTACCTGGGGCTGGTGATCTTCGCCTTGGGTAGTGTGCTGGCGGCTCAAGCCGACTCCATCTGGGGCGTGATTGCGGGGCGCATTCTGCAGGGCGCCGGGGCAATTTCTGCCGCAGTCATGGCGCTGCTGTCCGACCTGACCCGCGAGCAGCACCGTACCAAGGCCATGGCCATGATCGGCATGAGCATCGGATTGTCCTTCGCGGTGGCGATGGTCGTCGGCCCGCTTCTCACCAGCGCCTTCGGCCTGTCAGGATTGTTCCTCGCCACGGCAGGACTTGCCCTGGTCGGTATTTTGCTGGTCGCTTTCGTCGTGCCCAACACCCACAGCACTTTGCAGCACCGCGAGTCGGGTGTGGCGCGCCAGGCACTCGGCCCAACCCTGCGCCATCCGGACCTTCTGCGCCTGGATACCGGCATCTTCATCCTCCACGCGATCCTCATGGCGAGCTTCGTCGCGCTGCCTCTGGCCTTCGTCGAGCGCGGCGGCTTGCCTAAGGAAGAGCATTGGTGGGTATACCTGACCGCGCTGTTCATCTCATTTTTTGCAATGGTCCCGTTCATCATCTACGGCGAAAAAAAGCGCAAGATGAAACGCGTATTGGCCGGAGCGGTCAGTGTGTTGCTGCTGGTGGAGGTGTTCTTCTGGCAGTGGGCTGACAACTTGCGCGGACTGGTGATTGGCACCGTGGTATTCTTTACTGCATTCAACCTGCTGGAGGCATCGCTGCCGTCGCTGGTTAGCAAGGTGTCGCCTGCCGGCGGCAAGGGAACGGCGATGGGGGTGTATTCCACCAGCCAGTTCCTTGGCGCTGCGCTGGGTGGAATCCTTGGTGGCTGGCTGTTCCAGCACGGTGGGCTGAACACGGTGTTCCTCGGTTGCGCGGTGCTGTGTGCCGTATGGCTGGTGGTCGCGTTGCGCATGAACGAGCCGCCTTATGTGACCAGCCTGCGCATGCCACTGACGCCTGAGGCAGTCCGGGAAGCCGGCCTGACCGAGCGCCTGATGGCCGTGCCGGGTGTGACCGACGCCGTTGTGGTGGCAGAAGAAGCTGCCATCTATATCAAACTGGATACGAAAATTTTGGACCGTGCGACCCTCGAGCGTCTGGTGAACCCAGCCTCATCGGCGTGCGAAGCCTAGGAGAACGTTATGGCCCGTGGGGTTAACAAAGTCATTCTGGTCGGCACCTGTGGCCAGGATCCCGAAGTCCGCTACCTGCCCAACGGTAACGCCGTGACCAACCTGAGCCTGGCTACCAGCGAGCAGTGGACCGACAAGCAGTCGGGCCAAAAGGTCGAGCGTACCGAGTGGCACCGTGTGTCGATGTTCGGCAAGGTTGCTGAAATCGCTGGCGAATACCTGCGCAAGGGTTCGCAGGTGTACATCGAAGGCAAGCTGCAGACCCGCGAGTGGGAAAAAGACGGCATCAAGCGTTACACCACCGAAATCATCGTCGACATGCAGGGCACCATGCAGCTGCTCGGTGGCCGTCCGCAGAACCAGCAAGGTGGCGGCGACCAGTACAACCAGGGTGGTGGTAACAACTACAACCAGGGTGGCCAGCAGCAACAGTACAACCAGGCTCCACCGCGTCAGCAGGCCCCGCGCCCGCAACAGGCCCAGCAGCGCCCAGCGCCGCAACAGCCCGCGCCGCAGCCGGCTGCTGACTTTGACAGCTTTGATGACGATATTCCGTTCTGATAAAAACGGTCAGGCGTAGCGCTACACCCGAAACCCAGGGCATTTGCCCTGGGTTTTTTCATATGTGAGTTCAGGCACCGCTATCCAGCGCCGCTTGGGCAAATTGCGCGTCCAGCTCAGGCGTTGCGCCGCTGATACCGATACCACCGATGTGTTCGCCGTTCGCGTCCAGGATCGGCAGGCCGCCACCCAGCAGCGTGAAACCTGGCAGTGACGCGTATGGGTTTGCTGGCAGCGCAGCGCTTCGCTCTGCGAGAGAGCTGGACGAAAGCGGGAAGCGGGCGGAGGTCGATGCCTTGAGTTGTGCCAGTTTTATGCTGCCGCTGCTGGCTCCGTCCATACGGTGGAAGTGCTTGAGGTTGCCATGGTTGTCGACAATGCTGATGACGATGGCAAACCCCTGAGCGCGGGCTGCTCGCTCCGCGGCAGCGGCCATTATTCGAGCAGCCTCGGCAGTGATGGCTGACGCTGGTGTGGGTTTTAGAGCTTCAGCCAGCGACGGTGCTGCCAGTAACAGCGAAAACATGAAGAGTGTGACACGGCCGTAGTTCGTATTCATGTGAGCACCATCCCTAGGTTTTTTTGCGAACCTAGCAAGCGATTGGCGCTCTTGGATGTAGTCCGTTTCCGAAAATGATGTGCGGTCACTGGATGGCAGCTGACGGCCCAATCGCCGACAAGCGAGCGATAAGGCCCGTGAGGTCAATGCAGCCTGTTCTTGGCCATCTCGATATCGTTCATCAGCACTTTTGCCAGGGCGCTCAGATAGTCCGCCGCGCCCAGCAACTTGTGATCATCCTCCATATCCCTTCACGCACGAGATGCCCCATGTAGCCCAGCAGCACCTAGACCTGTTCGTACGCATCGTCGATGGAAACACCAGGTTTGCACACGTAGGAGGTCAATCGGTGGGTTGCCCACATCGATCTCAGAGTTCCGTGCGTCCAGGCCCCGACGCCGGCAAGCAGGCCACAGGGTACGCGCATTGTCGAAACACTGGCGCAAGCCCTGTGGGTGCAGGTTTACCCGCGAAGAAACCAGCGCCGGCCTCAAGGCCTGCGTTCGAAGTTCTTCGCCGCTGCCGCCGCCAGGTCCGGTGGCAGGAAGTCCTTGTCCGGGTTGTAGTCCGCCTTCAGGTATCGCTTGAGGTCCACCAGGTCCTGTGGGCTCAAGGTGCCGGCCGCCTGCTTCAGGCTCAAGTTGTCGAGAATGTAGTCGTACCGGCTGTTGTTGTAGTCGCGAACCGAGGTGTACAGCTGGCGCTGGGCATCGAGCACGTCGACGATATTGCGGGTGCCGACTTGATAACCGATCTCGGTAGCTTCCAGCGCGCTCTGGTTGGAAATGATCGACTGCTTGCGCGCTTGCACCTGCTCCACATCGGTATTCACGGCACGATGCAGGTTGCGCGTGTTCTCCACCACTTGGCGGCGCAGGCTCTCGCGTTGTTGCTCGCTCTGGCTAAGGCGCTGGTATGCCTCGCGTACCTGCGAGCTGGTCAGGCCGCCGCTGTAGATTGGAATGTTCAGTTGCAGGCCGATGCTGGTCTGCTCCACGTCACCGCTATAGCGCACGCCCAACTGCGAAGGGTTGGTGAAGCCCAGGCTGTCGTTGTCGCCTTTCTGGTACTTGGCTACCGCATCCAGGGTCGGGGCGTGGCCGGCTTTGCGCTGGCGCAGGGTTTCTTCGGCGGCATCGACTGCGTAGTTGGTTGCCAGCAGGTTGAGGTTCTGCCGCCCAGCAGTCTCGACCCAGGCCTTGGCATCGTTGGGCGTGGGCACCTGTATCGGCAAGGTATGAACAACGCCCTGGATCGACGTGTATTCGCGGTTGGTGAGGGTCACCAAGGCCTCGAAGGCATCCTGCACCTGGCGTTCGGCAATGATCCGGTTGGCCCGGGCGGTGTCATAGCTGGCCTGGGACTGCAGCACGTCGGTCTTGTCGGACAGGCCGACATCGAAACGTTCGTTGGACTGATCGAGTTGGCGCTTGAAGGCCGATTCTTCGGCCTTGGTGGCTGCAAGGTTATCCTGGGCCCGCAGCACGGCAAAATAGCTTTGCGCGGTCTGCAGGATCAGATTCTGTTCGGTGGCGGACAACTCCAGCGCTGCCTGCTCATTGACAGCTTCGGCGGCCTGCAACTGGAACCAGCGATCGGCACGGAAGACAGGTTGCGCCAGGGTGGCGCTCCAGGCGTTGCCGCTTCGGTTGGAGGTGATCGAGGGTTCGTCGAGCTTGGTGCGGGTGTTCATCATTTCGGCACCTGCCGACAGGTTGGGCAGCAGGCCGGCGCGGGCCTGGGGCACCACCTCGCGGCGCGCGCCATAATCGGCGCGAGCGGCGGCAAGATCGGCGTTGTTGTCGACCGCTTCCTGGTAGACGCTGACCAGGTCAGTCTTGACCGTCATGGGCACATCCGCTGCCCAGGCCACTCCGTTGGACGCACAAGACACGGCAATCGCCAGTGAGAGTTTGCGCAGCATAGAGGCAATCCTTGTACGAAATTTAATTACTGAACTGTTGAGTATCGAGCGATGGGGCAGTGTAGTGCCATGCGCAATTGGCAACAATCGTTGGCTGTGCCTTTCATCATCCCCCCGTTTTACACGCTTGGCTTTGCCGGCCACTCCAGTCTAGACTGCGCACGTTCTTGTCGGGGTGCCTTGAAGCAAAGGCTGAGATCGCATAGGTGCGGATCCCGTTGAACCTGATCAGGTTAGCGCCTGCGTAGGGAACAAGATTGCTCACCTTCCCGGGGAGCCTCTTGTGCCAGGTCCGGGAATGTCGCAGCTGCAAGCAGCTCAAGGCACCCCATGTATCCGGCACTGCATACCCGCCAAGGGGTGCGTCCGCGTATTTCAGGTTCTCCCCGACATTCCACCGCTAGGAAGCTGTCTGGAGCCTGTGATGAGCAAACAAGAAAAAACGATCAACCTCAGCGAGTCGGCGCAAGTCGATCAGCAGTCCGTGCAACCCTTCCCGCGTTCGCGCAAGATCTATGTCGAGGGCTCGCGCCCGGACATCCGCGTGCCGATGCGCGAAATCAGCCTGCACGACACCCCCACCGACTTCGGCGGCGAAGCCAACGCGCCGGTTCTGGTCTACGACACTTCCGGCCCCTACACCGATCCCGACGTCATCATCGATGTGCGAAAAGGCCTGGCCGATGTGCGTTCGGCCTGGATCGACGCCCGTGGCGATACCGAGCGCCTGGGTGGGCTGAGCTCGAACTTCGGCCAGCAGCGCCTGAACGACGCCGAACTGGCCAAGCTGCGCTTCAACCATGTGCGCAACCCGCGCCGTGCCAAGGCTGGCGCCAACGTCTCGCAGATGCACTACGCCCGCCAAGGCATCATTACCGCCGAGATGGAATACGTCGCCATCCGCGAGAACATGAAGCTGCAGGAGGCCCGCGCTGCTGGCTTGCTCAAGCAGCAGCACGCCGGCCACAGCTTCGGCGCCAACATCCCCAAAGAGATCACCGCCGAATTCGTGCGCGAGGAAATCGCCCGCGGCCGCGCGATCATCCCGGCCAACATCAACCACACGGAACTGGAGCCGATGATCATCGGCCGCAACTTCCTGGTGAAGATCAACGGCAACATCGGCAACAGCGCCCTGGGCTCCTCGATCGAGGAGGAAGTGGCCAAGCTGACCTGGGGTATTCGCTGGGGCTCAGACACGGTCATGGACCTTTCGACCGGCAAGCACATCCACGAAACTCGTGAGTGGATCATCCGCAACTCGCCGGTACCTATCGGTACCGTGCCGATCTACCAGGCCCTGGAAAAGGTCGGAGGGGTTGCCGAGGACCTGACCTGGGAGCTGTTCCGCGACACGCTGATCGAGCAGGCTGAGCAGGGCGTGGACTACTTCACCATCCATGCTGGCGTGCTGCTGCGCTACGTGCCGCTGACCGCCAAGCGGGTCACCGGTATCGTCAGCCGCGGGGGGTCGATCATGGCCAAGTGGTGCCTGGCGCATCACCAGGAGAACTTCCTGTACACGCATTTCGATGAGATCTGCGAAATCATGAAGGCCTACGACGTGAGCTTCTCTCTCGGTGACGGCCTGCGCCCAGGCTCGATTGCAGATGCCAACGACGCGGCGCAGTTCGGTGAGCTGGAAACACTTGGCGAACTGACCAAGATCGCCTGGAAGCACGACGTGCAGTGCATGATCGAAGGCCCTGGCCATGTGCCGATGCAACTGATCAAGGAGAACATGGACAAGCAGCTGGAATGCTGCGACGAAGCGCCGTTCTACACCCTCGGCCCTCTGACCACCGACATTGCGCCTGGTTACGACCACATCACCTCGGGCATCGGCGCGGCCATGATCGGCTGGTTCGGCTGCGCCATGCTGTGCTACGTCACCCCCAAGGAGCACCTGGGCCTGCCGAACAAGGATGACGTCAAGACCGGCATCATCACTTACAAGATCGCCGCGCATGCTGCCGACCTTGCCAAAGGCCACCCGGGCGCGCAGATCCGTGACAATGCCCTGTCCAAGGCGCGTTTCGAGTTCCGCTGGGAGGACCAGTTCAACCTGGGCCTGGACCCTGACACCGCGCGTGCCTTCCACGACGAAACCCTGCCGAAGGAATCGGCCAAGGTCGCGCACTTCTGCTCGATGTGCGGGCCGAAGTTCTGCTCGATGAAAATCACCCAGGAAGTACGGGAATACGCCGCCAACCTGCGCATCGATGCGGTGGATGTATCGGTTGAGGAGGGGATGCGCGAGCAGGCCGAACGGTTCCGCCAGGAAGGCAGCCAGCTGTACCACAAGGTGTAAGCCGCAGCGCTGATCTGTTGCAGGAGCGGCCTTGCCGGTGCGCCGCTCCTGCAACGACCGTGTCGATTTGTTTTCTTTTGTCGAGTAACAACAATGACAACTCCCAGCCATTTTTCCCCCGACCACCCGGTCCCCACCAGCCAACGCCCGTTCGGTGGTCGCGACCTGTTCTCGCTCTGGTTTTCCCTCGGCATCGGCCTGATGGTCCTGCAGGTGGGCGCGATGCTCGCTCCCGGCCTGGGCCTGGCCGGCGCGGTGCTGGCCATCGCCTTGGGCACCGGCGTGGGCGTGCTGCTGCTTGGGGCGGCAGGCGTGATTGGCAGCGACACGGGCCTTTGCGCCATGGCCACCCTGCGCCTGAGCCTGGGCAGCCACGGCGCGCGCCTGCCGGCGCTGCTCAACCTGCTGCAACTGGTCGGTTGGGGCGCGTTCGAAATCATTGTCATGCGTGACGCCGCCAGCCTGCTTGGCGCGCGCACCTTCGGTGAAGGCAGCCTGTGGAACAGCCCGATGTTCTGGACTCTCTGCTTCGGTGGCTTGGCCACGCTGCTCGCTGTCAGCGGGCCGCTGGCATTCGTGCGCAAGGTACTGCGCAAATGGGGGATCTGGCTGTTGTTGGGCGCTTGCCTGTGGCTGACCTGGAACCTGTTCGCCAAGGCGGACCTGGGCGAGCTGTGGCAGCGCAGCGGAGATGGGTCGATGTCGCTGGCTGTGGGCTTCGACATCGTCATCGCCATGCCGCTGTCCTGGTTGCCGTTGATCGCTGACTACTCACGTTTTGCCCGCAGCGCGAGGCGAGTGTTCGGCGGGACCGTGCTCGGTTACTTCATCGGCAATACCTGGCTGATGAGCCTTGGCGTGGCCTACACTCTTGCCTTTGCGCCGAGCGGTGAAGTCAATGCGCTGCTGCTGGCCCTGGCCGGTGCCGGGCTGGGCATTCCGTTGCTGCTGATTTTGCTGGACGAGTCGGAGAAGGCCTTCGCCGATATCCACTCGGCTGCGGTATCGACCGGTCTGCTGGTACGCCTGAAGGTCGAGTACCTGGCGTTGGGCATCGGTGTGCTATGCACCCTGATTGCCCTGCTGGCGCCGCTGGCCCAGTACGAAAACTTCCTGCTGCTGATCGGCTCGGTGTTCGCGCCGCTGTTCGGTGTGGTGCTGACGGACCACTTCGTGATCCGCCGCCGCCGCCTTCCAGCACAAATTGATGGTTTGCACTGGCAGGCGCTGCTGGCCTGGGCTGTGGGCGTGGTGGTCTATCACAGCATCGCTGCGCAAGCGCCTGAGTTGGGCGCTACCCTGCCGGCGTTGCTGCTGGCAGGTGGGCTGCATGCGTTACTGAGCCTCAGCCGCGGCCGGGGAACAGTTCAGGCTTGAGCACGCCGTTCAGGCGTGGGTAAGGGAGCTTCAGTTCCACGTGGCCCATGGAATAGGGCGCGATGGTATAGACCTCATATTTGACCACCACTGCGCCGTATGTCAGAGCGATGTGCGGCGACTTCTTGAACGGCCAGGTCTTGACGAACTCGGCATCCTTGTCCATGCCCACGCTGATCAGCCAGGCGCGGTGCGATTCTTCGACCGTTTTCCAGAAGGTATCTTCCTGGCCCGGGACCAGCATGTCTTGCAGGGTCAGTACCTTGTCCAGCTTGCGCGAATAGTTGATGAAGCCCCGGCCTGGCATGCCATGGGCGCCGCCGCTGTCGAGGTAGCTGGACAGCTCGATGATCACCAGCCCGTCATGCTGTTCTCGTACCTTGGCTTGCAGGTAGCTGCTGTTGCGTTTGTCGGCGGTGGCCAGGTATTGCTGCTCATACGCCTGCAAAGTGCTTGGCGCGGTGCCATGCTGGTTGTCTTCGGTCAGTTGCAGCAGGCGTTTTTCGACGATGCCGTCGAGCTTGGGCAGGTCCGGGAAGTGAATGGTGTCAATGTTCACCAGTGGGCAGTCACTCTCGCTGCAACCTGGCTTTACGTGCTCCCAGGCGTCGCGCTTTACCTCCAGCGGGGCACGGTAATTCGGCGCGAACAGGCTCTGGCAGGCACCGAGGGCCAAGGCCAGCACAGCCACGGCAGTCAGTTTGACAAGTGTCATGATGATCCTTGCAATACAGGGAAAAGTCGGCCTTTGACCGCCTGCGCGGCCTTCAGTTCGCCACTAAGCTAACAGAGAGAAGAGCCGCTGTCCCGACTGCGCGAACGGTTACCGGAAAGGGGTGAAACAGGCAGGCGTGCAGAGTAGGATGGCGCGAAGCAGTATTTGAGGTAATGAGGATTTCCATGTCAGACGCGTTGAATTCAGTGCCCAAGGGCTTCGACATCATCGAACGGGCCAATTGCTTCCAGGGCTTCTACAAGCTCGACAAGCTTCGCCTGCGCCATGAGCTGTTTGCCGGCGGCATGGGCCGCGAGATCAGCCGCGAACTGTTCGTGCGTCATGATGCCGTTTGCGTGCTGCCTTACGATCCACTGCGCGATGAAGTAGTGTTGATCGAGCAGTTTCGCGTCGGCGCGCTGGATAAAGTCGACAATCCCTGGCTGATCGAGATGGTCGCCGGCCTGATCGACAAGGATGAACAGCCTGAAGAGGTCGCTCATCGTGAAGCCGAAGAAGAAGCCGGTCTGACCTTCAGCGCCCTGTGGCCGATGACCCGTTATTTCCCCTCGCCCGGTGGCAGTGATGAATACGTGCACCTGTTCCTTGGCCGCTGCAGCAGCGAAGGCGCCGGGGGGCTGCACGGCCTGGAAGAAGAGGGCGAGGATATCCGCGTGCGGGTCTGGTCGTTCGAAGATGCCTTGCAGGCTGTGCGCGATGGGCGTATCTGCAATGCGGCGACGATCATTGGCCTGCAATGGCTGGCGCTCAACAGAGATGAAGTACGAGGTATGTGGAAGTGAACCTGCTGCGTGAGCGTTATCGGGTCGATCTGGCCGGGCTGCAGGCAGCCTGCGAAGCCAACTACGCCCGGCTCATGCGCCTGCTGCCCGACATGCGTACCACCCAGAGTTCGCGCCGTATCGGCATGACCCAGGGCGACCAGATGCTCGGCGTGCTGGTGCTCGATGTGGTGCTGGCCTGTCCCTACACCACCACCCTGCGGGTGCGCCAGGAGCACAGCCTGCCTTGGCTGCCGGTGCCCCACCTGGAGGTGCAGGTGTACCACGATGCGCGCATGGCCGAAGTGGTCAGCGCCGAGCATACCCGGCGCCTGCGCAGCATCTATCCGTATCCCAACCAGTCCATGCACCAGCCGGATGAAAAGGCCCAGCTCAATCTGTTTCTCGGGGAATGGCTGAGCCACTGCCTGGCGTGTGGTCACGAGCTGGCAAGTGTGCGCTGAAATGTGATGCCGGTCGGTTTCGACTATTTGCTCGCAACCAATCCAACGCCATAATTCGTGCTGAATTCCCCGAGGAGACGGCCGGTGCCGCACCCAGACCCCTCTCAGGCACCCGTATGCGTGGTGCAATTGACTGACGCTCACCTGTTCGCTGACCCTGCGGGCACGCTGCTGGGGCTGCGCACGCGCGACAGCCTGCGCCATGTGATCGCCCAGGTGCGCCGCGAACAGCCGTGTATCGATTTGCTGCTGTGCACCGGTGATCTTTCGCAGGATGGCAGTGTTGCCTCGTATCAGGCGTTTCGTGATCTGACGGGTGACTTCGACGTGCCGGCGCGCTGGTTGCCGGGTAATCATGATGAAGCCAGGGTCATGGCCGAGGTGGCGCCGGAGCTGGTACAGGCGGTAACCGATATCGGCGCCTGGCGTATCATCATGCTCAATTCGGCGGTGCAGGGTGCGACCCATGGGCAGCTTGAGCCGTCACAGCTGTCGCTGCTCGATGATGCGCTCTTGTCGGCAGGTGGGCGCCATTGCCTGGTCTGCTGCCACCATCAACCTGTGGATATCGGCTGCGCCTGGATCGCACCGATCGGTTTGCGCAATGCAGACGAATTATTGCGCCGGCTTGAGGGTTATCCACAGGTGAAGGCGCTGCTTTGGGGGCATATTCATCAGGAGTGGGATGAGCTGCGTGGCGGTTTGCGCCTGCTGGCCACGCCATCGACCTGCATACAGTTCGCCGCTCGCAGCGAAGACTTCAAGGTGAGCGAGGAGCAGCCAGGTTACCGGTGGTTGCGCCTGCATGCCGACGGGCGGCTGGAGACCGGGGTGCGGCGGGCCACGGACTTCGAGGTGAAACTCGATTTTGATAGCCCTGGCTATTGACCCCAAGGGGCCCGTGCAGCCCAAAAATTGTTGCGAAAACCCCGCCGCTGCGCCAAAACACGGCGAACACGCTACACTGCGCATCCCTGCGCCCCCACCATCGGGCGCGAAGCCAAAGATTCCGGGGGCAGCATGTCGGGTTACATCCTCTATATCCATGGCTTGAACAGCTCACCGCTCTCCACCAAGGCGCGTCAGCTCGAAGCTGTGATGCAGCAGCTAGGCCTGTCAGGCCGGTTGCGCGTACCCGCCTTGCACCATCACCCGCGCCAGGCCATTGCGCAGCTCGAAGCTGCCATCGCCGAGCTGGGGGCGCCCCTGCTGGTCGGCAGTTCGCTCGGCGGCTACTATGCCACCCATCTGGCCGAGCGCCATGGCCTCAATGCCCTGCTGATCAACCCGGCGGTCACTCCGCACAAGCTGTTCGACGGCTACCTGGGCACCCAGCGTAACCACTACAGCGGCGAAACCTGGGAACTGACCCACGACCATGTTCAAGCCCTTGCTGAACTGGAAGTGCCGGCCCCAACGGACGCCAGCCGCTATCAAGTGTGGCTGCAGACCGCCGATGAAACCCTGGACTATCGTCACGCCGAGCGTTATTACCGGGCATGCGCGTTGCGTATCCAGGCCGGTGGCGACCATGGCTACCAGGGTTTTGCCGAGCAGATACCAGCCCTGCTTGCCTTCGCCGGAGTTGCCCGGGGGCAGTATGCGGCGCTCGATTTTTCTGTATTTTGATTTTTTCGCATTCACCAGACTGACGACGAGAACCCATGGCCAATCCCAGCGCTAGCGCCTATAACGCAGACGCCATCGAAGTCCTCTCGGGCCTTGACCCGGTCCGTAAACGGCCGGGCATGTACACCGATACCAGCCGGCCCAACCACCTGGCCCAGGAAGTCATCGACAACAGTGTCGACGAAGCCCTGGCTGGCCACGCCCGTTCGGTGCAGGTCATCCTCCATGCCGACCACTCGCTGGAGGTCAGCGACGATGGCCGCGGCATGCCGGTGGATATCCATCCGGAAGAGGGCGTATCGGGGGTCGAGCTGATCCTCACCAAGCTGCACGCCGGCGGCAAGTTCTCCAACAAGAACTACCAGTTCTCCGGGGGCCTGCACGGTGTCGGCATCTCGGTGGTCAATGCTCTGTCGACCCAGGTGCGCGTGCGCGTCAAGCGTGACGGCAATGAATACCAGATGACCTTCGCCGATGGCTTCAAGGCCAGCGAGCTGGAAGTGGTCGGTACGGTCGGCAAGCGCAACACCGGAACCAGTGTGTATTTCAGCCCCGACCCGAAGTATTTCGATTCACCCAAGTTTTCCATCAGTCGCCTCAAGCACGTGCTCAAGGCCAAGGCTGTACTGTGCCCGGGTCTGTTGGTCAGCTTCGAGGACAAGGCCAGCGGCGAGAAGGTCGAGTGGCACTACGAGGATGGCCTGCGTTCCTACCTGGTCGACTCTGTCAGCGAGTTCCAACGCCTGCCCGACGAGCCCTTCTGCGGCAGCCTGGCCGGCAACAAGGAAGCCGTGGACTGGGCCTTGCTGTGGCTGCCCGAAGGCGGTGACAGTGTTCAGGAAAGCTACGTCAACCTGATCCCCACCGCCCAGGGCGGTACCCACGTCAACGGCCTGCGTCAGGGCCTGCTCGATGCCATGCGAGAATTCTGCGAGTTCCGCAACCTGTTGCCGCGTGGGGTCAAGCTGGCGCCCGAAGACGTTTGGGAGCGCATCACTTTCGTGCTCTCGATGAAAATGCAGGAGCCACAGTTCTCTGGGCAGACCAAAGAGCGTCTGTCGTCCCGCGAGGCCGCAGCCTTTGTATCGGGCGTGGTCAAGGACGCGTTCAGCCTGTGGCTCAATGCACACCCCGAGCTGGGCATGCAGCTGGCGGAACTGGCCATTAGCAACGCTGGCCGCCGCCTCAAAGCCAGCAAGAAAGTCGAGCGTAAGCGCGTCACTCAGGGCCCTGCGCTGCCGGGCAAGCTGGCCGACTGCGCAGGCCAGGACCCAATGCGTGCCGAGCTGTTTCTGGTTGAGGGTGACTCGGCCGGTGGCTCTGCCAAGCAGGCACGCGACAAGGAATTCCAGGCGATCCTGCCGCTGCGCGGCAAGATCCTCAATACCTGGGAAGTGGACGGTGGAGAGGTGCTTGCCAGCCAAGAAGTGCACAACATCGCCGTCGCCATCGGTGTCGATCCGGGCGCTGCCGACCTGTCGCAGCTGCGCTACGGCAAGATCTGCATCCTCGCCGACGCCGACTCCGACGGCCTGCACATCGCTACCCTGCTGTGCGCGCTGTTCGTCCAGCACTTCCGTCCGTTGGTCGAAGCAGGCCACGTTTATGTCGCCATGCCACCGCTGTACCGTATCGACCTGGGCAAGGAAATCTACTACGCCCTGGACGAGGCTGAACGCGACGGTATTCTCGACCGCCTGGTGGCCGAGAAAAAACGTGGCAAGCCACAGGTCACCCGCTTCAAGGGGCTGGGTGAGATGAACCCGCCGCAATTGCGCGAAACTACCATGGACCCGAACACCCGGCGCCTGGTCCAGTTGACCCTGGATGACCTGCAGGGTACTACCGAAATCATGGATATGCTGTTGGCCAAGAAACGGGCGGGCGATCGCAAGAATTGGCTGGAGACCAAAGGTAATCTGGCCGAGGTTCTGGTTTGATTCGTCTGTTTTTCGCGGTTTTCCTTTCGCTGGTCGCTCTGCCAAGCCTGGCAGGCGACTGGCCGGAGCTGAAGCTGGTATCCGAGCATCCGATTGACGGCATGCGCGGCGGCAATCTTTCCGGGCTGGCTTTTTGTCGAGGAGCGCTGTGGGGTGTCTCGGACCGTGATGATGACCGTATCTACCGCTTCGACCAGCACAATGAGGTGTGGCGCGCCCAGCCTTTGACTTTTTCCCCGCCCCCGGTACCGGAGAGCGGGCTGCCCTGGGGGCTGAAGTCGCGCAACTGGGCGGTGTCGTACATTCGTGGCGGCCAGTTTGATTACGAAGGCATCACTTGCGATCAGGCCGGTAACATCTATCTGGTCAGCGAAGCGCATGTGGCCGTGCTGCAACTGCCGATCCTAGGCGCGCCTGCCTGGCTCAGGGTTGACCCGGCGATGATGCGCCAGGCCCGGGCCAGTGGCATGCTGCTGAACTTCAATGCCCTGTTCGAAGGCCTGGCGATCAACCCGGCCGGTGACCGCCTATGGCTTGCGGCCGAGCGTGAGCGCCGCGGCTTGGTAAAGATAGAGCGCCAGCAGTCGGTATGGACGTGCGGACGCACTTGCGTACTGCTCAGTGAAGCCGGGGTCGAGATGCAACCGCCTCAAATGCCCAATGCCCGTGCGCTTTCGCGGGACTTTGCTGACCTGGCCTGGTTCGAGGGCAAGCTGTTCACCCTCGAACGTAATGCATACCGTGTGTGCCGACGCCATGCCGACAGCGGTGAGGTCGAGCGCTGCTGGTCGTTCGCTGCCGATGCTCTGGTGCCCGAGCGACGCTATGATCAGCCGTTCGGCCTGGCCGAAGCGCTGGTCATCGATACCAAGGGCGCATGGATCGGTCTTGACAACAACAACGCTGACCGCGCCGATGGTGAAAGCCGGCCGGTCGTCTGGCGCTTCGCCGCGCCGCAGGGCGGTTGGAGCGCCACACCATGAGCCAGCCACCGGGCAAGCGTGCGGGCAGGGTACTGATGATCGTCGCCTGGGCGGCGGCGATGTTCCTGGCTACGCGCTTTTTCGGTGAATGGGAGGCGCGCGAGCGCAACCCCAATACCCAGGTGCAGTCCGAGCACGGCGAAGGCTTCATCGAAGTGCGCCTGCTGGGCAATGGCCAGGGCCACTTCGTGGCAGATGGCGCGATCAACGGCAAGGCTGTGCATTTCATGCTCGATACCGGGGCCACCGACGTGGCGATCCCCGAGGCGCTGGCCCGTGACCTGAGCCTGCAACGTGGCAGCCCGGTCATCCTCAGCACCGCCAACGGTCGCACCGAAGGTTACCGCACGCGACTGGACAGCCTGCAACTGGGGGAAATCCGCCTGCAGGGCGTGCGCGCCCTGGTGGTGCCGGGGCTGGATGGGCAGACGGTGCTGCTCGGCATGAGCGCTCTGAAACAACTTGAATTTACCCAGCGCGGCGGCACCATGCTGCTGCGCCAGAACCTGAAATGACGAGGCCCGCATGAGCGACTCACTGGAACTCAGCCTCGACGGCGTTGAACGCCGTTCGCTGGCTGACTTCACCGAACAGGCCTACCTCAACTATTCCATGTACGTGATCATGGACCGGGCCTTGCCGCACATCGGCGACGGCCTCAAGCCTGTGCAACGACGCATCGTCTATGCCATGAGCGAGTTGGGGCTCGACGCCGATGCCAAGCACAAGAAGTCGGCGCGTACCGTCGGCGACGTGCTCGGTAAATTCCACCCCCACGGCGATTCGGCCTGCTACGAAGCCATGGTGCTGATGGCGCAGCCGTTCAGCTACCGCTACACGCTGGTCGATGGCCAGGGTAACTGGGGTGCGCCGGACGATCCGAAGTCGTTCGCGGCGATGCGTTACACCGAAGCGCGCCTGTCGCGCTACTCCGAGGTGCTGCTCAGTGAGCTGGGCCAGGGTACCGTGGACTGGGTGCCCAACTTCGACGGTACCCTGCAGGAGCCTGCAGTATTGCCGGCACGGCTGCCGAACATCCTGCTAAACGGCACCACCGGTATTGCCGTCGGCATGGCCACCGACGTGCCGCCACATAACCTGCGCGAAGTGGCCAGTGCCTGTGTGCGCCTGCTCGACGAGCCCAAGGCCACCCTTGAGCAACTGTGTGAACACATCCAGGGGCCCGACTACCCGACCGAAGCCGAAATCATCACGCCGCGTGCCGAGATCCTCAAGATCTACGAAAGCGGCCGCGGTTCGATCCGTATGCGCGCCGTATACCGGGTCGAGGACGGCGACATTGTCGTCACTGCGTTGCCACACCAGGTCTCCGGGGCCAAGGTGCTCGAGCAGATCGCCGCGCAGATGCAGGCGAAGAAGCTGCCGATGGTCGCTGACCTTCGTGACGAGTCGGACCATGAAAACCCCTGCCGTATCGTGATCATCCCGCGCTCTAACCGCGTAGATGCCGATGAACTGATGCAGCACCTGTTCGCCACTACCGAGCTGGAAAGCAGCTACCGGGTCAACGTCAACATCATCGGCCTGGATGGCCGGCCGCAGCTCAAGAACCTGCGAGCTTTGCTCCTGGAGTGGCTGCAGTACCGTATCGGTACCGTTCGTCGCCGCCTGCAGCATCGCCTGGAGAAGGTCGAGAGGCGCCTGCACCTGTTGGAAGGCTTGCTCACTGCATTCCTCAACCTCGATGAAGTCATACACATCATCCGTACCGAGGAGCATCCCAAGCAGGCATTGATAGCTCGTTTCGACCTCACCGAAATCCAGGCCGACTACATCCTCGAGACGCGCCTGCGCCAGCTGGCCCGTCTGGAGGAGATGAAAATCCGCGGTGAGCAGGACGAATTGCTCAAGGAGCAGGCCAAGCTGCTGGCCCTGCTCGGCAGCGATGCCAAGCTACGCAAGCTGGTGCGCAGCGAACTGATCAAGGATGCGGAGACTTACGGCGACGACCGCCGGTCGCCGATCGTCGCACGCGCCGAAGCCAAGGCGCTTTCGGAAAACGAGTTGATGCCGACTGAGCCTGTCACCGTAGTGCTGTCGGAAAAAGGCTGGGTGCGTTGCGCCAAAGGCCACGATATCGATGCAACCGGCCTGTCGTACAAGGCGGGGGATGGCTTCAAGGCTGCAGCAGCGGGGCGTTCCAACCAGTTTGCCGTGCTCATCGACTCCACCGGGCGCAGCTACTCGGTGGCTGCGCATACCTTGCCATCAGCGCGTGGTCAGGGCGAGCCGCTGACCGGTCGCCTGACGCCGCCGCCGGGCGCTACTTTCGAGTGCGTGCTGTTGCCGGACGATGATGCGCTGTACGTGGTGGCATCGGATGCCGGTTACGGCTTTGTAGTCAAAGGTGAGGATTTGCAGGCCAAGAACAAGGCCGGCAAGGGGCTGCTGAGTTTGCCTAACGGCGCCAAGGTCATTAGCCCGCGCCCGGTGGCCAACCGTGAGCAGGACTGGCTGGCGGCAGTGACCACCGAAGGTCGCTTGCTGGTGTTCAAGGTCGCTGACCTGCCACAGCTGGGCAAAGGCAAGGGCAACAAGATCATCGGTGTGCCCGGTGATCGTGTCGCCAGCCGTGAAGAATATGTTACAGATCTTGCGGTAATCCCCGAGGGCGCGACCCTTGTATTGCAAGCTGGCAAGCGTACCCTGTCTTTGAAGCCGGATGACCTTGAGCATTACAAGGGCGAGCGCGGACGGCGGGGTAGCAAGCTGCCACGTGGGTTCCAGCGCGTTGACGGTTTGCAGGTGGAAGGTCCGGCGTAACCGGGTGAAATGCCTGGGGCGGCAATTTCAGCGCCGTTCCAGGCAGAAATGCTGGAGTCGGACCGACATTTCGCGGATGATAGTGCCCTTGTGGTGCCGGCGTGGCCGTGTGCCCGATTGAATCTATATCAGTATCAATGCGGTTAGCCTGGTGGCGACCGCCTGGATGGGATGAATGAAATTTCTGCGCCTTCCATTTGCGCTGTTGATGACGGGCCTGCTGGGGCTGGGCGGATGCAGCATGCATCAGCCGGTTGCCCTGTATCAGCTCGACAGCGGTGATCCTGGCCAGCCCTCGCAGAGTGCGGGCATGGCCGTGGTGCTCGGCCCAGTGTCGGTCGCCGATTACCTGCAGCGCGAAACCTTTTTGCAGCGCCAGGCTGATGGCAGCTTGAGTTCGGCGACGGATGGTCGTTGGGCCGGTAGCCTGTCGGCAGACATCGACCAACTGTTGGTGCGTCAGCTGGCCTGGCGCCTGGACAGCCAACGGGTGGTTCTGGCACCGGCCAGCAGTGGCTTCTCGCCTGACGTACAGGTCTTGCTGTCTATCACCCGTCTGGACTCGGGCAAGAACCAGCCAGCTATCCTCGACGCCCAATGGCGTTTACTGGACCGTCGCGGCAATGTGCGCGACAACCGTATCGTTCACCTCGAGCAGCCGCACGAAGGTAGCGAGTCGTCGCAGGTGCAGGCTCAGGGGCAGTTGTTGCAGAAGCTGGCAGAGCAGTTGAGCGCTGCCGTAAAACCCTTGGCCAACCAGCCAGCGATTGCTGAAGAGTCGCGCAAGAAACCTGCAGCACCGGTTCAGGTCAAGAAGACACCGGAGAAGTCGAAGATCCCCATGGCTTCGCCTATTCGGACCGATATGGAAGTTTATCGGTTCTGATGTTTGCCCCAGATACAGAAAAGCCCGCACATGTGCGGGCTTTTTTGTGGGTGTCAGAGCAGGGCGCTCGGTATCAGGCCCTGCGCTCGTGCATCCGCGCCAACTGTCGCTCCAGCATCGAGGGGTAAGGCTCCATCAAGCGTTCGACACAGCAGGCGCCTTCAGGGCTGGCAATCGGACGAATCCGCGCACGCTGGCGAATCAGCGAGTCATCACTGATCTGCCGCTCCACCAGCAGCAGGTTACGGCTGTGCTGGGAGAGAGCCAGGGCGTCCTGGGCTTTTTCGGTCATTAGCAGGTCTACCTGTTCCAGCCCCTGCAGGTCATCACCCAAGGCCAGGCCCAGTTGCAGTTGCAAGGTGATGCCACTGTCGGCTACCTCGATCTGCAGGGCGTGGCCGAGTGCGCGCAGCAGCTCGCCGCAGCAGATTGCGTTAGTCAGGTAATCCTCGCCGCAGTCGCGGCTGTGGAACAGCACCAGAGTGCTACCGTCGTTGAGCGTGTGGGTCTCGCCATCGTACAGCGACGCGGCCTGCTCCAGGCAGTCGCGGTAGCGTTCCAGCAGCTCGGTCAGGCGGGTGCGTGGCAGCCGGCGCAGTTGCTCCTGCGAGCCCAGCTGAACGGCCAGCACCGCAGTGCTCTGCGGCTCGTCGGATTCGACTACGGCTGCCTTCGGCGCGCTTTCTTCATGGTCCAGCAGGCCGGCAAAGGCTTCATCGTCGTCTTCATCGTCTACTTGGGCGGCAGCCTTGGCCCGTGGCGCGGCTTTGACCGGCGCAGGGGCATCGTGCAGGTCGTCGAAGTCGTCTTCATCTTCGTATTCCTCCGGCTCCGGCTCTGGAGGCGGCGGTGGGGCCAGGCGGGCATGCAACTGACGGGCAATATCGCCGATCTCATCCTGACGATCGATTGCCGGGGTGTAGGGGTGCGGGTCACGCAGCCATACGCGCAGTTGTAGCAGCGGCAGGGTGATGTGGCGGCCTTGGCGCAGGCTCAGACTCAGTGCCAGGGCCAGCAGGATCGCGGCCAGGATGCCCATGCTCTGCAGGCTGATCAGCATCGGCTGTTGGAACTGGCTCATGTCCAGGCTGATGCGCAGCTGCCCGGCCGTTACGTCCTGGAAGGTGATCTTGGTCTGGTACAGGCCTTCGGCCTCACCCAGCAGGCTGTTGCGTGGGCGCTGCCCGGCTTCTGCCAGGATGCGGTTATCCACGCTATAGATAGCCGCGTGGGCCACCAGCGGGTTCTTCACCAAATTGCCCAGCAGCACGTTGAGGCTGAGGATGTCGTTGGACACCAGCAGCTCGGTCGCTGATGTGGCTGTCTGGGTGGTCAGGCTCTGGCCAAGGGCGTCAGCCTGCTCGTGCATGGCCTGCTTGAACTGCAGACCCATCACGCAGGCATAGATCACCAGCGCCAGCGCCACCAAGAAAATGTTGGTGCTGGCGATGCGCAGTGCCAGGGGAACGCGACGTTGGCGCAGGGCACGGAAGATCATGAGGAAGAAATTGTCTGGTTTGACGGGCGTGGGCCGGTTCACAGAGCGCGGCTCTTAATGGCATGAAAGTGCGCGCAGTATAGCGACCCGAGTTTTGTCGGCAAAGTATCGTTGGCGCCCGATGGTCACGGAAAATCGGTAGAATGCGCATTTTTCATCGAAGTCGGAGCCAGGTTGTGCGCGAAATCGTTCTGATCAACATCACCGGTGAGGACCGTCCGGGTCTCACTGCCGCCATCACCGGCGTCCTGCTCCAGGGCGGTGTGAACATTCTCGACATCGGCCTGGCTGTCATGCACGGCACCCTGTCGTTCGGCATTCTGGTCGATATTCCGGACAACGAAGTGGCCACCAGCCTGTTGCAGAGCGTGCAGTCCAAAGCCCATGAGCTGAACCTGCAGGCCCGCTACACGCCGATTTCCGAGTCTGACTACCAGCATTGGGCCGATGGCCAGGGCGAGGCCCGCTACATCGCTACGGTCCTCAGCCGCAAGATCACCCCGGAGCAACTGCAGCGTGTCAGCGCGGTCATCAGCGAGTACGGCCTGACCATCGAGCGTATTGAGCGTTTGTCTGCGCGTGTTGCGCTGGGCGCGCAGAGTGAAAAGGGCAAAGCTGCTCTGGAAATTTCCGTGCGCGGCGAGCCAAGCGATGCCCAGGCACTGCGTGCCGACTTCTTTGCATTGTCCGAAGCGCTGAATATCGATATCGCCTTCCAGAAGGATGATCTGTTCCGTCGCAACCGCCGCCTGGCAGTGTTTGACATGGATTCGACCCTGATCGAGGCCGAAGTCATCGACGAGCTGGCCAAGGCTGCAGGTGTCGGTGAGCAGGTGGCGGCGATAACCGAACGGGCAATGCGCGGCGAACTGGACTTTCGCGCCAGCTTCAAGGAGCGCATGGCGCTGCTTAAAGGCCTGGATGTTGGTGTGCTGGACCAGATCGGTGCTTCACTGCGCCTCACCGAAGGTGCCGAGAACCTGTTCGCCGAGCTCAAGCGTATGGGCTACAAAACCGCGATCCTCTCGGGTGGCTTCACCTATTTTGCCAAGCAGGTGCAGGCGCGCCTGGGCATCGATTATGTGTTCGCCAACGAGCTGGAAGTGGTTGATGGCAAGGTGACCGGCGTGGCAGTAGAGCCCATCGTCGATGCCCAGCGCAAGGCAGAGCTGCTGCAGCAGTTGGCGAGCGAAGAGGGCCTGCAACTGGAGCAGACCATTGCCGTAGGTGACGGTGCCAACGACCTGCCGATGCTGTCGCTGGCCGGCCTGGGCGTCGCCTTCCGCGCCAAGCCACTGGTGCGTCAGTCGGCCAAGCAGGCCATTTCGACCCTGGGGCTGGACGGCGTGCTCTATCTGCTGGGGCTGCGCGACCGCGACGCGCGGGGCTGACTCAAGCCTCGCTGACAAAAAGGCCCTGCATGACTTCAATCATGCAGGGCCTTTTTCATTTTTCCAGAATCAAGCCTGCACGGGAACTGCCAACAGCTCACCCATGCGCGTTGCCGAACCGGCACCCAGGGTTTCAGCCCACTTCACCTGCTCCGGCCCAAACAGCACGATAGCTGTGGAGCCCAGCTTGAAGCGGCCCAGTTCCGCACCCTTCTCCAGATGGATCGGCGCACGGCTGCCTTCGTCATAGCGGAAGGTCTTGAGTTCGCGTTTGGGCGGGGTAACCAGGCCGGCCCATACGGTCTCGATCGAGGCAACGATCATCGCCCCCACCAGCACGACGGCCATTGGCCCGCGCTCGGTGTCGAACAGACACACTACACGCTCGTTGCGGGCAAACAGCTCGGGGACGTTTTCTGCGGTGGTCTGGTTGACCGAGAACAGGCGACCCGGCACATAGACCATTTCGCGCAAGGTACCGGCCAGCGGCATGTGCACGCGATGGTAGTCCTTTGGCGACAGGTAGATGGTAGCGAACTCACCGCCCATGAACGGGGCGGCCAGCGCCGGGTCGCCGCCGAGCAGCTCCAGAGCGCTGAAACTGTGGCCCTTTGCCTGGAAGATGCGGCCGTGCTCGATCGGCCCCAGCTGGCTTACAGCGCCATCAGCCGGACAGAGGATTGCCCCCGGGGTTTCGTCGAGCGGGCGTGCATCTGGCTTGAGGGCACGGGTGAAGAATGCATTGAAGTGTTCGTAGGCGGTGAGGTCTTCGACCAGTGCCTCGTTCATGTTCACCTGGTAGCGCTTGGCGAACCAGGCGGTGAAGGCATTCTTGAACCAGCGTGCGCGGCACTCGGCGACGCAGCCGGCGAGCCGCGACAGCAGATGGTGCGGCAGCAGGTACTGGCTGATGATGAACAGACGGGATTTCATGCAGGTTCCTTAAACTTCTACAGGCGTGTCCGGATGGTTGCCCCATTCGCTCCACGAGCCGGCATAGGCCTTGACGCGTGGGTAGCCTAGGGCTTTGGCCACCAGGTAAGTAAAACCGGAGCGGCGGTGGGACTGGCAATGGGTGATCACCTCCTTGTCGGGGGTGATGCCCAGTTGCTGGAGGACTTGGGCGATGTCCTGGCGGATGCGCAGGTGGTCGTTGAGGTCCATGCCCGCCGTCCACTCGAAGTTGATCGCGCCGGGTATATGGCCACCTTTGGCTGCCAGGACCTTTTCACCGGAGAATTCTTGTGGGGCGCGGGCATCCCAGATCACCAGGTCATCGGCGCCCAGGCGGCTTTGCAGGTATTCGCGAGTGGCCGTCGGTTCGCTGTGCAATTGCAGGCGTACCGGTGCGGTGGCGGGCGCGGGTGCCTCCGTCGAGAGCTTGTCCGCCGGCCAGGCCTGGATGCCGCCATTGAGGTAATGGCAGGCCTTGTGGCCGATGACGTCGAGCAGCCAGATGAAGCGCCCGGCCCAGCCGCCACCCTCATCGTCGTACACCACGTAGACCGCATCATCCCGGTGGCCGAGTTCGCCGAACAGTTTTTCCAGGTCGCCAATAGCCGGCAAAAGCCCCGGCGCGGGCGGCAGGCCCAGTTGGGTGCGCTTGCCTTCGACAAAGCGGGCGCCCGGGATATGACCGCTGACATAGCGGTTGGCGCTGCTCAGGTCGACCAGGATCAGCTGGGGGGAAGCCAGGCGCGCAAGCAGGTCCGCAGGCTCGATCACCAGCGGTAGTCCGGCAAAATCAGTCATCCACGGTCTCCAGTGTGGAAAGAGGGGCGATTGTAGCGCAAGGGTCAGGCATTGCGGTTGGCAAACACCGCAAGGGCGCGCTCGATACATTGCGCGGTTTTGCCGAACGCCTGGACACTGACATCGGCCAGCGGTTTGCCGCCTTGGTCGGCCACCGCCAGCATCAGTACCTGGTTGTTGACTGCCAGCGAGCGCAGCAACAGGTGTTCGCTACGGAAGAACGCGCGCAATGGGGGTGGCAGCAGTGCCGCGAACTGGGCATGGTTGTCTGGCGACAGGCGCAACTGTGCAGCCTGCCCGACCAGTTTCTGCAACAGCTTGCTCTGCGTTACGGGCAAGGCGATTGCTGCAGCCTCCTTGGGCAAGCCGGCAGTCTGTTGTACGCGCAGGTAATCACTGGCCCTGTCCAGGGTCAGCAGCATGATGCGCTGCATGCCGCAGGCCAACAGTGCTTCGCGGGCCTGGGTAGCCAGATGCACGGCATTGGTGAACGGGCTGGGCTGTGCCAGCAGCTCCTGGCACAGCTTGCGCCAATGGCCGAGCGCCTCGCTGGAGGGCGGTGGCGGCGTCAGCATGTCCGGGTGCGGGCGACGCTGTTCCCAAGGCCAGATCAAGGCCTCGGCAGGGTGGAACAAGGCATGCTTGGCGTGCCGGCGGGCACTGGCGGCGGCCTGCTGGTGAACTTGCTGTTGCACGTCCTCCAGTGAGGTTTGCAGGTACAGTGCGGTGAGCAGTTGCCAGCGCAGCAGGTGCGGGTTGTCCCAGCCAACCTGTGCCGCAAGGGCCAGGTTGTTGGCCAGCAGCACGGTATTGGCCGGCTGGTTGAACCAGCGGCTCAGTGCCGGCGCCTCGTCCAGGCGGTGCTGTTGGCTGAGCAGGTCCTCGTCGCGTGCGATGCTCAGTATCTGCCCCAGTTGCTCACGCTCTTCGAGCAGCATGCGGTAACCCTGGGTTACCCATTGCGACAGGCGCCAGTGTTCAGCCATGGCTTGGCACAGTGCCAGGATGCGCACGCCAAACAGCTCCTGCTCGACCTCTTCAGCCTCTTCGCCCTTGTGGATCACCCGCAGTTCCCACGCATCCAGCAGCTTGGGGTAGGCCAAGGCCATCGGCCATAGGGGCGAGAGGAACAGCAGGCTACCCCAGTGAATTTCCTGCCACAGCCGCGCAAGTCGGCTGGCGAACAGGCCGCTGGCCTGCTGCGACGCATGCTGGCTGATCAGCAGGAACTGTCGCAGTACCGGCGGTATGTCGTCGTCCGGCAGCGCTGGCAGGCGGGTAAGCAACTCCCTGCTGCGCGCCAGGCCCAGCCTGTTGAGGGCGATTTCCAGGCTTTCGGCGGGCTCTGCCTGGCTGGCGTTGGCGGGATGATTGGCCTCGCGCATCACCGACAGCACCAGGGCCGGGCTGTCCTGCATCAGTTCGGCGATATCGCGAAGCGAACGGCGGCTATCGTTGATAGCGCTCATGACCCGGTCGTAACTCTGCTTCGGCACCGGTACACGAATACCGTCAAGCAGCTTTACCCAGGCCTCTAGCGTACGCGGATTCTGAGTGGGCACCTTGGATTCCATTGGCATTTTGACATCAGTCCGAACTGGCTTTTCGCTTTGAGTGGCTATAGTCTGGCGCAGTTCTGCCGATAAGTAGAAGAAGAGTTTTAAAGCTCCCGTCCCTCATCCTGACCACGACAGCAAGTGCTTTGAACCTATGGCTAAAATTATCGGCATCATCGTCGTATTCGCGAGCGTGCTCGGCGGATATGTGCTCTCCCACGGCAAGATCGCGGCACTGATCCAGCCGTTCGAAGTGCTGATCATCGGCGGTGCAGCCTTTGGCGCCTTCATGCAGGCCAACCCCGGTTACATGACCATGCATGTAATCAAGAAGTCGCTGAAAATGTTCGGCACGCGCTTTACCCATACTTTCTACCTGGAAGTGCTGGGCCTGGTGTACGAAATCCTCAACAAGAGTCGTCGCGAAGGCATGATGGCGATCGAGAGCGATATCGAAGACGCCGCAGCCAGCCCGATCTTTGCCAAATACCCAGCGGTGCTGGGTGATGAACGCATGACTGCCTTCATCTGCGACTACCTGCGCATCATGTCCACCGGCAACATGGCACCCCACGAGCTCGAAGGCTTGTTCGACATGGAGCTGCTCAGCATGAAGGAAGAGCTCGAGCACCCGTCGCACGCGGTCAACGGCATTGCCGACGGCATGCCCGGTTTCGGTATCGTCGCTGCGGTACTGGGCATCGTGGTGACCATGGCGTCGCTGGGTGAAGGCGACCAGGCTTCGATCGGCCTGCACGTCGGCGCGGCTCTGGTCGGTACCTTCTTCGGTATCCTTGCAGCCTATGGTTTCTTCGGCCCGCTGGCCAAGTGCCTGGAGCACGATGCCAAGGAAGAGCTCAACCTTTATGAGTCGATCAAGGCTTCGCTGGTCGCTTCCGCCTCTGGCATGCCACCTTCGCTGGCCGTTGAATTCGGACGCAAGGTGCTTTATCCGAAGCATCGCCCGAGCTTTGCCGAGCTGGAACAAGCAGTTCGCGGTCGCTGAGTCATGGAAAACAATCAGCCGATAATCATCAAGCGCGTCAAGCGCTACGGTGGTGGCCACCATGGCGGCGCCTGGAAGATCGCTTTCGCTGACTTCGCTACGGCGATGATGGCGTTCTTCCTGGTGTTGTGGCTGCTGTCCACCGCCACGCCCGAGCAGAAGATCGCCATTGCCGGCTACTTCAAGGACCCGATCGGTTTCTCCGAGAGCGGTACGCCTTATGTGATCGACCTTGGCGGCTCGCCCCAGCTTGCGCCGGAAAAGACCATCAACCCGGAAGAGAAGTCCGAGCCTACGCCCGATACCAGCATCCAGTTGGACAAGGACCAGGTCGAGACCATGGCTGAACAGGTTGAGCGAGAACGCCTCGAACTGCTGTTGCAGGAGCTGCAGAACAAGGTCGAGGAAAACCCGCAGCTGCAGAAGTTCAAGGACCAGATTCTCTTCGAGATCACTCAGGACGGCTTGCGCATCCAGATCATGGATGCCGAGAACCGGCCGATGTTCGACATCGGTAGCGCCCGCCTGCAGCCGTATTTCGAGGACATTCTGCTGGCCATGGCCGACACCATCAAGGCGGTGCCGAACAAGATAAGTGTCAGTGGCCACACCGATGCCAAGCCTTATTCGGGCAGCAGCGAGTTCGGCAACTGGGAGCTGTCGGCCAATCGCGCCAATGCCGCACGGCGTGCGCTGGTTGCCGGTGGCTATCCGGATGACCAGGTCGCGCGGGTGGTGGGTTATGCCTCGTCTTCGCTGTTCGATCGCAAAGACCCGTTCAACCCGGTAAACCGCCGTATCGACATCATCGTCCTGACCAAGAAGGCCCAGCGCAACATTGAGGGTGAGCAGGGTACGTCGCCTGCACAGCCAAGCCAGCCAGCGCCGCCTGCCAGCGCGGCGCCTGATGCTTCGGCGGCACCTGCTGCGCAGGATGCACCGATGCAGCCGCGTGAACTGCGCCAGAAGCTGAACATCTTCGAGGAAGGCACCTTGAGGATGGACGAGCCCAAGGACCAGTGACGCAGGGGCCGCCCAGCGGCCCCTATGCATCAGAACCCTCGCCGGATCTTGGCCTTCAGATCCGCATGAAAGAAGTCAGCATTGTCCCTGTCGGCACAGCTTCCGCGACCCGGCGGCAGCGTCATGGCACGGGTGAATGTGCACTCATCGTGATAGGCCCGCACAAACAAGTCGATGTGCCTGCGCTCACGCATTACCGGCCATCTGCCAAAACACTCAGGTAGAGTGCCGCCGTTTCTTTGATAAAAGCTTACACGTCGGCTGCTCATGACTGCAGCCCCCAGCAGCCAGGGTGTCCACCAGTCGGCGGCGGCCCATTCGGACAGAAGGCCAATCCAGTGGGTTGCATCGCTCATGTTTCGGCAGAAGCTGCCATACAGATCTTCGCGGGTCTGCCCTTGACAGTCGAACAGGACCAACTGCGCAGGAATGCTTTCGAGCAGCAGGCGTTCATTGAGGATAAAGGCGTCAAGCCGCTCTTCGTGGCGGTAAGTGATTAAAACCGGCATCGCGGTTGCCCTCCCTGATAGGAAGTCATGACCATCAGGGAAAGCTGCAGGCGGGGCAATAGATGACGGCAAAACCGGAAGAGTCCTACGCGCCCTGGTAATATTTCCTACTAATCAGTAGCTGTCTTCCGGCAGGCTGGCAATGATCGAGCGGTAGCTGTTCATGCGCTGCTGCTTTATACGGCCGTCTTCCAGTGCCTCGAGCAGCGCACAGCCTGGCTCGCGATCATGCTTGCAATCGCGAAAGCGGCAGGTGCCGAACAGGTCGCGGAACTCGATGAAGCCATCTTCCACATCATCACGACTGACATGGCCAAGGCCGAACTCTCGGATGCCTGGCGAGTCGATCAGGTCGCCGCCATTGGGGAAGTGGTAAAGGCGCGCGGTGGTGGTGGTGTGGGTGCCTTGGCCCGACCATTCGGACAGGTCACCGACCCGGGTGTCGGCAGCAGGCAGCAGGCTGTTGACCAGAGAAGATTTGCCCACACCCGACTGGCCGACGAACACGCTGATATGGCCGTCCAGCATTTGCTGCAGGCGCTGCATGCCGTCGCCATGGTGGGCGGAAACCTCCAGCAACGGGTAGCCTAGGTCGCGGTATACCTCGAGCAAGGCATGCAGGGCCGGGCCGTTCTCGTCGTTGATCAGGTCGGCTTTGTTCAGCAGCAGCAGTGGGCGGATGCCCGCGTGCTCGGCAGCGACCAGGTAACGGTCGATAAGATTCGGGTGCGGCTCGGGCGCTGGTGCGAAGACGATCACGATGAGGTCGACGTTGGCGGCAACCGGCTTGAGCTGACCGTGATTGTTGGGCCGGCACAGCTCGGTGCTGCGCGGCATCTGCGCGACGATTACGCCAATGCCCTGGTTGCCGGCACGCCAGACCACGCGGTCACCGGTGACCAGCGCCGGCAGGTTAGCGCGCAGGTGGCAGCGGAATACCTGGCCTGCAAACTCGCCGTCCTGGGCCTCCACCTCGACCTGCACACCGAAGTGAGCGATCACCAGACCCAGTTGCTCCGGCCCCAGGTCGCCACCTTCCAGCTCCTGCAGCGCATGCTGCTCGCGTTTGGCGGCGCGAGCGGCGCGTTCGTTCTGGATCTTTTCGATACGCCAGTTTTGGCGGCGATTGAGTTGGCGTTTGGCCATTATTGTTCCGTGCGAGTTGCGTGAGAGAGCCGTAGTGGGGCATTGAAAGCGGCAGGCAGTTTAGCACGACGGGTGGCGGACCATTCTGGTTACCTTTGCGCCGGGAATGCGCGGGGCTATGCCGCTAGGCTAATATGACGGCCTATACGAGGAGCCCTTCATGCAGAACCCACAGAACCTGATCTGGATCGATCTGGAAATGACCGGCCTGGATCCGGACAGCGACGTCATCATCGAGATGGCCACCATCGTCACCGACAGCGAGCTGAACACGCTGGCCGAAGGGCCGGTGATAGCCATCCACCACAGTGACGAAGTGCTGGCGCGCATGGATGAGTGGAATACCCGCACCCATGGTGGCTCGGGGCTGACCCAGCGTGTACGCGAAAGCAAGGTCAGCATGGCCGAGGCCGAAGCGCAGACCATCGCCTTCCTGGAACAATGGGTTCCCAAAGGCAAGTCGCCAATCTGTGGCAACAGCATCTGCCAGGACCGCCGCTTCCTCTATCGCCATATGCGCAGCCTGGAAAACTACTTCCACTACCGCAACCTTGATGTCTCCACCGTGAAGGAGCTTGCTGCGCGCTGGGCACCGGACGTGCGGGACAGCTTCAAGAAGGGCAGCACCCACTTGGCGCTGGACGATATCCGCGAGTCTATCGCCGAACTGCGCCACTACCGTACGCACTTCATCAAGGTGTGAGTCGAACAAGGGCGCATAGAATGTGCGTGCGCCCTCTTTTGGTGCCTTGGGCAACTGGTTAGACTGCGCGCCTTTCCCGCACGGACCCGCGCCATGTTGTTGATGCTCTACCTTATCGCCATCACCGCCGAAGCCATGACCGGCGCCCTGTCTGCCGGGCGCCGGGGCATGGACTGGTTTGGCGTGGTACTGATCGCCTGTGTGACTGCCCTGGGTGGTGGCTCTGTGCGTGATGTTCTGCTCGGGCATTACCCACTGACCTGGGTGAAGCATCCGGAATACCTGGTGCTCACCAGCTTTGCCGCGCTGCTGACGATTTTCATCGCACCGATGATGCGCCGCCTGCGGTCACTGTTTCTGGTGCTGGATGCCTTGGGGCTGGTGGCCTTCACCCTGATTGGCTGCATGACTGCGCTTGAGATGGGGCAGGGCATGTTGGTGGCGTCGATCAGCGGTGTCATTACAGGGGTATTCGGCGGGATCCTTCGGGATATTTTCTGTAACGACATCCCGCTGGTGTTCCGGCGTGAACTGTATGCCAGCGTGTCTTTTGCCGCGGCGTGGTTTTACCTGGGCTGTGTGTATTTCAAGGTGCCGGCAGAGCAGGCCATGCTGCTGACCTTGTTTGGTGGGTTCCTGGTGCGGCTATTGGCGATCCGCTTCCATTGGGAAATGCCGAAGTTTCACTACAACGACCAGCAGTGAAACCTCAGGGGCTCCTTGGCGGCCCCTGCTATGGAATGCCATGCCGCGCCAGCGCCCACTCCACATGCTCACGCACCAGCTCCGACGGGTCTTCCCGGCGGGCCTTCAAGGCTTCCAGCACCGGAATCGTCGACGGTGCATTGCCCAGGCCCACCGCCAGGTTGCGTAGCCAGCGCTCATACCCGGCGCGCCGCAAAGGCCCACCCTCGGTCTTGCGTAGAAAAGTCTTTTCATCCCACAGGAACATCTCGGCCAGCTCGGCATTCTCCAGGCCATGCCTGGGCTGGAAGTCGTTTTCCTGGGTTGGACGTGCAAAACGATTCCACGGGCAGACGATCTGGCAGTCATCGCAACCGAACACCCGATTGCCCATCATCGAGCGCAGCTCCACGGGGATGGCGCCCTTCAACTCGATGGTCAGGTAAGAAATGCAGCGCCTGGCATCCAGCACATAGGGCCCGACAAAGGCCTTGGTCGGGCAGATGTCCAGGCACGCCTGGCAGCGTCCGCAATGCTCGCTTGTATGCGCCTCGTCCACCGGCAGCGGCAAGTCGACAAACAGCTCGGCCAGGAAAAAGTAGCTCCCAGCCTTGCGATTGAGTAGCAGGGTGTTCTTGCCGATCCATCCCAGGCCTGCCTGTTCGGCGATGGCCTTTTCCAGTACCGGGGCGCTGTCTACGAACGCCCGGTAGCCGAACGGACCGATGTCTTCCTGGATGCGATCGGCCAGGTGCTGCACGCGTTTGCGCACCAGCTTGTGGTAATCGCGGCCTAGGGCGTAGCGTGATACGTAAGCTTTTTCAGGCTGGGCCAGGCGTTGCGCCATCTGCGTGTCGCCGGGCAGGTAGTCCATGCGCAGCGAAATCACTCGTACGGTGCCTGGGATCAACTGGTCGGGGTGGGCGCGCTTGCCATCGTGGGCGGCCAGGTATTCCATCTCGCCCTGGTAGCCGGCGTCGAGCCAGCGCTGCAGGTGCTGTTCGTGCTCGCCAAGGTCCACACCGGCGATGCCGACGTGGGCAAAACCGAGTTCACGGCCCCAATTTTTGATCGATTGGGCCAGGGCGGCGAGGTCAAGTGTGCAAGCGGACATGGATGGGCAAGGCAATACAGGCTCAGGTGCGTATAATTCTGCCAGACATTGGAGCCTTTGACCCCATGCCGCAGACCAAACACCAAAGCCATGCCCCGCTACTGCTAAGCAGCGTGACCGTCACGCGCCTGCCCGCCAGGCATCCGCACGCCCACAAAGGTGACTTCGGCCACGTGCTGGTGGTGGGCGGCGACCTCGGTACCGGTGGCGCAGTGCTGCTGAGCGCCGAAGCCGCGCTGCGCTGCGGCGCCGGGCTGGTCAGCGTGGCGACTCGCCCCGATCACGTGGCCGCAAGCCTTGCCCGCTTGCCCGAAACCATGTGCCTGGGGGTCGAGTCGGCCAACCAGCTGATGGGGGTATTGGAGCGCGCTTCGGTGCTGGTGGTCGGTCCAGGGCTGGGCCAGGCCGCCTGGGGGCGCAGCCTGCTGTCGGCTGTTGCCAATGCCGAGCGGCCGCAGGTATGGGATGCCGATGCACTCAACCTGCTGGCGCGCACGCCTCTGGCATTGCCCAGTGGCAGCATTCTTACCCCGCATCCTGGGGAGGCCGCACGTTTGCTGGGCATTTCCACCGAGGCTGTGCAGGCCGATCGCCCAGGCGCCGCTCGCAAGCTGGCGCGCCGCTATGCCAGTGTTTGTGTGCTCAAGGGGGCCGGTACTCTGGTCGCGGATCCGGCGGGGCAGTTGGCGCTGTGTCAGCGCGGGCATCCGGCAATGGCGGGGGCGGGCTTGGGTGACGTGCTGACGGGTGTGCTGGCCGCATTATTGGCCCAAGGGCTGGATGCCTGGCGCGCCGCAGGTCTTGGGGTGTGGTTGCACGCGTGTGCCGGCGAGCGGTTGGGTGTGAAAGGTAGAGGCCTGGCAGCCAGTGATCTGGCGCCGGTCATTCGTGAGTTGTTGGAGGAGCATTCTGCGTGTCTGGCATAACCCTGTTTCTGGCCGATGAAGAGGCCACGGTCAAATTCGGTGCATCACTGGCCGAGGTGACCGGCGGTCGCGGCATCATCTTTCTTGAGGGCGACCTGGGTGCGGGCAAGACTACGCTGTCCCGTGGCCTTATTCGTGGCTTGGGCCATACTGGTGCAGTGAAAAGCCCGACCTTCACCGTGGTTGAACCCTATGAGATCGGTGACGTACGCGCCTTCCATTTCGACCTGTATCGCCTGGTCGATCCGGAGGAACTGGAATTCATGGGCATTCGCGACTACTTCGAGGGTGACCCGCTGTGCCTGTTCGAGTGGCCAGAAAAGGGTGCGGGCGTTTTGCCAAAGCCTGACCTGACCATTACCATAAGCCCCCAAGCGGGCGGACGCTCGCTGATCCTTTCGCCGCAGGGGGCTCGCGGCGAGGCCTGGTGCACTGCGCTGGCCAAACACTATAAACAGTAAGTGGGGTAGGTATGCGCATACGCGCACTGGTCGCTGTCGTTGGTCTGCTGCTGACAGCGGTGACTGTTGACGCTCTGGCCGTCACTCAAGTCAAGAGCATGCGCCTGTGGCGCGCGCCGGACAACACGCGGCTGGTCTTCGACCTGTCTGGCCCCGTGCAGCATAGCGTCTTCACCCTCAGCGCACCCGATCGCCTGGTCATCGATATCAATGGCGCGACGCTGGGCGCGCCGTTGAACGTTTCCACCTCGAACACGCCGATCAGCAGCGTGCGCTCCGCCCAACGTACGCCTACCGATCTGCGCGTGGTGGTCGACCTGAAAAAGTCGGTCACGCCCAAAAGCTTCACCCTGGCACCCAACGCCCAGTACGGCAACCGTCTGGTGGTCGACCTGTATGACCAGGAAGCCGATGCCATCGCCGCCACGGCGCCTGCTGCACCGCCAACTCCTGTGCAAACCCCGGCGACCACCCCAGCGGTGCCGGTAAGCCCGGCCCAGCCGGCGATCAAACTGCCACCTGTACCCAGCGGCAAGCGCGACATCGTGGTCGCCATCGACGCCGGTCATGGCGGTGAGGATCCGGGTGCGTCGGGGTCGCGTGGCCAGCATGAGAAAGACATCGTGCTGCAAATCGCCAAGGAACTGCAGCGTCAGATCAATACCGAGAAGGGCTACCGTGCCGAACTGACCCGCACCGGTGACTACTTCATTCCGCTGCGCAAACGTACCGAGATTGCCCGCAAGAAAGGTGCTGACCTGTTCATCTCGATCCACGCTGACGCTGCACCGTCGCGGGCCGCCTTTGGCGCCTCGGTGTTCGCCCTGTCCGACCGTGGCGCCACTTCCGAGACCGCCCGCTGGCTGGCCGACGCGGAAAACCGCTCCGACCTGATCGGTGGTGCTGGTAACGTCAGCCTCGACGACAAAGACCGCATGCTCGCAGGCGTGTTGCTCGACTTGTCGATGACCGCAACGCTCAGTTCCAGCCTCAACGTCGGGCAAAAAGTGCTGGGCAACATGGGGCGCATCACTTCGCTGCACAAGCAGCGCGTGGAGCAAGCTGGTTTCATGGTACTGAAGTCGCCTGACATCCCGTCGATCCTGGTCGAAACCGGGTTCATCTCCAACAACAACGAAGCCGCCAAACTGGCAACGCGCAGCCATCAGCAGGCATTGGCCCGCTCGATCCATACCGGTGTGCGCCAATACTTCCAGCAGAACCCGCCGCCTGGTACTTACATCGCCTGGATGCGCGATAGCGGCAAGATCGCCCAAGGGCCACGTGAACACACGGTACGCCCGGGCGAGACCCTGGCGATGCTTGCCGTGCGCTATCAGGTCAGCGTGGCTAGCCTGCGCAGCACCAACAGCCTCAAGAGCGATGAGCTGAAGGTCGGCCAGCACCTCAATATTCCCTCAACGACCCTGGCCTCGCAGCAATGAGTGGTGGTTCGCGCATCCAGCTGCTCAGTCCGCGGCTGGCCAACCAGATTGCCGCCGGTGAGGTGGTCGAACGCCCGGCTTCGGTGGCCAAGGAGTTGCTGGAGAACAGTCTCGATTCCGGCGCCCGGCGCATCGATGTCGAAGTGGAGCAGGGCGGCGTCAAGTTGTTGCGGGTGCGCGACGACGGCAGCGGTATTTCCGCCGACGACCTGCCATTGGCCCTGGCCCGACACGCGACCAGCAAGATCCGCGAACTGGAAGACCTCGAAGGTGTGCTGAGCCTGGGCTTTCGTGGCGAGGCCCTGGCCTCCATCAGCTCGGTGGCGCGCCTGACCCTGACGTCGCGTACCGCCAGTGCTAGCGAAGCCTGGCAGGTCGAGACCGAAGGTCGCGACATGACCCCGCGTGTGCAGCCTGCTGCGCATCCTGTCGGCACCTCGGTGGAAGTACGTGACCTGTTCTTCAATACCCCGGCCCGTCGCAAGTTTCTCAAGGCCGAGAAGACCGAATTCGATCACCTGCAGGAAGTCATCCGGCGCCTGGCCCTGGCCCGCTTCGATGTGGCCTTCCACCTGCGGCACAACGGCAAGAGCATCCTCAGCCTGCACGAAGCGCATGACGAAACGGCCCGTGCGCGGCGTGTTGGCGCCATTTGTGGCGGGGGCTTCATGGAGCAGGCGCTGCCGATCGATGTCGAGCGTAACGGCCTGCGCCTGTGGGGCTGGGTCGGCCTGCCGACCTTCTCGCGCAGCCAGGCAGACCTTCAGTACTTCTTCGTCAACGGCCGTGCGGTGCGCGACAAGCTGGTAGCCCATGCGGTGCGCCAGGCCTACCGCGACGTGCTTTTCAATGGCCGGCACCCGACGTTCGTACTGTTCCTTGAGCTTGAGCCCAACGGCGTCGACGTCAACGTGCATCCGACCAAGCACGAAGTGCGTTTCCGTGAGGGGCGTTCGGTTCACGATTTTCTCTATGGCACGCTGCACCGTGCCCTGGCCGACGTGCGTCCGGAAGACCATCTGGCGTCGGCGCCTGCTGCCGCTGCCGAGATCACGCGCCCGACGGGGCAACAGGCGGGCGAATTCGGCCCGCAAGGCGAGATGCGCCTGGCCTCGCCGGTGCTCGAACAGCCCCAGGTGCCCCAGCATTCGATTTCCAACGGTGGCAGTGGTGCAGGCTACCAGTACCAGTACTCCCCCCGCCCATCACAGCCGTTGCCCGCTGCCGAGACCCAGGCGGTCTACCGCGAGTTCTACAAGCCGCTGAACGATGACGCTGCTGCGCCTGCGACGTTGCCGCAGAGCCAGGGCGACATCCCGCCCTTGGGGTTCGCCCTGGCCCAGCTCAAAGGCATCTACATTCTCGCCGAGAATGCTGCCGGCCTGGTGCTGGTCGACATGCACGCAGCTCACGAGCGGATCATGTATGAACGGCTCAAGGTGGCGATGGCCAGCGAGGGTCTGAGTGGCCAGCCGCTGCTTGTGCCCGAGTCACTGGCGCTGAGCCAGCGCGAGGCCGATTGCGCCGAGGAGCATGCCCAGTGGTTCCAGCGTCTGGGCTTCGAGTTGCAACGCCTGGGCCCGGAGACGCTGGCGATCCGTCAGATTCCTGCCCTGCTCAAGCAGGCCGAGGCCAATCGTCTTGTCCAGGATGTGCTTGCCGACCTTATGGAGTACGGCACCAGCGATCGCATTCAGGCGCACCTCAACGAATTGCTCGGTACCATGGCCTGCCACGGCGCCGTGCGTGCCAACCGGCGTCTGGCGATTCCTGAGATGAACGCCCTGCTGCGCGACATGGAAAACACCGAGCGTAGCGGCCAGTGCAACCATGGCCGACCGACCTGGACCCAGATGGGCCTGGACGACCTGGACAAACTTTTCCTGCGCGGTCGATGACATGAGCGGCAAGCCCCCAGCGATATTCCTCATGGGCCCGACGGCGGCCGGCAAGACCGACCTTGCCATCGAGCTGACCAAGGTCCTGCCGTGCGAGCTGATCAGCGTCGACTCTGCCCTTGTCTACCGCGGCATGGACATCGGCAGCGCCAAGCCCTCCAGGGAGGTATTGGCTGCCCATCCACATCGTCTTATCGATATTCGCGACCCTGCCGAGAGCTACTCGGCTGCGCAGTTTCGCACCGATGCCCTTCAGGCCATGGCCGAAATCACCGCGCGCGGCAAAGTCCCGCTGCTGGTCGGTGGCACCATGCTCTACTACAAGGCATTGATCGATGGCCTGGCGGACATGCCGCCGGCTGACGCTGCGGTGCGTGCCGAACTCGAGGCCCGGGCGCAGGCGCTGGGTTTGGCCGAGTTGCACCGCCAGCTCGCCGAAGTGGACCCGGAGTCGGCCGCACGCATTCACCCCAACGACCCGCAGCGCCTGATCCGTGCGTTGGAGGTCTATCAGGTGAGCGGCGAGAGCATGACAACCCATCGCCAGCGTCAATTCGCGGAAAGTAGCGGCGCAGACGCAGGCGCTGGCGGGCATTTGCCCTATACTGTCGCGAGTTTGGCGATTGCTCCTACAGATCGTCACATTCTGCATCAGCGAATTGCGTTACGATTTTCGCAGATGCTGGAACAGGGCTTCGTCGACGAGGTCCGATCGCTGCGAGCCAGAAGTGACTTGCACGCCGGGCTGCCGTCTATACGGGCAGTGGGATATCGGCAGGTCTGGGACTACCTCGACGGCAAGCTGACTGAGAATGAGATGCGAGAACGCGGTATCATTGCTACTCGCCAGCTGGCCAAACGGCAGTTCACCTGGTTGCGCGGTTGGTCCGACGTGCACTGGCTCGACAGTCTGGCCTGCGACAATCTGTCCCGCACCTTGAAATACCTTGGGGCCATCTCCATATTGAGCTGAGTCCCTGCTGATTGCCGTCTATTCTTCCGAAGGGGCGGCCTAACTTATCGATTTTTTTGATTTTCTACTATTTATCCTTACAGGAGTGCGGCATATGTCAAAAGGGCATTCGCTACAAGACCCTTACTTGAACACCTTGAGAAAAGAAAAGGTCCCGGTTTCGATCTATCTGGTCAACGGGATCAAGCTGCAGGGCTCGATCGAATCGTTCGACCAGTTCGTGGTGCTGCTGAAGAACACTGTCAGCCAGATGGTCTACAAGCACGCGATTTCGACCGTGGTTCCAGCCCGTCCGGTTCGCCTGCCAAGCCCGTCCGATTCCGAACACGGCGACAGCGAACCAGGCAACGCCTGATAGGAGCCTGCATTGTTCTTTGAGCGCCACGGTGGTGGTGAGCGGGCGCTGCTCGTTCACTTGGAAGGTCAGAACCCTGAGGCGCGCGAAGACCCGCAGGAGTTTCAGGAACTGGCATTGTCGGCCGGAGCCGACATCGTCTCGCTGGTCACAGTGGCAAGGCATCAGCCTACCGCCAAATACCTGATTGGCAGTGGCAAGGTCGAGGAATTGCGCGACCTGGTCAAAGCCGAACAGGTTGACCTGGTGATTTTCAATCACACCCTCACACCCAGTCAGGAGCGCAACCTCGAACGAGTCTTCGAGTGTCGCGTGCTTGACCGTACCGGGCTGATTCTCGACATCTTCGCCCAACGGGCGCGTACCCATGAAGGCAAGCTGCAGGTCGAACTGGCCCAGCTCGAGCACATGAGCACGCGGCTGGTACGCGGCTGGACCCACCTTGAGCGTCAGAAGGGTGGTATCGGTATGCGCGGCCCGGGTGAAACCCAGCTGGAAACCGACCGGCGTCTGTTGCGGGTGCGCCTGCGCCAGATCAAGTCACGCCTGGAAAAGGTTCGCAGCCAGCGTGAGCAGGCTCGCCGGGGGCGTCGGCGCGCGGATATTCCGTCGGTATCGCTGGTGGGCTACACCAACGCTGGCAAGTCCACGCTGTTCAACGCCCTGACTGAATCCGATGTGTACGCCGCCGACCAATTGTTCGCCACCCTCGACCCGACCCTGCGCCGGCTACAGCTCGACGACCTTGGGCCGATCGTGCTGGCTGACACCGTTGGCTTCATTCGTCACCTTCCGCACAAGCTGGTCGAGGCATTTCGGGCTACGCTCGAAGAGTCGAGCAACTCCGACCTGCTGCTGCATGTGATCGACGCCCATGAGCCTGAGCGCATGGAGCAGATCGAGCAGGTGCTGGCAGTATTGGGCGAGATCGGTGCCGAAGGCTTGCCGATACTCGAGGTCTATAACAAACTCGACTTGCTTGAAGATGTCGAGCCGCAGATCCAGCGCAATGCCGACGGCAAGCCGGAGCGGGTCTGGGTATCGGCTCGAGATGGCCGTGGCCTGGAGCTGGTCGGTCAGGCCATTGCCGAGTTGCTGGGGGATGATCTTTTTGTCGGTACCCTGTGCCTGGAGCAGCGTTTTGCCCGCTTGCGCGCGCAATTCTTTGACTTGGGTGCGGTGCAGAGTGAAGAGCATGACGAAGAAGGGCGCAGCCTGCTGAGTGTGCGATTGCCCAGGGTCGAGTTGAATCGCCTGGTCAGCCGCGAAGGCATGGAGCCGCAAGTGTTTGTCGAGCAACACACTTTGCAATAAATGCCCGCCGACGTCGTCGGGCAGCAGTGGCAGGCATTCTGTAGCATTGGACGGCGCGCCGTGGGCGCGTCTTTGCTTTATCAGATGGAGAGCGCTATGGCTTGGAACGAGCCGGGTGGCAACTCGAACAATCAGGATCCCTGGGGCGGCCGCCGCGGTGGTGGCGGCGGTGGCGATAAAAAAGGCCCGCCGGATCTGGACGAGGCCTTCCGCAAACTGCAGGACAGCCTTAACGGCATGTTCGGCAGCGGCAAGAAACGTGGCGGCGGTGACCGCAATGTCGGCAAGGGCGGTGGCTACGGCCTGCTGGGCATCGGCCTGGCGGTACTGGCTGCCATCTGGCTGTACAGCGCCGTGTACGTGGTCGATGAGCAGGAGCAGGCCGTTGTGCTGCGCTTCGGCAAGTACTATGAAACGGTCGGTCCCGGCCTGAACATCTACTTCCCGCCGATCGATCGCAAGTACATGGAAAACGTCACGCGTGAGCGTGCCTACACCAAGCAGGGCCAGATGCTCACCGAAGACGAGAACATCGTCGAGGTGCCACTGACCGTCCAGTACAAGATCACCAACCTGCAGGACTTCGTGCTCAACGTCGACCAGCCCGAGGTGAGCCTGCAGCATGCCACCGAAAGCGCCCTGCGCCACGTGGTGGGTTCCACCTCGATGGACCAGGTGTTGACCGAGGGTCGTGAGCAGATGGCCGTGGATATCCGCGAACGCCTGCAGCGCTTCCTTGACAACTACCGTACCGGTATCACTGTCACCCAGGTCAACGTACAGAGCGCGGCAGCCCCGCGTGAAGTGCAGGAAGCCTTCGACGACGTGATCCGTGCCCGCGAAGACGAGCAGCGTGCCCGTAACCAGGCCGAATCCTACGCCAATGGCGTGGTGCCGGAAGCCCGTGGTCAGGCCCAGCGCATCATCGAGGACGCCAACGGTTACCGCGACGAAGTCATCGCCCGCGCCAAGGGTGAGGCCGACCGCTTCACCAAGCTGCTCGCCGAGTACCGCAAAGCGCCGGACGTGACCCGTCAGCGTCTGTATCTGGAGACCATGCAAGAGGTCTACAGCAACACGAGCAAAGTCATGGTGGCAACCAAGGACGGGCAGAACAACCTGCTCTACCTGCCGCTGGACAAGATGGTCGAAGGTGGCCGCAATGCGTCCGCGCCGGCTACCAGTGTGTCGCCATCGGCCAATGATGCAGCCGCACGTGCGGCGCAGGACCTGCAACAGCAACAGCAGCAGATGCGCACTAGGGAGAGCCGCTGATGAGCAATAAATCGCTGATCGCCCTGATCGCAGCTGTGGTGCTGGCCGTCGTGGCCTGGAACAGCTTCTACATCGTGGCCCAGACCGAACGTGCGGTACTGCTGCAATTCGGCCGTGTGGTCCAGGCGGATGTCCAGCCTGGCCTGCATGTGAAGATTCCTTATGTGAACCAGGTTCGCAGGTTCGACGCCCGCCTGATGACCCTCGACGCCCCGACCCAGCGGTTCCTGACCCTGGAGAAGAAAGCGGTGATGGTCGACGCCTACGCCAAGTGGCGCGTTCAGGATGCCGAGCGTTTCTATACCGCGACTTCCGGCCTCAAGCAGATCGCCGATGAACGTCTGTCTCGTCGCCTGGAAAGCGGCCTGCGTGACCAGTTCGGTAAGCGTACCCTGCACGAAGTGGTTTCCGGTGAGCGTGACGCGCTGATGGCTGACATCACTGCATCGCTGAACCGTATGGCCAACAAGGAGCTGGGTATCGAGGTGGTCGATGTGCGCGTCAAGGCCATCGACCTGCCCAAAGAAGTCAATCGCAGCGTGTTCGACCGTATGAGCACCGAGCGTGAGCGGGAAGCCCGCGAGCATCGCGCCAAGGGTAACGAGCTGGCAGAGGGTATCCGTGCGGATGCCGACCGTCAGCGTCGCGTGCTGCTGGCCGAAGCCTATCGTGAAGCGGAAGAAACCCGCGGTGATGGTGATGCCCAGTCGGCCGCCATCTATGCCAAGGCTTACACCCAGGACGCTGATTTCTATGCGTTCTACCGTAGCCTTCAGGCATACCGCGAGAGCTTCTCCAGCAAGAGCGATGTCCTGGTCCTGGATCCGAAGAACGAGTTCTTCCGCTTCCTGGACAAGAGCAGGCCCTGATGCTCTGATCGGGAAATGCCCCGCCTGGCAGCTAAAACACCAGGCGGGGTGCACCCTGATTCAAAAGGGGTGTATGATGAGGCAGCCGGGAAATTTCCCGGCTTTTTTGCGTCTGCAAGGTTGATTGGCAAAGCGCCAGTTGACGGTTTGGTCAGTTCGCAAGGCAATTCGAGGGTATTGGGTACGGTGGCGGCGCTGGGATCAGTGCTGCCTGCTGCTGTGCGCCAATGCCTGCTTTACTGACGGCTCGCCTGCAGGCAAGCCGCCCGGACCAGAGGGGAAATGGCGTAATGGCAACGGTAGACCGCTGGCTACTGCCAGATGGCATCGAGGAAGTACTGCCACCTGAGGCTGCGCGTATCGAGATCGCGCGTCGTCAGGTGTTGGACCTGTTCCAGAGTTGGGGCTACGAACTGGTCGTCACCCCGCATATCGAGTACCTGGAGTCGCTGCTTACCGGCGCCGGCCAGGACCTGGATCAGCGCACCTTCAAGGTGGTCGACCCGCAGTCCGGTCGCCTGATGGGCTTCCGTGCCGACTTTACCCCGCAGGTGGCGCGCATCGACGCCCACACCCTGCGCCGCGAAGGCCCGAGCCGCCTGTGCTATGCCGGCAGTGTGCTGCACGCCCAACCGCGTGCGCTGTCCACTTCGCGCAGCCCGATCCAGCTGGGTGCCGAGCTGTACGGCGATGCCAGCCCTACCAGTGATGTCGAAGTCATCAGCCTGATGCTCGCCACGCTGCAGCTGACCGACGTCGCGGATGTGCACATGGACCTCGGTCATGTCGGTATCTACCGTGGCCTGGCGCGCGCCGCCGGCTTGTCCGGCGCAGTCGAACAGCAGCTGTTCGATGCCCTGCAGCGCAAGTCGGTCGATGAAGTGCAGGCACTGACTGCCGACTTGCCGAAGGACCTGGGCAACATGCTGCGCGCTCTGGTCGAGCTGTGCGGTGGCCGCGAAGTGCTGGCCGAAGCCCGTGTGCGCTTGGGTCGTGCCCCGGCCAGCGTGCTGGCGGCGCTTGACGACCTGTTGGCGATCGCTGATCGCCTGGCGTCGCGCTATCCGGAGCTGCCGCTGTACTTCGACCTTGGCGAGTTGCGTGGCTACAACTACCACACCGGTGTGGTGTTCGCCGTGTTCGTGCCTGGCGAAGGTCAATCGATCGCCCAGGGCGGGCGCTACGACGACATCGGCGCAGATTTCGGTCGGGCACGCCCGGCCACCGGTTTCTCCACGGATTTGAAGACCCTGGTCACACTGGGGCGAGCGGAGGTCGTATTGCCAGCTGGCGGCATCTGGATGCCCGACAGCGGTGACGCGGCCCTCTGGCAGCAGGTCTGCCAGTTGCGCAACGAGGGCCAGCGTGTGGTCCAGGCTCTGCCTGGCCAGCCGTTGAGTGCTGCTCTCGAGGCGGATTGTGATCGGCAATTGATTCAGCAAGACGGGCGCTGGCAGGTTCTGCCGCTGACCCATTGAGTTTCTGCGTCGGCAGTAGGCCGGCAACCAAGTTTGCGTGAATGAGGACCAATGTAATGGGTAAGAATGTCGTCGTCCTGGGCACCCAGTGGGGTGATGAGGGCAAAGGCAAGATCGTCGATCTGCTGACCGAACATGCTGCCGCCGTAGTGCGCTACCAGGGTGGCCACAACGCGGGCCACACGCTGGTGATCAACGGTGAAAAAACCGTTTTGCACCTGATCCCGTCCGGCATCCTGCGCGAAGGCGTGCAGTGCCTGATCGGCAACGGCGTGGTCGTTGCGCCCGATGCCCTGATGCGTGAAATCACCAAGCTGGAAGAGAAGGGCGTACCGGTCCGTGAGCGCCTGCGCATCAGCCCGGCTGCTCCGCTGATCCTGTCGTACCACGTGGCCCTGGACCAGGCCCGTGAGAAAGCCCGTGGCGAAGCCAAGATCGGCACCACCGGCCGTGGTATCGGCCCAGCCTACGAAGACAAGGTTGCCCGTCGCGGCCTGCGCGTTGGCGACCTGTTCCACCGTGAGCGTTTCGCCGCCAAGCTGGGTGAGCTGCTGGATTATCACAACTTCCAGCTGGTGAACTACTACAAAGAGCCGGCCATCGACTTCCAGCAGACCCTGGACGAGTGCATGGCTTACGCCGAGCAGCTCAAGCCGATGATGCTCGATGTCACCGCCGAGCTGCACAACCTGCGTCGCGCTGGCAAGGACATCATGTTCGAAGGTGCCCAGGGCTCGCTGCTGGACATCGACCACGGTACCTACCCGTACGTCACCAGCTCCAACACCACTGCTGGCGGTATCTCCACCGGTTCCGGCGTTGGTCCGATGTACCTGGACTACATCCTCGGCATCACCAAGGCCTACACCACTCGCGTCGGTTCCGGTCCGTTCCCGACCGAACTGTTCGACGAGACTGGCGCCACCCTGGCCAAGCGTGGCCACGAGTTCGGTTCGACCACCGGCCGTGCCCGTCGTTGCGGCTGGTTCGATGCCGTCATTCTGCGTCGCGCCATCGACGTCAACAGCATCTCGGGCATCTGCCTGACCAAGCTGGACGTACTGGACGGCCTGGAAACCATCAACATCTGTGTCGGCTACAAGAACGAGAACGGCGCGGTCATCGACGCACCGTCGGACGCTGACAGCTACATCGGCCTGGAGCCGGTGTATGAAGAGATGCCAGGCTGGAGCGAGTCGACCCTGGGTGCCAAGACCCTGGAAGAGCTGCCAGCGGCTGCCCGCGCTTACATCAAGCGCATCGAGGAGCTGACCGGCGCGCCGATCGATATCATCTCCACCGGCCCGGACCGCAACGAGACCATCGTGCTGCGTCATCCGTTCGCCTGATCTGCCCCCTGGCTGATCTGACGCCGCGCTCTTGAAAGGGAGCGCGGCGTTTTTGCATCTGCTCGGTGCTGACAATGGCACTGCTTAACCTTGGCGTTTATCCCTGCTGTGTCCGGCACAACCCTTGCTGTAAGAAGTTTCTGTAGATGCCATCAAAATAGTGGCGCCAGAAAGCACGAGGGTTTCACCGTGTCTGCCATCCTCTCACTGTTACGAAGCCGCCTCTTGCGGCCTGTGTTTGTTGCCCTTGGTATCGCTCTTTTGGTGCAGGTAGTGGTTGCCGTTGCGCTGACCCGAAGCACTGTCACCGCCCTTGAAGCCGACCTGGGCGAGCGCCTGGGCAGCGATAGCCGTAAGCTCGCCAGCGAACTTGAGCAAGCAGGGCAGGACGTACGCGCCGGTCTGGACAGCCTCTCCAGCAGTACACGACAGCGCCTTAGCGCCGGGCTGTCCGAGCGCCTGCAAAGCGAGCAGCAGCAACTGCGCACTACGCTGGAAAAGAACCTCAAGGACTCCGCCAACGACATGGCCCAACTGCTGGCATCGGTCGCGCCGCGGGCTATCTGGGACAACGATGTGCCAGTGCTATCCGACTTCGCACGTCGGGCCCAGCGCAACCCCAACGTACTGTTCGTGATCTATGACGACGCCCAGGGTCAGCACCTGACCCGCTACCTGAACCGGCAGAATCCGATCAACCAGGCCTTGATGGAAAAGGGCCAGGGTGAACGGGCATTGGACAAGGTACTGGATGCCGCTCGCCGCGACCCTTCGGTGTACTTCGTCGAGGCCTCGATCAGCCCCAACGGCGCGGAAATCGGCAAGGTGCTGATGGGGGTATCCACTGCCGGTGTCGATCAGGAACTCAAAGCCCTGGACCAGCGCTTCGCTGCCTTGATCACCAGCGGTGAACAACTGGTGGGCGACAGCCTCGGTGCTGCCGCAGCCGACAGTGGCAAGGCCTTGCGCGAGCGCCTGGAAACCGCACAGGGCAGTGCTACAGCGATGCAGGCCAATACCGCACAAACCGTGCGCGACGCTGCGGCAGAGCTGCGTTGGCGCATCGGGCTGGGCCTTGTGGTGGTGGGGGTTGGCGTGTTGCTGGTAGTGGCCCTGGTGCTAGGCCGCCGCGTGCTCAGCAAGCTGCGCCTGCTGATTACTGCGCTCAACGATTTGGCTGCAGGCGAAGGTGACCTGACCAAGCGCGTCAACCTCGACAGTCGCGACGAGATAGGCGACATGGCCTCGGCGGTCAATCGCTTCGTCGACAAGTTGCAGCCGATTGTCCGCGAGGCGGGCGAAGTGGCACAGCGTACAGGTATCGAGATCGGCAGCATGACGCAGCGCAATGCAGGCGCCGATGCTGCCGCAGCGCTGCAACGCGACGAAGTGGCCGCCAGCCTGCGCGATCTGTCGAGCATGGCTGATGAGGCTCAGGCGGAAAGCCAGGCCATGCAGGCGGCGCTGCAGCAGGTGGTTGATATCCGCCAGGCGACCGATGAGAACAGCCGCGCTTCGACGCAACTTGCCGGCATGATCGAGAACCTGGCAGGTCAGGTCGAAACCGGCTCGCAGGTAATCGAGCGGCTGGCCAAGCAGAGCGAGCAGATCGAAGTGGTGCTGACCGTGATCCACGGTATCGCCGAGCAGACCAACCTGCTGGCGCTCAACGCAGCCATTGAAGCCGCAAGAGCCGGTGAGACCGGGCGCGGGTTTGCGGTGGTGGCCGATGAGGTGAGGGCATTGGCGAGCAAGACGCAAAGCTCTACCGGCGACATCCAGGCGCATATCGCGGCGCTGCAGAAGGGCGCCAAGGAGGCCGTGACAACCATCGGCCAGGCTGGCTTGAAGGCCAGCGAAGGCCTGCGAGTGCTGCGCGATAACGAGCGCCGGCAGCAGTCGGTGCAGGCGGCGGTGGAGCAGGTGCATGCGGCGATCGGCCTGGCGACTCGGGCGGCAGAACAGCAGGCACATGGCGCCCAGGCGGTGCGTGGACGGGTTGAGAATATTCATGCCCAGGCAGAGCGTTCGGCAGAAGTGGTGATGCAGACCACAGCAAGCAGCAAGGTGCTGGATGACTTGGCGGCGCAGCTGCGGGCGAGCCTGGGGCAGTTCAGGGCTTGAGTCGAGGTGGGCTCGGGTTGTTTGCATTTGGTTTTTTTGTGCGCCTTTGGGACCGAGCCCCGCCCGCGCGGCGCTAGGTTTCATAAACGCTGGAGATGTCGAGGCGAGCACCTGCGCCCCCTGATACGTTCCTCTCATCAACCACTGAACATGGTTCAGCCCGATCAAGCGCCTTTATCGTCAAATTTGTAGGCTATTTCCTAATTTGACCTCCAACGTCTGCGTTCTATTGCGTCTGCAGTTAGGTACGGCTAGTGTCAACTGGGCCTCAAGCCTGGCGGCATGCTCTGCTTCGCCTCTTGAGGAACAACGTCAGATCGACGCTGTCCGAGCACCGTCGCTTTCAGACCAATCGTTACCAGGGAGAGGTACACATGGCTTTCGACGCCTATATCCACATCGCGGAAATCACTGGCGAAGCGCTGGACCAGCAATACGCCAACTGGATCGAAATCGTCGGCTACAAATTCGGTGCCAGCCAAAGCACCTCTGCCACCGCAAGTTCTGCGGGTGGCGCATCTTCAGGGCGCACCACCCTCACCAATTTCACCTTCACCAAATACCTGGACAGTGCCAGCTGCAAGCTTCTTGAAGCCAGTTGTGCGGGCCAGCACCTGAAGGAAGTGAAGCTGGTGGTGTGTCGCGCCGGTACCGACAAGCTCAAGTACTACGAAGTCGTGCTCGAAGAAGTGATCATCGCTGACTACGCCCAGAGCGCCAGTTCCGGTGTGCCGATGGAGGTCGTACAGCTCAACTACGGGCGGATCAAAACCACCTACACGCGGCAGAAGCGCCTCGACGGCAGTGCCGGTGGAAACGTGACGGGTGGATGGGACCGTATCAACAACAAAAAGTATGCGTGAGGTGCGACCATGTCCGAGGCACGCAGCTTCATCAATTCGCATGCGCAGTCATATGAGTCGCTGAAGGCCGATACGCCGATGTCGGCCAATCAGCGGGCCAAATTTGATGTGTTGAATGCGCATATCGTCAACACTGTTGTTTTCCCTGGCGAACTGATAATTGTGGGTGACCCAAGCACGCCGTCCTGTACTGCCCATGAGGCATTTCTCATGGGTAAGGCGTTAGGTATACACCTTGACATTGAATTTAATGGCGGTGGGTTTGACGGTTTCCTTCTGGAGAATTTTGAGCTGCTGCAGAGCTTGCTGGCCCGTGCTTCCATCGGCGGTGGTACAGCTAGTGCCGCTTGGGGTAAGCATCTTGAAGCTATCAAGAAAACGCTAGAGGAGATAGAGCAGCTACACCGAGTTTATTTGCATCAAGGCACGTTGAAAGCTCGTGATGAATTCTACTCGAAGCGCACAGTGCTGTTTTTAAAGTTGAAGGCGCAGCTAGACAGTATGGCGGCGTATGGGGCAGGGCTGCGCAATCGGGGTAAGGTCAAGCGTGCGCTGGATATATCTACCAAAAGATTTCTTCACAGTGGTGAAATTAAAGGGTATGCAGAAAAAATATCTGGGGTGGCGAAGGCGGCTAGTTGGGTTAAAAAAGGTACGTATTTAGGGGTGGCGCTTGATGTGGCGTCAACCGAACTGTCAATTCGTAACGCTTGCGTGCTTGGGCGGGAGGAAGAGTGTAGAAAGGCTGAGTATGTCGAGAGGAGTTCGCTAGTTGCGGGCTTGGGGCTGGGAGGACTTGGTGGATCTGTCGGGGGAGTATTGGGGCCAATAGCATGTGTTGCTGTAGGTATTCCCACCGGTGGAACGGCAACTTTCGCATGCGTAGTATTGGGGGGTGCGGCTGGAGGTATTGCTGGCGGTGAGTTTGGTGAGGTATTGGGAGAAAGAGTGGGGGAGATTTTGTATGAGGCAGTGCGATGAGTAATTTACACTTGGCGGTGCTTGGTGTGATTGTAATTATTTCGCCGTTTTTGATGGTTGGTGTGTGGGTATTTGTTGCGTATCGATATTTGGATCGTATCGAATCAATCTTGTCAAATAGCCGAATGGTGGCTGTGAATAGAGAAATATATTCTCATGCGGGGTTGCTCGGGAAAGTCATGCGGTTAGGGTCAGTTTCTGCAATGCTATCTATGAAATATTTTAGCGTTCGAAAGGGTCTGTTAGATAACGATGAGGTTACTAAGGTTCCCATCGACCTGCAGAGGCTGTTAGTGCGCTTGTGGATTATACAAATTTTGCTGATTGCACTGATTGTTCTGTTTTTTATTTGGATAGAGTACTGGAGGTAAGCTCATATGTGTAGTTCGAAAGTCCAGGCTGCTCGAGGCTAACACCTGCGCGCCCTGATACGTACCTCTCATCAACCACTGAACATCGTTCAGCCCGATCAAGCGCCTTTATCGTCAGGCACCTTGAGAAGATGAGTGCACGCGAGCCAGGTATGTCGAAGGGGGGCTTTGATAGGTAGCGTTGGCGGCAGCACCGTTGGGGGAGCGGTTGGAGGTGCTATCGCTGCAGCGGTGTGCGCGGCGGTGTTGGGTATTCCTACTGGAGGCAGTGGTGCATTAGCGTGTGCTGTATTGGGTGGGACTGTAGGTGGCAGGATTGGTGGGGAAAAAGGTGGACAAGGCGGAGAATATTTTGGTGACGTACTTTATCGTAGTCTAAACCCATGACTATTACTGTAGTGGATCTGGTTGGGTTGGGGTGTTTTGTTTTGGCGGTCCTGTCGCTCTTGGTGTTGGTGTATTTGTCGTATCGTCATCTAGAGCTCATAGAATCCATGCTTTCCAACTCTAGTTTTGTGATGGGGAATAAAAACCTATATTCGCGGGCGGGCTTGATTGGGCGTGTCATGCGGATTTGTACGGTCTCGATATTGCTGACTATGCCAAAGATATTTGTGTATAGAGGGCTGGTTGATTCACGAGAGGTAGATAGTTTTCCGGTGGCGATGCGGTGTCTATTGGTTGTGCTGTGGAATCTTATGGTCATCTCATTTTTAATTTTTGTCTGTATGAGTGAGTATTAATTAGGTGGCGGCGAATGTTGGCGGGATGGTGGGTGTCGCGGGTGTCTACAATTAGAAGCTCGGTGGTCATGGGGTGTTCGAGCAACGTCATTCTGATTGAAATTTATAGAGGCAGTATCCAGGAGCGCAGCGAACATGCTGGAAAACGAAACTTTCAACCGAGTCGGAACCAATCATCAGATTTCTGCCAATACCTACAATCTGATCCTCGGCGCCGTACTGCTGTGGGGCTTTGCCGTCAACTGGTATCTGGTAGCCACGGTGCCAGCTGAGATTGTTCGGGCCATACCCATGCTGCTGTTCTTGGTGGGTTACATGATCACGGCGATGACGGGTGTCGCCATCATCTTCAAATCTGAAAAACCGCTGTACAGCTTTCTTGGATATAACCTGATCGTGCTTCCGATCAGCTTGCTGCTTGTCGTCGTCCTACCGGACTATTCGCATGAAAACATCGTGCAGGCAGCGCAAACGACCGCTTGGCTGACCGTGGGCATGATGCTGCTGGGTACGGTGTTTCCCGGCTTCTTCAAGCGTATCGAAGCGTCACTGTTCATTGCCTTGGTAATTACTATTGTCGTCGAGTTGGGGCAAGCCCTGTTGTTCGGCACCCACCTGGCGGCAATGGATTGGATCGTTGCAGCTATCTTCTGTGGTTATATTGGGGTGGATTGGGGACGTGCGAACCAAATCGAGCGTACCGTGGATAATGCAATCGACAGCGCCGCCTCGCTTTATCTAGACATTATCAATCTGTTTCTGCGGGTCTTGCGGATCATGTCCAGGAAGTGACTTGTGCAGGCCGCGGCAAGCGTTTGCCCCTGATATTGGTGATAGCCTTTTTGTGTGTACAGCGCCTAGTGACGGTCCAGGCTGTTCGGCAGCCTGGACAGGTTCTCACGCCTTGTTCAGATACATCCGCGTAGTCAGCAGATACACCGGCAGCCCCGAAACCACAATCAACAACGCCGCATAAGGCGCCGCCGCTGCGAACTCGACGTTGGCGGTATGCGCCCAAACCTCGGTAGCCAGGGTGGTCATACCGGTCGGGCTGAGCAGCAACGTAGCAGTCAGCTCCTTCATGGCGTCGAGGAACACCAGGGCAAACGCCGCCGCTAGCGCCGGGAAGATGATCGGCAAGGTCACCCGGCAGAACGCCGCGAAACTGCTGGCACCCAGGGTGCGGGCCGCTTCTTCCAGGGTTGGCGATGCCTTGTTCAACGCAGTGCGCACCGGGGCCTGCGCCAAAGGCAAGAACAACAGCGCATAGGCCAGCAGCAGCAATGCAGTAGTCTGGTACAGCGCCGGCACGTAGTGCAGGGAAAACACTACCAGCGTCAGGGCGATCACCAGGCCGGGCAGGGCATGCAGAAGGTAGGGCAGACGCTCGGCCCAGAGCGCCAGGCGGCCTTTGTAGCGCACCACCAGGAAGCTGACCGGCAACGCCAGCAGCACGCAGAAGCCGGCGCCGCCCAGTGACACCGACAGGGAGGTCAGCAGCGCCTTAGAAATCTCCGCCACCGGGAACGCCGCCGAAGACCCCACGCTCAGCCAGTAACCGAGCATGGCCAGTGGAATACCGCTGCCCAGTATCGCCAGGCCCAGGCAGAACAGCTGCGCCAGCGGCGCCCAGCTACCCAGGCGTACCGGCTGCGCGCGGCGTGCCACGCCCTGACCGATGCGTACGTGGCGGGCCTTGCCGCGCACCTTCAGTTCCAGCCAGAGCATCACCAGGCACAGTGCCAGCAGTACCGCCGAGAGCATGGCGGCGTTGGCGTTGCTGAACTCCAGCTCGAACTGTTGGTAGATCGCCGTGGTGAAGGTCTGCAGGCCCAGGATCGACAACGCGCCGAACTCTACCAGCATGTGCAGGGCGATCAGCAATGCGCCGCCGAGCATCGACGGCCACAGCAGCGGCAGGGTGACCTTGGTGAAAACGCCCCAGCGGCTGCAGCCCAGGGTGCGCGCCGACTCTTCAAGCGAAGTGTCGAGGTTGCGCAGGGTGGCGGCCACCGGCAGGAATATCAGCGGGTATTTGGACAGGGCCATTACCAGGATAGCTCCGCCCAGCCCCTCGAAGTCCGAGCTCAGCGACACCCAGGTAAAGCTGCTGACGAACGAGGGCACGGCGAAGGGCAGGCATAGCACTACGCCCCACAGCCGACGGCCCGGCAGGTTGCTGCGTTCGAGCAGCCATGCCAGCGCCAGGCCAACCACAATGCACGTCACCGTCACCCCGACCATCAGCATCAGGGTGTTGCGCATCAGGCCCCAGACGAACGGGCGCCAGAGCAGGTGCAAGGCTTCTCGCCAGCCGGCTTCCCAGGCTTTCATCGCGACGTACAGCAATGGCAGCAAGCTCATCGCCACCAGAAACAGTACGGGCAGCACCACCCAGATGGAGGGGCGCTTGCGGCGCGGTACGAAGCGTACCGGCACCGGTTCGGACAGGGCGGCGGTCATCAGAGCAGGCCGACCTCACGTTCAAGCTCCAGCGCTTCCTCGGCATTGCCCAGGTCGGCCGGCGAGATTTTCGGCGGGCGCAGGTCTTCGAACGGCTTCAGGCCACGGTCGGAGACCATGCCTTTGTGCAGTGGGTATTCAGCAGTGGTCTGGGTGATCACACGCTGACCTTCCTCGCTGGCCATCCAGTTGAGCAGGGCCTGCGCTTCTTTCGGGTGCTTGCTGGCCTTGACCGCTGCGGCGCCGGAGATGGTCACCAGGCCACCGGCATCGCCGTCTGCCAGGTAATACAGCTTCGAATCGAGCTTGCCGCGCTCGCGCTCCAGGGCGTACCAGTAGTAGTTGTTCACCAGCACGGCAGCGACTTCGCCTTTTTCCACGGCCTTGAGGGCGACCATGTTGTTGGTGTACGTCTTGCCGAAGGCTTTCAGGCCGGTCAGCCACTCTTCGGCAGCATCACGCCCGTGCATCTTGAGGATGGCCACGGCCTGCTCCTGGAATGCACCGCTGGTTGGTACGAAGCCGACCTTGCCGTCCCACTCGGGGTTGGCGAAATCCATTACCGATTGCGGCAAGTCTTTCTCATCGATCTTCTTCGGATTGAACACCACCACACGGGTGCGTGCGGTCACGCCCATCCAGGAGCCGTTGGCGGCAACGTATTCCTTGGGCAGCATGTTCAGCGTGGCGTCATCGATCTTCGCCAGCAAGCCCAGTTCGCCCAGATTGTTCAGGGGCGGTGATTCTTCGGTGTAGATGATGTCGGCCGGCGAGCGGTCGCCTTCCTCGATGATCTGGCTGGCCAGCTGGTTGCTGCTGCCTTTGCGGATATTGATATGGATGCCGGTCTTGGCCTCGTAGGCTTTGGCGATAGCTTCGCCGATTTCCTTGTGCTGACCGTTGTACATGGTCAGAGTGACCGGGTCGTCTGCCATGGCGGCCGGAGCGCCCATCACCAGGCTAAGGACAGCGGCGGCCAAGGTGCGCATCAGCGGTTGCGGACGGATCGTCATGCGGGTACTTCCTCGCTTACGGCTACATATTTGGAAACAATGGTAAACGAAATCGTTTCTCAAGTGGCCGTGTGACGAGAAATTCATGGTTAGCCCATCGTCGGATGGCTGGCCATGGAGGGGAGGGTGACACAAAAAACGCAGGCAAGAAAAAACCCACTAGCAAGCTAGTGGGTTTTTTGAATGGTGCCCAGGAGAAGACTCGAACTTCCACGACCGTTAAGTCACTGATACCTGAAACCAGCGCGTCTACCAATTCCGCCACCTGGGCAAAGCTTTACATCATCTGATGAAGGCGACTATCGTTCGCTTTCACACAGTAGTAACAGATCCTTGGTCATCTGTTACTTGAAATACTTGGTGCCCAGGAGAAGACTCGAACTTCCACGACCTTGCGGTCACTGATACCTGAAACCAGCGCGTCTACCAATTCCGCCACCTGGGCACACATTCGAGATAAAAAGATGCTTTACAGCGCCGTTCATCTCTACTACAACTTCGGGGTTGTCCGTCGTTGTGGTGCGCACTATACGGACGCTCCCAGGGGCTGTAAAGCCCTTGATCAAAAAAAATTTCAAAAAATTCAACTTGTTGATTCCACACGCCTATTGCCGCACTGCGGACATGCTGCTGGGGCTGTCCAAGCCCGACATTTCCGGTTTCAATAGGCCTATGCCAGAATTCATATCTATATACCCCAAGGTGAACCCCTTCTGATGGCCGATTGGCAATCCCTCGATCCCGAGGCCGCTCGCGAAGCGGAAAAATACGACAACCCTATCCCCAGCCGTGAGCTGATCCTGCAGCGCCTTGCCGACCGTGGCGAACCGGCCGCGCGCGAGGAGCTGGCGGCCGAGTTCGGTCTTTACGAAGAAGACCAGATCGAAGCCCTGCGCCGTCGCCTGCGCGCCATGGAGCGTGACGGCCAGCTTATCTATACCCGGCGCGGCACCTATGCCCCGGTAGACAAACTGGACCTGATCTGCGGCCGTATCTCCGGCCACCGCGATGGTTTCGGTTTCCTTATTCCTGACGATGGCAGCGACGACCTGTTCCTCAGCCCATCGCAAATGCGCCTGGTATTCGACGGCGACCGTGCCCTGGCGCGTGTCTCGGGGCTCGACCGCCGTGGCCGCCGTGAAGGTGTGCTGGTAGAGGTCATTTCCCGCGGCCACGAAAGCGTGGTCGGCCGCTACTTCGAAGAAGGCGGCATCGGTTACGTGACACCGGACAACCCGAAGATCCAGCAGGAAGTGCTGGTGACTGCGGGCCGTAACGGTGGCGCCAAGATCGGCCAGTTCGTCGAGATCAAGATCACCCACTGGCCAACCCCGCGGTTCCAGCCACAAGGCGATGTGGTCGAAGTGATCGGCAACTACATGGCGCCGGGCATGGAAATCGATGTTGCCCTGCGCAGCTATGACATCCCGCACGTCTGGCCCCAGGACGTGATCAAGGAAGCCCGCAAGTTCCGCTCCGATGTCGAAGAGAAGGACAAGGAAAAGCGTATCGATCTGCGCCACTTGCCCTTCGTCACCATCGACGGCGAGGATGCCCGCGACTTCGACGACGCTGTTTATTGTGAGCCGCTTGGCAAGCTGCGGCTGTTCTCCGGTGGCTGGCGCCTCTATGTGGCCATCGCTGACGTGTCCAGCTACGTGCGTCTGGGCTCTGCCCTGGATGTCGAGGCGCAGCAGCGCGGCAACTCGGTGTACTTCCCCGAGCGTGTTGTCCCGATGCTACCCGAGGAACTGTCCAACGGCCTGTGCTCGCTGAACCCGCACGTCGATCGCCTGGCCATGGTCTGCGAAATGACCATGAACAAGGCCGGCCAGATGGTCGACTACCAGTTCTACGAAGGGGTCATCCACTCCCATGCCCGTCTGACCTACAACAAGGTCAGCAGCATGCTCGAACACGCCCGTACCCGTGAGGGCAAGGCGCTGCGCGAGGAGTACAAAGAGGTCCTGCCGGACCTGAAGAACCTGTACAACCTGTACAAGGTGCTGCTCGATGCCCGTCACGCCCGCGGCGCCATCGACTTCGAAACCCAGGAAACCCGCATCATCTTCGGTGAAGAGCGCAAGATCGCGGAAATCCGCCCGACCGTGCGCAACGATGCCCACAAGCTTATCGAGGAATGCATGTTGGCGGCCAACGTCGCCACGGCCGAGTTCCTCAACAAGCATGGCGTGCCGGCGCTGTACCGCGTGCACGATGGCCCGCCACCGGAGCGCCTGGAAAAGCTGCGTGCCTTCCTCGGCGAGCTGGGCCTTAGCCTGCACAAAGGCAAGGACCCGTCGCCCAAGGACTACCAGGCACTACTTGCAAGCATTGCCGGGCGCCCGGACTTCCACCTGATCCAGACGGTGATGCTGCGGTCGCTGAGCCAGGCGGTGTACAGCACCGACAACAACGGCCACTTCGGTTTGAACTACGAGGCGTACACGCACTTTACCTCGCCGATCCGTCGTTACCCGGACCTGCTGGTGCACCGCGCCATCCGCAGCATCATCCGTTCCAAGGTCGATACTCCGCACGTCAAGCGTGCCGGCGCCATGAGCATTCCCAAGGCGCGTATCTATCCGTACGACGTGAATACCCTCGACCAGCTCGGCGAGCAGTGCTCCATGACCGAGCGCCGTGCCGACGAAGCCACCCGTGACGTCGTCAACTGGCTCAAGTGCGAGTTCATGAAGGACCGCGTGGGCGAGACCTTCCCGGGTGTGATCACCGCGGTCACCGGTTTCGGGCTGTTTGTCGAGCTGACCGATATCTACGTCGAAGGCCTGGTGCACGTCAGTGCGCTGCCGGGTGACTACTACCACTTCGACCCCGTGCATCACCGCTTGGCGGGTGAACGTACCGGGCGCAGCTTCCGTCTGGGCGACACCATCGAGGTCAAGGTCATGCGCGTCGACCTCGACGAGCGCAAGATCGACTTCGAAGTGTCCGAGCAGCAACTCGCTGCGCCGATTGGCCGCAAGGGTCGTGGCGCCGCACCGGCCGCCGAAAAAGCCGAGCAGCAGCCGGCGGTGGAGGCCAGGGCCACACCGAAACCGCGCAGCCGCAAGAGCGAGACCGCCGAGGCATACTTCCCGAAAGACGCTGTGCAGCGTAATGCCGAAGTGCGCAAAAGCCGCGAAATGAAGAAGGCGCTGATGACCGACGCGCGCACTGGCGGCAACGCCGGCAGCAAGTCGGACAAAGGCGGCAAGCCCTCCGGCAAGCCCACCAAGCACCGTAAAGGCCCGCCGAAATCCGGCGCGCCACGCAAGAGCAAGAACAAGTCATGAGTCAGCTGGAAAAAATCTACGGTGTGCATGCCGTGCAGGCGCTTCTGCAGCACCATCCGAAGCGGGTCAAGCAGATCTGGCTGTCGGAAGGGCGCAGCGAGCCACGCATTCAGGCGTTGCTGGCACTGGCCGCAGAAAACCGTGTGCAGGTTGGGCAGGCCGAGCGTCGTGAGCTCGATGCCTGGGTCGAGGGCGTGCACCAGGGCGTGGTTGCCGAGGTCAGCCCGAGCCAGGTGTGGGGCGAATTGATGCTCGAGGAGTTGCTCGAGCGCACCGAAACGCCACCGCTGATCCTGGTGCTGGACGGTGTCACCGACCCGCACAATCTCGGTGCCTGCCTGCGCACCGCCGATGCTGCCGGGGCTACGGCAGTGGTCGTGCCCAAGGATAAATCCGCGACGCTGACACCGGTCGTGCGCAAGGTGGCCTGCGGCGCTGCGGAAGTGATTCCGCTGGTGGCCGTGACCAACCTGGCGCGTACCCTGGAGAAGCTTCAGCAGCGTGGTCTGTGGGTGGTGGGTACGGCCGGTGAGGCCGAGCAGGAGATCTATCAGCAGGACCTGACCGGCCCGTTGGTGATGATCATGGGCGCAGAAGGCAAGGGCATGCGCCGACTGACCCGTGAGCATTGCGATTTCCTGGTCAAGTTGCCAATGTCGGGCAGCGTCAGCAGTCTGAACGTTTCGGTGGCTACTGGCGTTTGCCTGTTCGAGGCAGTGCGCCAGCGTCAGGCCAAGCGCTGATCTGTCGCCTGTAATGGCCCAGTCGCCGGCAAGCCAGCTCCCGCAGGAACCACGCAAGGTTCAATGGCTGTGGTGATTCGCTGGAAGCCGGCGTGCCGGCGATAGGGGGCGCCCAGGCTAAAGTGTTTCCGGCTGTTCAAATAATCGCCAATCACCTTGCTTGTGCGCACCGCCTTCTCTACAATTGCGCCCCTTGCCGAGCTGGCAGGCGCGCATGTGCCTCCCCTCCATGGCAAGACATACAGTGTCATTCACTCCTTGTCTGACCAGATACGCTGGCAGACTACTAACCCGTAAGGAGCATTCATGCGTCATTACGAAATCATCTTCCTGGTTCACCCGGACCAGAGCGAGCAAGTCGGCGGCATGGTTGAGCGTTACACCAAGCTGATCGAAGAAGATGGTGGCAAGATCCACCGCCTGGAAGACTGGGGCCGTCGTCAACTGGCCTACGCAATCAACAATGTTCACAAGGCTCACTACGTGATGCTGAACGTTGAGTGCACCGGCAAGGCCCTGGCCGAGCTGGAAGACAACTTCCGCTACAACGATGCCGTGATCCGTAACCTCGTCATCCGTCGCGACGAAGCCGTAACCGGTCAGTCCGAGATGCTGAAGGCCGAAGAGAACCGCAGCGAGCGCCGTGAGCGTCGTGAGCGTCCTGAGCATGCTGACTCCGCCGAAGGCGACGACAGCAATGACAGCGACTCCAGCGATAACGCTGACGAGTAATCCACGGACCTTTTGAGGAGCCTATTACATGGCACGTTTCTTCCGTCGTCGTAAATTCTGCCGCTTCACTGCTGAAGACGTGAAAGAGATCGACTTCAAAGATCTCAACACCCTGAAAGCTTACGTATCCGAAACCGGCAAAATCGTTCCAAGCCGTATCACCGGTACCAAAGCTCGTTATCAGCGTCAGCTGGCTACCGCTATCAAGCGCGCCCGCTTCCTGGCCCTGCTGCCCTACACCGACAGCCACGGCCGCTGAGACCGGGTCGTCGACAAGTAGTAAGGGATAAGCATGCGAGCGTTGGCTGATTTCATCATGCGCGGTCGTGTGCAGGCCACCCTGGTGGTGGTCGTGAGTGCAGTATTACCGCTGCTGTTCTGGTTGAGTGCCGCTGCCGGGAGCCTTGTGCTGCTGCGGCGCGGGTTCAAGGACGCTTCAACGGTCATCGCTTTCGGCCTTTTGCCGGCGGTGGCCATTTGGGCCTTTGGTGATCCAAGCACCTTGCTGGTGCTGTTGGGAACATTGGGGCTGGCCGCCTTGTTGCGTGCCGGGCATTCCTGGAGCCGGGTGTTGTTGTCCAGTGTTGTGTTGGGGTTGGTCTACAGCCTCATCCTGGACGCGGTGCTGCGCGAAACCTTCGAGGTGTTGGCCAAGGCGCTTTCCGAAGCGCTGCCGCAAGTCGAAGGCAAGCCAGTCATTCCCGGTGAGCTGATCGGCCCTGTGCTGGTCGCTTCCACAGCAGTGATGCTGCAGTTGTTCAGCGTGCTGGCTTTGATGCTTGCGCGTTATTGGCAAGCAGCGTTGTACAACCCTGGAGGCTTCGGTCGCGAGTTTCGCGCCCTGAAGTTGCCGCGGGCAGTCATGCTGGCTCTGGTTGCCGCGATGGTGTTGGGTCCGTTCATCGGCCCGCAGTTCATCGTCCTGGCTTCTGCGTCCAGCCTGGTGCTCGTCCTGGCCGGCATCGCCTTGATGCATGGGCTGGTGGCACAGGGTCGACTGGCCGGTTTCTGGCTGGTCGGCATGTACGTGACGCTGCCGCTGATAATGCAGCTGATTTATCCGTTGCTCGTGGTTCTGGCCATTGTCGACAGCCTGATTGATTTTCGCGGTCGCAAGTCCCCTGAGGGGAATGACTCCGCGAACGGTGAAGGTTAAAAGTTAAGAGGTTTTACCAAATGGAACTGATCCTGCTGGAAAAAGTCGCTAACCTGGGCAACCTGGGCGACAAAGTTAAGGTTAAGGCTGGTTACGGCCGTAACTTCCTGCTGCCATTCGGCAAGGCCACCGTTGCCAACGCCGCCAACCTGGCTGCGTTCGAAGAGCGTCGCGCCGAGCTGGAAAAAGCAGCTGCTGACCGTAAATCGTCGGCTGAAAGCCGCGCTGCCCAACTGGCCGAGCTGGAAGTGACCATCACTGCCACCGCTGGCGACGAAGGCAAGCTGTTCGGTTCGATCGGCACCCACGACATCGCTGACGCCCTGACCGCCTCCGGCGTTGAAGTGGCCAAGGCTGAAGTTCGTCTGCCGAACGGCACCATCCGTCAGGTTGGCGAATACGACGTAGCCGTGCACCTGCACAGCGACGTTGAAGCCACCGTACGTGTGGTCGTCGTAGCTGCCTAAGCTGCGCTGACTGGGTAGCTCCTCGCGGGCTGCCCGGTTAACATCGGGCACGTCCTGTCTCTGAACAGGCCGTGCCCTTTGTCTTTTTCATCCTCCAGAATTCTTTCGTGGCCATGAACGAGATCACCAATCCCGAACAGCTAGACCTGCAAACCGCTGCCCTCAAGGTGCCGCCGCATTCCATCGAGGCCGAACAGGCCGTGCTCGGTGGCCTGATGCTGGACAACAACGCCTGGGAGCGGGTGCTGGATCAGGTTTCGGATGGCGATTTCTATCGGCATGACCACCGCCTGATCTTCCGTGCCGTGCACAAGCTGGCCGACGCCAACCAGCCATTCGACGTCGTCACCCTGCACGAGCAACTGGACAAGGAAGGCTTGTCGACCCAGGTTGGCGGCCTGGCGTACCTGGCAGAACTTGCCAAGAACACCCCGTCGGTTGCCAACATCAAGGCCTACGCCGCGATCATTCGCGAGCGGGCAACGTTGCGCCAGCTGATCAGCATCAGTACCGACATCGCCGACAACGCCTTCAACCCGCAAGGGCGCAATGCCGCCGAAATTCTCGATGATGCCGAACGGCAGATCTTCCAGATCGCCGAGGCACGGCCTAAGACTGGCGGCCCAGTGGGCGTCAACGAACTGTTGACCCTGGCTATCGACCGTATCGACACGCTGTTCAACTCCGACAGCGACATCACCGGTGTTTCCACCGGTTTCACCGACCTGGACGAGAAAACCAGCGGGTTGCAGGCTGCCGACCTGGTCATCGTGGCCGGCCGTCCGTCGATGGGTAAGACCACCTTCGCCATGAACCTCGTGGAAAATGCCGTGTTGCGTACCGACAAGGCGGTGTTGGTGTTCTCCCTCGAGATGCCAGGTGAGTCGCTGATCATGCGTATGCTCTCGTCCCTTGGCCGCATCGACCAGACCAAGGTGCGTTCCGGTCAGTTGGATGATGACGACTGGCCGCGCCTGACGTCGGCGGTCAATTTGCTCAACGACCGCAAGCTGTTCATCGACGATACCGCCGGTATCAGCCCTTCGGAGATGCGGGCTCGTACCCGCCGCCTGGCGCGTGAACACGGCGAAATCGCCATGATCATGGTCGACTACCTGCAGCTGATGCAGATTCCGGGCTCGGCCGGTGACAACCGGACCAACGAAATTTCCGAGATTTCCCGCTCGCTAAAGGCCCTGGCCAAGGAATTCAACTGCCCGGTCATCGCCCTTTCGCAGCTCAACCGCTCCTTGGAACAGCGCCCGAACAAACGCCCTGTGAACTCCGACTTGCGTGAATCGGGTGCAATCGAGCAGGACGCCGACGTGATCATGTTCGTGTACCGGGATGAGGTGTACCACCCGGAGACCGAGCACAAAGGCGTTGCCGAAATCATCATCGGCAAACAGCGTAACGGCCCCATCGGCTTCGTCCGCCTGGCGTTTATCGGCAAGTACACCCGCTTCGAGAACCTCGCACCGGGCATGTACAACTTCGACGACGACGAATAAAAGGCTACGCGGGTATCACAGCCCACTAGCGTATGAATCCGACGGCTATCGTCGGATTTGGTCAAATTTTGTGCTATATTCCGCGCCCGCGATTTCCCTGCACAACAGAACCGGTCACTGACATGCAAGCAGCCAAACCACTCTACGACTATCCCAAGTACTGGGCCGAATGCTTCGGGCCAGCACCTTTCCTGCCGATGAGCAGGGAGGAGATGGATCTGCTCGGCTGGGATTCCTGCGACATCATCATCGTGACCGGTGATGCCTACGTCGATCATCCGTCATTCGGCATGGCCATCATCGGCCGCCTGCTGGAAGCCCAGGGCTTTCGCGTGGGCATCATTGCCCAGCCGAACTGGCAGTCCAAAGACGACTTCATGAAGCTTGGTGAGCCGAACCTGTTCTTCGGCGTCGCGGCGGGCAACATGGACTCGATGATCAACCGCTACACCGCAGACAAGAAAATCCGCTCTGACGATGCCTACACCCCGGGCGGCATGGCCGGCAAGCGCCCTGACCGCGCCAGCCTGGTGTACAGCCAGCGCTGCAAGGAAGCCTACAAGCATGTGCCGATCGTGCTCGGTGGCATCGAGGCATCGCTGCGCCGCATCGCCCACTATGACTACTGGCAGGACAAGGTTCGCCATTCGATCCTGATCGACGCCAGCGCCGATATCCTGCTGTACGGCAACGCCGAGCGGGCGATCGTCGAGGTCGCTCAGCGCCTGTCCAGTGGCCAGAGCATCGAAAGCATCACCGATGTGCGCGGTACCGCATTCGTGCGTCGTGACACGCCCGAGGGCTGGTACGAGATCGACTCGACCCGCATCGACCGCCCTGGCCGCGTCGACAAGATCATCAACCCGTACGTCAATACCCAGGACACCCAGGCCTGCGCCATCGAGCAGGCCAAGGGCGACCAGGAAGACCCGAACGAAGCCAAGGTCGTGCAGATCCTCGACAGCCCGCGCATGACCCGCGACAAGTCGGTGATCCGCCTGCCATCGTTCGAGAAGGTGCGTAACGACCCGGTGCTCTACGCCCACGCCAACCGTGTGCTGCACCTGGAGACCAACCCGGGCAACGCTCGTGCGCTGGTGCAGAAGCACGGCGAAGTGGATGTGTGGTTCAACCCGCCACCCATTCCCATGACCACCGAGGAAATGGACTACGTGTTCGGCATGCCCTATGCCCGTATTCCGCACCCGGCCTACGGCAAGGAGCGCATCCCGGCCTACGAGATGATCCGCTTCTCGGTGAACATCATGCGTGGCTGCTTCGGCGGGTGTACCTTCTGCTCGATCACCGAGCACGAAGGCCGGATCATCCAGAACCGCTCCCACGAGTCGATCCTGCACGAAATCGAGGAGATGCGTGACAAGGTGCCTGGCTTCACCGGCGTGGTCTCCGACCTTGGCGGGCCGACGGCCAACATGTACCGCATCGCCTGCAAGAGCCCGGAGATCGAGAAGCACTGCCGCAAGCCGTCGTGCGTGTTCCCGGGCATCTGCGAAAACCTCAACACCGACCACAGCTCGCTGATTGAGCTTTATCGCAAGGCACGCGCCCTGCCGGGTGTGAAGAAGATCCTTATCGCGTCGGGCCTGCGCTATGACTTGGCGGTGGAATCGCCCGAGTACGTCAAGGAGCTGGTCACCCACCACGTGGGCGGTTACCTGAAGATTGCCCCGGAGCACACCGAGCGTGGCCCGCTGGACAAGATGATGAAGCCGGGCATCGGCTCCTACGACCGCTTCAAGCGCATGTTCGAGAAGTACTCGAAAGAGGCGGGCAAGGAGCAGTACCTGATTCCGTACTTCATCGCTGCGCACCCGGGCACCACCGACGAAGACATGATGAACCTGGCCCTGTGGCTCAAGGGCAACGGCTTCCGCGCCGACCAGGTGCAGGCGTTCTACCCGTCGCCCATGGCCTCGGCCACGGCCATGTACCACTCGGGCAAGAACCCGCTGCGCAAGGTCACTTACAAGAGTGAAGGCGTGGAGATCGTCAAGAGCGACGAGCAGCGGCGCTTGCACAAGGCGTTCCTGCGCTACCACGATCCGAAGGGTTGGCCGATGCTGCGTGAGGCGCTGGAGCGTATGGGCCGGGCCGACCTCATCGGCCCGGGCAAGCATCAGTTGATACCGCTGCACCAGCCACAGACCGACACCTACCAGAGTGCACGGCGCAAAAACTCGACGCCGGCCGGCAGCCACAAGGTGGGCAAGGATCAGAAGATCCTTACCCAGCACACCGGTTTGCCGCCGCGTGGCAGTGACGGCAGCAAGCCGTGGGACAAGCGTGAAAAGGCCAAGGCTGAAGCGTTCGCCCGCAATCAGCAGGCGGCCAAGGAGCGCAAGGAAGCGGCAAAAGGTGGTGGCAAAGGCAACAAGAAGCCGCGCCAGCCTGTCATTCCGCGCTAAGACTCAAAAGGGGCCGCTTTGCGGCCCATCGCCGGCAAGCCGGCTCCCACAGGTTGGCGCAGCATTCAAGGTCTGCACTGTAAGTGTGGGAGATTCTATGGTTGAAAACAACGGTCTTTAGGCCGTTCTGCTTACGTATTCCTCCTTCTTCTTCATCAGGG
>NZ_CDRVFO010000024.1:0-74538 GCF_977070485.1 Lelliottia jeotgali
CCATGTGAGAGTAGGTCATCGTCAAGATTCATTTCGCAAAACCCCTATCTGCGCGAGCAGGTAGGGGTTTTGTCTTTCCGATATTCGCACACCTTTCTCCAGGCAAAGATGTTTTGTCCGTCTCGCACCTGCGCAAACGCGCCGAAGGGTGCGACAATTAATCCTGTTCATTTACGTGACTTTGCCCTGCCCAAGCTGCGTCAAGGCTTAGGTTCGGGGCATCCTCGCGCCCGGACATAGCGATGCCAGCGTGCCGTGCTGCGCATTTCTGGACCTTCACCGTCCTATACAACTGAGGTTACAAGCAAGATGGCCAAGGCCGCCGATGTCGTTGTGCAATGCCTGGAAAACGAAGGTGTCGAGTATGTGTTCGGCATTCCTGGTGAGGAAAACCTCGACCTGCTGGAATCCCTGCGCAAGTCGAAGATCAAGCTGGTACTGACTCGCCATGAGCAGTCTGCGGGCTTCATGGCAGCCACCTATGGCCGCCTGACCGGCAAGACCGGCGTAAGCCTGTCGACCCTGGGCCCTGGCGCTACCAACCTGGTAACTGCCAGTGCGTACGCCTACCTGGGCGGCATGCCGATGATGATGATTACCGGCCAGAAGCCGATCAAGAAGTCCAAGCAGGGCCGCTTCCAGATCATCGATGTGTGCGGCATGATGGACCCCATCACCAAGTACACCCACCAGTTCGCCTCGGCCGACAACATCCCTTCCCGCATGCGTGAAGCGTTCCGCCTGGCCGAAGAAGAAAAACCGGGCGCCGTGCACCTGGAGCTGCCGGAAGACATCGCCGCCGAGCAGACCGATGCCATGCCGATCCCGCGCAGCCTGCACCGCCGTCCGCTGGCCGAGCACGTGGCCATTGAAGCTGCCATCGAGAAACTGCGCACCGCACGCAGCCCTATCCTGGTGATCGGTGCCGGTGCCAACCGCAAGATGACCGCCAAGGTCCTCAAGCAACTGGTCGATAAGACCGGTATCCCGTTCGTCACCACCCAGCTGGGCAAGGGTGTGGTTGACGAGCGCAGCCCGCGCTTCCTGGGTAATGCTGCGCTGTCGTCCGGTGATTTCGTACACCGTGCGATCGAAGCGGCCGACCTGATCGTCAACATCGGCCACGATGTGATCGAGAAGCCGCCGTTCTTCATGGTCCGTGGCGGCACCGAAGTCATCCATATCAACTTCCGTTCCGCCGAAGTCGACGCCGTGTACTTCCCGCAGGTTGAAGTGATCGGCGACATCGCCAACGCCGTCTGGCAGATCGCTGAAGGCCTGGGCGACACCTCGCACTGGGACTTCACCCGCCTCATGGCGATTCGTGAAGCCAACGAGGCCCAGATCGCCGAAGGCGCCGACGATGACCGCTTCCCGGTCTACCCTCAGCGCCTGGTTGCCGATATCCGTCGTGTACTGCCGTCCGAAGGCATCGTCGCCCTGGACAACGGCATCTACAAGATCTGGTTCGCGCGCAACTACAAGGCTCACAAGCCCAACACCGTACTGCTCGACAACGCTCTGGCGACCATGGGCGCCGGCCTGCCGTCGGCCATGGCAGCGCACCTGGTGTACCCGGACCGCCCGGTGATCTCGGTATGTGGCGACGGCGGCTTCATGATGAACAGCCAAGAGCTGGAAACCGCAGTCCGTCTGGGCATGCACGTTACCGTGGTAATCCTGCGTGACGACGGCTACGGCATGATCCGCTGGAAGCAGGCCAACATGGGCTTCACCGATTTCGGCCTGGACTACGGCAACCCGGACTTCGTCAAGTACGCCGAAGCCTACGGTGCCAATGGCCACCGCGTGGAAAGCGCCGAAGGTTTGCTGCCGCTGCTCGAGCACTGCATCAAGACCCCGGGCGTGCACGTGATCGACTGCCCGGTCGACTACAGCGAGAACGACCGCATTCTCAACAGCGAGCTGCGTGAGCGCGCGCTGGCGGTGTAAGCTTTAAGGCCCAATCGCCGGCAAGCCGGCTCCCACGGGAATATCACTGGTCTCTTTGGCCAGTGATTGGCACGTGGGGCGTTTGTCGGCGATAAGGCTCTACAGAGCAGGGCCTGCGCTCGTTGGGGCGTATATATTAACCACCGCTCAGATCTCACGATTCACCATTCTCAGGTTCTCAGCCCCCATGGAGAACACGAGAACATGACCATCGGATCGTCATACAATCACCCCGCCAACCTGGCCATTGAGCCTCTTTCAACCTTGCAACCTTGGGCTGCGCGCTTCCCGAATCCACCAGACCTTTGCTTTGACTATCGCCGGCTGATTGAGCAAAAAGGTGGTATCGCGCGTACCGTCCAACCGGACCATCGAATCTGCATCATCGGCGCTGGTGTTACCGGTTTGACCGCTGCCCGTGAGCTCCTGCGTTGCGGCTTCACCCAAATCACCTTGATCGAGCAATCCCGGCGTATTGGCGGCCGCCACCTGACAGTGGTGAATAACCTCGGCAATTACAAGCAGCCTACTACCCCTTTTGAAATGGGGGCAATGCGCATGCCTTTCTTCAACAGGACGGGAGAACCTGCCAAGGACGGACGTTCGCTGATGGCCTACTACGCCAACTTATTCGATTTGCGCCTCTCAGACTTTCCTAATCCTGGTACACCTTGGGTGAATGCCACAGGGATCTACCTGCGGGAAGGTCAGCTTGACGAAAAAAGTGATCCGGCCCTTCTGATCTGGCGCAATCCAGAAGGAGATACTCCTCCTCCTACGGCCACCCTGCAGCGCATTCACGGTAAATGGACACGCTTTGCAGAGCTGTTCGCCGAAAAGGTTGCCACTTTCTACGGCACGCAAAGTTGGGAGTCGATGTGGTCTGCGATTGTAGAAAGGTATCACCGGCTCTCATTTCGGGAATTGGTCCATCAACCTGTTCTTGATCACTGGGATCCAGCAAACCCGGGTGACTTTGGCGGGTTAGGTATGGATAGGGATGAGTCGGCGATCTTTTATGCGATAGGTATCGGTGATGGCAGCTGGGGTGCATTCTATGATGTCTGCTGTCTGTACCCTCTGCGTACTGCAATCTTTGGCTTCAGCAGCCACTTACAGTTGGTTCATGGGCGTGTGGATCAGGAGGGCAAACCTTTCGGCGCACCGTATCTGGGAGTCGAGACGGTACCTGACAGCAAGGGGCTCATGTTCCAGGCACCGGCCTATCTTGGTCTGGCAGCAATGGATGACTGCCTGCTGTTCATGGATATCGATACTCGGGGTACGTCACTGTATAACCATCTTGCTCAACGTGATGACGGTCTGCTGACTGACAGTTCGGTGTGCGGTCTTCAGAAACTGCCAGATGGTCGTATTCGAGTCCAATACCGTTGGCAGTGGAGCAACTCACAGCGAGAGCAGTTGCTGCACGATGATTTCGACAGCGTTATTCTGACCACGCCGTCCTGGTTGATTGAAACTCAGATCCGGCTTAGTGATTTCAGCCGGGAGTCTTTGCCACAACCGATCATGGATGCCTGGAAGCATGCCCATTGGGAGACCAGCTGCAAAGTCTACGCGCCGCTCAAGAAAGCCTTCCTCGATCGCCAATTTCCTTTGCCACAAATCCTGATCACCGACAGCTTTGTTCACGATGTATATGCCTACCGCTACAACGATAGCTACACCGATGATTGCATCCTTCTCAGCTACACCTGGGAAGACGACGCCACCAAACTGGCAGCATTCTCTGATGAGGAGCTAGTACAAAAGTGCATCACCGAGCTTGATCGGATCCTGTTGCGCTGTTCCAACATCGGTGAAGCCATATCGCCTTACATCGATACTCGAAACATTCGTATACAGCGATGGATGACTGATAGAAACGCCTTGGGCTGCGCAAAGCTTTATCGAGCAGGCACCTATTACGACGCTGTTGGCTTGATGAAATACAACCGTGAACTGAGTGCCTCCTCGGGACTTTATCTGGCTGGAGAGTCCTTCTCTGTTGATGCCGGTTGGACGGAGCCATGTCTGCGCACGGCGATCGATACGGTCATAAACATCTGTGATCGCACATCAGCCAAGTTCCATGGTGGCTTCACCCTTGATGACTACCCGCATTACCAGGTCCGGTAGACAAAGGGGTTGAAGGCCCTCGCATAGGCGCTTCTTACCCAAATTCTTCGTTTTTCCTACAGGTCTGTGGGAGTGCGCTGACTGTCGCTCCCCAGCCTGGCCCCGTTTTACTGGCGCTCTTCCACAACAACCAAAAAAGGAAGCCGCCATGTCCGAACTATGCCTCCCCATAAGCCCGGTAAAAATCGCCGTCATTCAGTACGACCCTCAGGTTGGGCTAGACAATCGCGATGGCAACCTGAAACACGGGTTGGCCCTGGCCCGGCGAGCTGCTCGCGAAGGTGCCAACCTGATTGTGCTGCCTGAACTGGCAAACACCGGTTATACCTTTCAGTCGCGTGCCGAAGCCTATGCTCATGCCCAGACGCTACAGGACGGGCCCAGCCTCCAGGCGTGGGCGGACTTTGCGCAGGAACATCAGGTTTATCTGGCCGCAGGCTTCGCGGAACGCGATGGTCTGAAACTCTATGACAGTGCAGTGCTGCTCGGGCCTGAAGGGATGCTTGGGCATTATCGCAAGGCCCACCTGTGGAATCACGAAAAGCTGTGGTTCACCCCAGGCGACCTGGGCTTCCCTGTCTTCGAAACGCCCATCGGACGTATAGGTTTGTTGATCTGTTGGGATATCTGGTTTCCCGAGGTCCCACGCCTGATGGCGGCGCAAGGTGCCGACATCCTCTGCAGCCTGAACAACTGGGTATGGACGCCACCGCCGCTGTTCGATGCTGCCGGACGTTGCATGGCTTCATACCTCACCATGACGGCAGCACACGTCAACAATGTCTATATCGCCGCCGCCAACCGAATCGGTAGCGAGCGGGGAGGCCGTTTTCTGGGCTGTTCGCTGATCGCCGGGACCAACGGATGGCCCATCGGTGAAACGGCCAGCGCAGATCACGAAACCATCCTCTATGCCGATGTCGATCTCAGCGCAGCCCGTTCGGCGCCAATCTGGAACAGCCTCAACGATTTGCCGCGAGACCGGCGTACAGATCTTTACGACGCCACGCTCGGCTATCGCATGCATGCACCGATGCCACGCTGAGGAGATGGAAATGAAGGTTAAACTCATTCCGCCTCAGCAATTGATCCCAGCGTTGATGCTGGCCAGCCTGACAGTATTGCTGGCTGCCAGCCTGGTGCTCGGTCAATGGCCGGATTATGCACAGTGGACCTCGACACTGGATCAGCCACTGAGCCGCCTACGCTGGATAGTCGCAGACATCAGCGAAGTCACTTTTTACAAGCATGAACTACCCGCCCTCGGCTTGCTGCTCGGCGCTTGCCTCGCGCATTGGGCCTATATCCGTGGCTACCGTTGCCAGGGCTTCGCCATCTGTTATGGCAGTGGCTTGTGGCCCTGGGTTTTCATCAGCTCGCTGCTTGGCTTGCTGCTCAGTCATGCCTTGTGGGGCTGGACCTTGGCCAGTGGCGCCTGGCAACCCACGTTCGTCGCCTTCGTCTCGCTGCCTGCTGCCATGGTTCTGCTGTTTGGTGGCGGCTGGCAGGTGACGATCACCGGTGCGGTGCTGGGCGCACTGCTGGTAGCACCAGCCAGCCTGTTGCTGGTCAATTACCTGTGCTACCCCCTGCAGTTGCCTGCTGTGATCGGCAATGTCAGCGGGATGGCTGTAGCAAGCGTGATGGCTTTCATGCTGTGCAGGCGCTTTCCATCGCTGGTCGAGCGCGGCCGCAGGCCCGAGACGTTGCAGGCTGTTGCGCCAAACCCGGACTATGGCGTGGTCTGGTCACTCAGGCGAGTTCTGGCCGATTTCAGCGAAGGGCCATTTTTCGGAAATGAACTGGCCAGTCTGGGGCTCTTGCTGGGTGTCCTGGCCGCCTACACGCTAGCGCCCGCTGCACCCGCCTATGGCTCGCACCTGGTTGTTCAACTGGTGGCCGGGCAGGGGTTGTCTTCATTGGTTGGTGTAGTGATGTGGCGTCGTCAGTGGCAAGCGCGTGGCTGGTATCCCACCTACATTCCCATTGTGTCGGTTGTTCCTGCCGCAGTGCTGACCCATGGCGGTAGCTGGCAGGTGGTCATGCTCAGCGCAATATTGGGCGCGCTGATCGCACCGCCGTTGGCTGTGGCCATCAGCCAACGGTTACCGAGTCATATGCATGGCTATATCGGTAATGTTCTGTCCATGGCCATCAGTACATTAGGTATCGTGCCGCTGGTCGGGCTTGTTACAGGGGTTGGCGTATGACGGAGTTTAAAAATTTGCCTCGCTTGTCGATTGCCAGCCTGGGAGGAACAGCCAGCATGCAGGCTGGTGAACCGGGGCGGGGGGTGACGCCAAGTCTCGACTGTGAGAGGCAATTGGCCTTGTTACCTCACTTGCGCGAAATGGCGCACCTTGAAGTGGCCACGCTGTGTCTGGTCCCTAGTGCCTCACTGAGCTTCGTGATGCTTCTGGATGTGCTGGCCTGGGCTCGCGCTGAAATTGAAGGTGGCTCGCAGGCAGTGATACTCACTCAGGGGACTGATACGCTGGAGGAGACGGCGTACTTCTTCAACCTGCTCTGGCCTTTCGACGCACCGCTTGTGCTCACCGGTGCAATGCGCCCGCCCAGCCAGCCGGGGAGCGATGCGCCGGGCAATTTGCTGGCGGCGACGCAGGTAGCTCTGGCTCACGCTAGCAGGGGAAGAGGTGCGCTGGTAGTGATCAACGACCAGATCCACTGCGCAACACGGGTACGCAAGACTGCCAGCCTGTCGATGGCCGCGTTCGAGTCGCCTGGCAGTGGTTCCGTTGGTGAACTCGTAGAAGGCTTGGCGGTTTATCGTCAACCGCCTTGCCCGCGCATGGTGCTACCGCTCCCCGAACGCGTCGGGCATCGGGTTGCGCTGCTGGAAGCTTGCCTGGATGCAGATACAACCTTGCTGCAGGCTGTTGCGGCCTTTGGGTTCGAGGGGCTGGTCATATCCGGGTTTGGTGCCGGGCACGTTTCCAGCGCCTGGTCCGATGTGTTGGGTGAGCTGGCGCCGAACCTGCCGGTGATTGTCGCTACCCGCACCGGAAGTGGGACCACCGCTCGGGCCACCTACGGTTTTGCGGGGGCCGAGATCGACTTGCAGTCCAAAGGCGTACACATGGCCGGACAACTCTGTCCGCGCAAGTGTCGAATATTGTTGTGGTTGCTACTCGGCACGGGGCAACAGTCGTCGCTGTGCACCTGGCTACCCCGATAGGGTAAATGCCCGCAGCTCTGTGGCTGTGGGCAGCCCTTGACCCGTCGCTGTGATAGGGTGCACACACTTTTGCTTTTCAGGATGTGCAACCATGCTCCCCCCCCTCAGCGAAAAAGAACTCGACCGCCTCGAAGACCTGCTGATCACCTACGGCAACGACTATTCGGTCCTCAACCTTGCCGAGCTCAACGGCTTTTTCACCGGCCTGGCCAGCTCGCCCTCCCGGATCAATCCCGAGCAGTGGTTGCCTGCGGTCGCCGGTGGCAAGGTGCCGAAGTTCAAGAAGCCTGCCCATGAAGAAGCCTATACGGCATTGATGCTGCGCTATGCCCACCAGGTGGCGGAACAGCTTGCGGAAAATGTCGACGGCTTTGAGCCGGTGTTCGAAGAAAGTGAAAGCGAGGAAGGGCCGGCGATCATCATGGAAGAATGGTGCTTTGGCTACATGCGCGCTACCCAGATCGCGCAATGGAGCGACCTTCCGCCGGAGCAGGATCAATTGCTCAAGGCTATTTCGCTGCACGGGCTGGAGGATAACTTTGAGCTGCTCGATACCATGAGTTTCGATGAGCTGCAGGCCTGCGTGCCACACGTGATTGCTGCTGCGAAGGGCTTGTATCGGTATCAGAAGCAGCAGCGCCACTGACCAGATGGGGCTGGCCCTTTGGGGCTGCCTCGCCCAAGGGCCCCTTGGGAACCCAGCGATTATTTCGCATAGCGAAATTATGATCTTCCCCCAGCACTGATTCTGCAACTCAGTGATTCAGCGCAGCATGTGCTCCACCAGCACCACGCCGGTGCCGACCCTGGAGCACAGACCATGATCAAACTCTACAACTTCCCAAAGTCCGGCCATGCCCATCGCATCGAGCTGATGCTGTCGCTGCTGAACCTGCCCACCGAACTGGTGTTCGTGGATCTGGCCAAGGGCGCGCACAAGCAGCCCGAATTCCTCGCCCTCAACCCCCTCGGCCAGGTACCGGTGATCGATGACAACGGTACTGTCATTGCCGACTCCAACGCCATCCTCGTCTACCTGGCCAGCACGTACGACAAAGCCGGCCATTGGCTGCCCCATGACCCGGTCAGCGCCGCTCGTGTGCAACGCTGGCTTACCACCGCCGCAGGGCCGCTCGCCTTCGGCCCGGCCGCTGCCCGTCTGGTTACAGTGTTTGGCGCCTCATTCAATACCGACGAAGTCATCGGTCGCGCTCACGCCTTGCTCAAGGTGATGGACCGCGAACTGGCCGAGTCGCCATTCCTGGTGGGCGACCAGCCGACCATCGCTGATGTGGCCAACTACTCCTACATCGCCCACGCCCCTGAGGGCAACGTCTCGCTGGAGCCGTACCCCAACGTACGCGCCTGGCTGGCACGCATCGAAGCGCTGCCCGGCTTCGTTGCCATGCCACGTACCGCCGTGGGCCTGCAAGCCAACGTCTGAGCCGCAATCCAACCGAGGAACGCCGCCATGCAACAAACCCCTGACCCTCGACCCTCGCCCTGGCACGTTGGCGAAAAACGGCTGCAGGAGCAGGCCGGTGTGGCGCAGCGCATGGAGGCGTTCGGGCAGAAGGTCATTCGTGACTACATGCCCGACCAGCACCGCGAGTTTTACCGGCAATTGCCTTTCCTGGTCGCTGGCGCCGTGGACGCCCACGGTAAACCCTGGGCGACGCTGCTTGAAGGCCCCGAAGGGTTCGTCAGCTCGCCCGACCCACGGCAATTGTTGATCGACACCCACCTCGCCAGCGACGACCCGGCAACGCCTGGCCTGGGCGCAGGCGGTGCTGTCGGCCTGCTCGGCATCGAGCTGCACAGCCGCCGGCGCAACCGCATCAACGGGCTTATCCAGCAAGGGGGCGGTGGCCCGCTGGCGGTGACGGTGGAGCATGCCTTCGGCAATTGTCCCCAGTACATCCAGTTGCGCGCTTACACGCGTGTCGATGAGCCGCCGCAGAGCAGGCTGGACTCCAGCGTACTGGATGCCCACGCAGTGACGATGATCGAGCAGGCAGACACCTTTTTTGTCGCCAGCTACATCGACCACGAAGACGGCCACCGCGCTGTGGATGTCTCGCACCGCGGCGGCCGTGCCGGGTTCGTCAAGGTCGACGGTAACCGCCTGACCATCCCCGACTATGCCGGCAACTTGCACTTCAATACCCTCGGCAACCTGTTGGAAAATCCGCAGGCAGGGTTGTTGTTCGTCGATTTCAGCAACGGCAACGTGCTGCAAGTGACGGGGCGCACTGATATTTTGCTCGACAGCCCGCTGATCAAAGACTTCGAGGGCGCCGAGCGGCTATGGACGCTTCAGGTCGAACAGGTCGTGCTGCGCCGGGCTGGCGTGTCGTTGCGCTGGGCCTTCCAGGAGTACGCACCGACCAGCCTGATGACCGGTACCTGGGCTGAGGCCGAGCAGCGCCAGCAGCAGCGCGAACGGCAGCGCCAATGGCTGACCTGGCGTGTGGAGCGGGTAGAGCAGGAGAGCCGAGACATCCGCTCGTTCTACCTTGCGCCAGACAGGCCGGTAACGTTCGCCCCAGGCCAGCACATTCCTGTGCGTCTCCCGCTGGGTGGCGACACGCCGTTGATTCGCACCTACAGCCTGTCCTGCGCGCCATCGGACGGCAGCCTGCGCATCAGCGTCAAGGCCCAGGGTGCGGCTTCGCGGTATCTGCACGAACAGGTCGGCGTTGGCGACCTGCTCGACGTGCGGCTGCCCATGGGCAGTTTTACCCTGGACGGCGACAGTGCAAGGCCCATCGTGCTGATTGGTGCAGGCGTGGGCATTACCCCGCTGATCGCCATGTTGCGCGAGCAGTTGGCCCGGCAGCAGTCGCGGCGAATTCATCTGTTCCACGGCGCCCGCCGCCTCGCTGACTTGCCATTTCAGCAGGAGCTGGCCGCGTTGTCCGAGCAGGCAGGTGGCCTGTTGAGTGTGCATCGCTCCCTTAGCCAGCCGGAGGACGACGCTGTACCAGGACGCGACTATGAACATGCCGGGCGCCTGGCGATCGAGCAGGTGAAAGCGAAGCTGGCGCTGGATGACTATGACTTCTACCTGTGTGGGCCGGCCAGCTTTACTCAGGACCTGTATGAAGGGTTGCGCGCCATACACGTGCCGGACAAGCGCATTCATGCAGAAGCCTTCGGCCCGTCGACACTCAGGCGTCATACCGATGACGACCAGCCGACGCTGCAGCAGCCACCGGCTGCCAGCGAGCCAGTGCCGGTATACTTTGCCAGCTCGGCCAAGGAGGCGCGCTGGGCACCGGGCGGTGGAACCTTGCTGGAACTTGCCGAAGCCCGTGGGTTGTCGCCGGACTTCAGCTGCCGGGGCGGTTCGTGCGGCACCTGCAAGACCAAGGTGGTGAGCGGGCAGGTGCATTACCCGAACCCGCCTGCCGAGATGCCGGAAGCAGGGACAGTGCTGATCTGCTGCGCGGTGCCGGGTAAAGCGCAGGAGGGCGGGCAGGCGTTGGTACTGGATATTTGATGCTGCCTGCAGATAGCAGATAATCTTTACCCATGATACTCAGGAGCCGGCATGGACCAGATCCACCTGATGAAGGTGTTCGTCGCGGTAGGCGAGCTGGAAAGCTTCGCTGCTGCCGCCCGCCGTCTGGACATCTCGCCCGCTGCAGTAACCCGCGCGGTCAGCGCGCTTGAGGACATGCTCGGCGTCAAACTGCTGCTACGTACCACGCGCAGCGTGCGCCTGACCCAGGCGGGTGGCCGCTATCTTGAGGACACCCGCCACATCCTCGCCAGCATCTTTGAGGCCAACGAAGCCGCCGCCGGCATCAACGCCACGCCCAAAGGCGAGCTGGCCGTCACCGCGCCCATCCTGTTCGGCAAGAAATTCGTCATGCCGAGCATCGTGCGTTATCTGCAGCAGTACCCCGAGGTGGACGTATCCGCCTACTTCCTCGACCGCATCGTCAACATGGTCGAGGAGGGCATGGACGTTGCCGTGCGTATTGGTCCGCTGCCTGACTCCGGCCTCAAGGCCCTGCGCGTGGGCAGGGTCAGGCGCATGCTCTGCGCCTCGCCTGAATACCTGGCAAGACAAGGCGTGCCGCAGCACCCCTCGGACTTGCCGGCGCATGCGGTGATCGCCACCACCAACCTCTCGCCGCGCGCCGGCTGGCGCTTCGGAGTGACGGACGAACCGACCATGGTGCGCATCAAACCCAGGCTCACCGTGACCAGCAACGACGGTGCGATCGCAGCGGCGCTGGGCGGGCTGGGGATTGCCCGGCTGCTGTCCTACCAAGTGGTGGACGAGATCGCCAGCGGGCAGTTGCAGGTGATCCTTGCCGACTATGAGGAAGCCCCATGGCCGATCCATGTGCTACACCGCGAAAGCAAGCACGGCTCGGCCAAGGTGCGCATGTTCGTCGACATGCTGGCGCATGAGCTGCGGGCCCAAGGGCTCGACTGAAGTCATCCTGCCTTCGGTTCGCCTGGTTGCGGTTGCTCGCTGACAACCGTCTGGATCGCCTGGTACTCCAGGCTGAACCCCAGGCTCATTTCTTCACCCTGGCGCAACAAGCGCAAACCCGGTTGCCCCGGCAGGTGATGGGCATTGATCGGATGGCTGACCGGTTCAAAGCAGAAGAACGGTTTGTCCTGGGGGCAGAACAGCAGGAAATGCTCGGCACCGCTGGCGCTGCATGCCAGGCGATAACCGGCGCTGGGCTGTTCGATCACGCAGTTCCCGGCCCACCCGCCGAACGCATGGTCGACCACGGTGCTCGGTAGGCAGGCCGGCGCATCGAAGCGCCAGTCTTGAGGCACCGCTGCCGTGTACGACGGCAACCGTCCATCTTCGGCCAGCCACACATGCTGCGCTGCTGCCTGCAAGCGGGTGTCAGGGTAGCGCGGGAAGTAAGGATGCAACCCCAGTCCGTACCAGGTAGCGGGCTCATCCAGATGCGTTACATGCAGGTCAAGCCTCAGGCAGCCTTCATGCAAATGCACATCCAGTACCGCCCGATAGGCGAACGGCACGCTGCTCTGGAGTGTCAGCCTTGCACTTCGCTCACTGTGATGGGCCACCTGCCAGGCCTGCTGCCAGGCGGTGCCATGAATCGGATACGGGTCGTGTGCGGTGTTGGGCGTCAGGGCCAGCCAACCCTCGGGCCTTGCAAAACCACCCTCGGCAATACGGTTGGACCAGGGCGCCAACGGGTAGCACCCCAGCTGGCGCGGTGTACCGCTGGCCAGCGCTGCCTGATCGGTATGGCGCAGCAGCGCCTGCCCGGTCGCCTTCACTTCCCAGTTGATCAGGCTGGCGCCCAGCTCGGGCGCCAGGGTCAGGCGGGTCAGGCGGTCTTGCAGCTGCAGTTCGGTGACAGCCATCAGCGGCTCCTTTCACAAAGCGGGTCAGCTGGCCCGACGGTAGGTCAGCAGCACGATGCCGCACACCACCACGGCGGCGCCGATCAATTGCCAGGTGCCCAGGCGCTGGTCCAGCAACGCCCAGCCCAGCAGCAACGTGGCGATCGGCTCGATATTCATCACTGGCGCGTTCTGCGCCATGTTCAGCCGTGGCACGCAGACGAACAGCAAGGTGAAGGCCACGCCATACAGCACTACCAGGCTGGCCAAGGCTGCCCAGCCGCTGGCGCTGGCCGGCAGCGACAACCCTGATGGCATCACTCCGCTGGCCCCCGCCACCAGCATGCTGGCGAACACGATCAGCAGGGTCAGCAAGCTGCGCACCGGGCCGCGAACGGCAGCCAGTTTGTGGTCGGTGATCCACAACGCACAGGCGAACACGCAGGCGGCGCAGAACGAAAGGCCCACGCCCAGTAACCAGTGCGGGTTGGCCTCACCGTTATCGGCCAGGCGCCCAGGCACATCCAGCGCCAGCACCAGGCCACACAGGATCAGCCCCATGAACAGCACGGTGCGGCCGGTCGGACGAGCGCCACCCAGTGCCCAGGTGAGCAGCGCCAGCAGCATCGGAAAGGTGTTGCCTACCAGCAGCGCCAAGGCGACCGGAATGCGCGCCACGGCCGAGTACAGGCACAGGCTCTGGGTGGCGATCAGCAGGCCCAGCAGCAGTTGCCAGTGCCGTGTGCCAGCCGGCAGGCTCAACGGCTGGCGCTGCCACAGCACCAGGCTGGCCAGCACCAGGAAGGTGATGCCGGAACGACAGAGGATGGCCAACAGCACGCCGGTGTCGTCATCGAAGGCGATGCGCGCGGCAATGTGGTTGCCGGCGAACGAGCAGGCCAGCAGCGCCAGTAGCGCGACCGCCAGCTTGCGCGGGAAAAGGGAGACAGAAGCAGCGACAGCCATGTGCATGATCCATTTGCAGGTGTGTTCAGGGGGCTGTTGCGCAGCCCAGCGCTGGCAAGCCAGCTCCCACAGGTTTGGCATTGGCCTTCAGATCGGCGTTGTCCCAGTGGGAGCCGGCTTGCCGGCGATGGGCCGCACAGCGGCCCCGGATGAGCGCCGTTACAGCACAACGCTCGGCAGCCACAGCGAGATGGCCGGGATATAGGTGACCGCGATGAGCACCAGGAACAGCGCCAGGTAGAACGGCAGCAGCGCCTTGACCGTCGATTCGATGCTCACCTTGCCGATGGCCGAGCCGACGAACAGCACCGCACCCACCGGGGGAGTGATCAACCCGATGCCCAGGTTCACCAGCATGATCATGCCGAAGTGCACCGGGTCCACACCTATGCCGGTGATCACTGGCAGCAGGATCGGCGTCAGGATCAGGATCAGCGGCGCCATGTCCATCACCGTGCCCAGCAGCAACAGCATGAAGTTGATGCACATCAGGATCACGTAGCGGTTGTCCGACAGGGTCAGGAACACTGTGGTGATCTTCGACGGGATCTGCATCAGCGTCATCACGTAGCCGAAGCTTGCGGCGAAGCCGATCAGGATCATCACGATCGAGATGGTCCGTACCGTACGGTGCATCAGCTTGGGCAGGTCGCGCCACTTGTAGTCACGGTAAATGAACATGGTCACGAAGAACGACCAGACCACTGCCACGGCAGCTGACTCGGTGGCGGTGAACACGCCCGAGAGAATACCGCCGAGGATGATGACCATCGCCATCAGGCCCCACAGTGCTTCGCCGGCGATCTTCAACGCTTGACGCAGCGGGATCACTTCACCTTTGGGGTAGTTGCGTTTCTTGGCGAAAATCAGGCACAGGCCCATCATCACCGCGCTCAGCAGCAAGCCGGGCATGATCCCCGCAATGAACAGCGAGCCGATCGACACTGTGCCGCCCGCCGCCAGCGAGTACAGCACCGAGTTGTGGCTGGGTGGTGTGAGCAGTGCCTGCACCGAGCCGCTGACGGTCACTGCCGTGGAGAACTCGCGCGGGTAGCCCTTGCGCTCCATCTCGGGGATCAGTACCGAGCCTACAGACGCGGTGTCAGCCACCGACGAGCCGGAAATGGCGCCGAAGAAGGTCGAGGCCATGATATTGACCAGCGACAACCCGCCCCGTACGAAGCCCACCAGTACCCCGGCGAAGGCCACCAACCGCCGTGACATGCCACCTTCGGCCATGATTGCGCCAGCCAGCACGAAGAACGGAATGGCCAGCAGTGAAAACTTGTTAACCCCACTGGCGATCTGAATCATCATCGCCTGCAGCGGAATGTCGATCCACCAGGCGCCGATCAGCGCCGACAGGCCCAGGGCGAAGGCCACCGGCATACCGATCAGGATGAGCACGATGAAACTGCCCAACAGAATGAACGCATCCATTTACGCAGCTCCTTCGTTTTCTTCCGCCAGATCGTAACGAACCGCCTTGCGGTTGCTCTGATCGCCCAGCAGGAGTTTTTCCAGTACAAAAATCAGTGTCAGCACGCCACCGACGGGGATCGGCGCGTAGGTCATGCCCACCCGCACACCAGGCAAGGAGGCCAGCGACTGGTTCCAGGTGGTGATGCACAGCTTGATGCCGTAGTAGGTCATGAACACGCACACCATAAGCATCAGCAGCTGCACCAGCAGTGCAACCAGTTGGCGCTGCAGCGGTGGCAAGCGGTCGGTGATCATCCCCACCGCCATGTGCGCGCCGGCCCGGTAGCTGGCGGCGGCACCGACGAAGGTGAACACCACCATCAGCAGGATCGACACCGGCTCAGGCCAGTTGGAGCCCGTACCCAGCACGTAGCGTGCAAAGATGCCCCAGGGAATGATCAGCGACATGGCCAGGATCGACAGGCCGGCGACCCAGATGCAGCTGCGGTAGAGCGTGTCGTTCACGCTAAGGAAAAGCGATTTCATAGGCATCACCAAAGCGGCAGGGCGGCGGGCGCCGCACTGCCGAGGTCAAACTTGGAAGGGGGCCGGTATTACTGGACGGCGTCGATACGCTTCATCAGGTCCGCGTACGGCGCACCGTACTTCTCGCGTACCGAAGCGGTAGCCTCGAAGAACGGTTTCTTGTCGACGCTGATGAACTCCACGCCCGCGGCCTTGAGCTTCTCTTCGCTGGCGGCAGTCTTGGCATCCCACAGCGCGCGCTCTTCCATCTGCGCTTCGCGCGCGACCTTTTTCACCAGCGCCTGCTGCTCAGGCGTGAGCTTGTTCCAGGTGGTCTTGGACATCACCACCGGCTCCGGCAGGATCAGGTGGCCGGTGAGGGTGAAGTACTTGGCGCTCTGGTAGTGGTTGTGCTCGAGCAGGGTTGGCGGGTTGTTCTCGGCGCCGTCGATCACCCCGGTCTGCAGGGCGCTGAAGATTTCGCCGGTATCCATGGCGATGCCGTTGCCGCCCATGGCGTTCATCATGTCGATGAACAGCGGGTTGCCCTGCACGCGGATCTTCATGCCCTTGAGGTCTTCCAGGCTGCGCACCGGCTTCTTGGTGTAGATGCTGCGCGAGCCGCCGTCCATCCACGCCAGGGCCACCAGGTTGAATTCGGAATTGGTGATCTTGTCGAGGATCTCCTGGCCGATATCGCCGTCGATGATCTTGCGCATGTGGTCATGGTCGCGGAACACGAACGGCATGTTGAACACGTTCACGTCCGGCACTACCGGGCCGACGATCCCCAGGCTGACGCGGGTCATCTGCACGGCACCGATCTGCGCCTGCTCGATGACTTCCTTTTCCGAGCCCAGGACGCCGCCGGGGAACATCTTGAAGGTGATCTCGCCATTGCTGGCGGCTTCGATCTTCTTGCCCATGTTCTGCTCGGCGACCACGGTCGGGTAACCGGCCGGGTGGATCTCGGCGAATTTGATATCCAGCGCGTGGGCTGGCAGGGAGAGGCTGAAGGCGAACGGGAGTGCAGCAAGAAGCAGCTTGCGTTTGAAAGTCATGATGAAACTCCGTGGTTTTTATTATCCGGTTTCGGGCGTACGAGTGTGGTTGGCAGTACGGGTGTTCAGCCCCGGCAGGCAGGTTCCTCCAGGCCTTTGACGCCGAGTTCGAAGGCAAATACCCCACCAGCCAGCGGCTGGTCGCAGAGGTCGATGCCTGCGGGGCGGATCGAGGTGACGAACAGGGTGTCCAGGTTGGCGCCGCCGAAGGCGCACATCGCCGGCTTTTTCACGGGCACGTTGAGTGAGCGGTCAAGGCGGCCATCCGGCGTGAACCGATGGATCTGACCGGCATCGTTGCCGCAGATCCAGTAGCAGCCGTCCTGGTCGATGGCAGCGCCGTCCGGGCGACCGGGGAAGGCGCGCATATCGACGAACAGCCGCTTGTTGTGGGGTATACCACTGTCGATGTCGTAGTCGAACACCCAGATCTTCTGCACGTCGGGGTGCGAGTCCGACAGGTACATGCGTGTGCCGTCGGGGCTGAAGGCCAGGCCATTGGGCACGATCATGCCTTCCTGCTGCAGGTGTAACTGGCCCTCGCCGTCATGCCGGTACAGCGCGCCGACCTTGGCGCCTTGCTGCATGTCCATCAACATGGTGCCGGCCCAGAAGCGGCCTTGGCGGTCACAGCGCCCATCGTTGAAACGCATGCCGCTCTGGGCATGGTCGACGGCGCTGAGCAAGTGGCTGGCAAGGCTGCCATCGGCCCTGGTTTCAAGCTGGAAGATGCCGCTTTCCATGCCGGCGATCCAGCCCCGCTCAGTGCGCGCGATGCAGGCGAGCATCTCGTCGCCTTGCCAGGTCTGATGGTCACCATCAGGCTGCCAGCGATGCAGCTGGCGTGCAGGAATGTCGACCCAGTACAGGGCTTGTTCGGTGGGGTGCCACACGGGGCTTTCGCCGGTGCCGTTGCGGGCGTCGACGATCAGTTCGCAGTTCATGGCCGGGCCTCCTGGAGCACTGGGGATCAGTTGAACGGTCCGGCTACGGCGAAGGCGCCGCCCTGATAGACCATGCTCGGGTCATCGGCGGCAGGTGCCGGCTGGGCCTCTACCACTTCGCGAAACACCTCGGAGGTGTCTTTAGGCACGTAGCCCAAGTGCGCGGCATAGCGGTTGTCCCACCATACGGTGCGGTTGTCGGAGGCGCCGTAGACAATGGTGTGGCCCACGTTTGGGGTGTTCAGCCCACGTTCGATGAGCTGGACCAGGTCGTCGTAGCTCAGCCAGGTGCACAACATGCGTGGGTTCTGTGGCTGGGGGAAGGACGAGCCAATGCGGATGCTGACGGTCTCGATGCCATAGCGGTCGAAGTAAAAGCTGGCCATATCCTCGCCGTAGCATTTGGACAACCCGTAGTAGCTGTCGGGCCGGCGTGGAGCGTGAGCGTCAATGCGCTCGTCCTGGCGGTAGAAACCGATGGTGTGGTTGGAGCTGGCGAAGATGATGCGCTTGACCCCATGCTTGCGCGCCGCCTCGTAAACGTGGAACACACCGCAAATGTTAGGGCCGAGGATGTCCTCGAAGGAGTGCTCGGTGGATACGCCGCCGAAATGGAGGATGGCGTCGACGCCTTCTACCAGTGCGTGGACGGCGGCCTTGTCGGCCAGGTCGCAGGTCACGACCTCTTCATGCGGACCCGCGGCAGGTGCCATCGGGCTGATATCGGAAAGGCGCAGGACCTCGGCGTAGCCTTGCAGGCGTTCGCGAAGGACCTTGCCCAGGCCGCCTGCAGCTCCGGTGAGCAGCAGGCGATTGAGGGGGGTAGTGGTCATGGCCGGCTCTATTTGTTAATTGTTGTAGGTTGTCGTATGACTGCGTTGATTATTGGCAGTGGGGTTGGCAGTTGTCAATGAGGCGTGTGCGGCTTTCGCCTGGTTTGGTGGTCAACTGTAGGAGCGGCCATGTGTCGCGAAAGGGGCGCGCAGCGGCCCCAAGAACTTCGCAGGCGGCCCCATAGCCGGGGGCCGCTGCGCAGCCCTTTCGCGACACAAGGCCGCTCCTACACAAGGCAATTGCCACACAAGGCCGTTGCTCCAGGGAACGGCTCAGCCTGGGTTACAACAGCGACAGCGGGTAGTTGAAGATCAACCGGTTCTCATCGAATTCGTTGTTGCTGTAGTCGCGCCGAATCGACGAGTTGCGCCATTTGACGCTCAAATCCTTGAACGCCCCGCTCTGGATCACATAGGCCAGCTCCGTTTCCCGCACCCACTCCTTGCCGTCGGTCACCGCCCCGGTATGCACGTCCTGCCCGCTGATGTAGCGGTTCATCAGCGTCAGCCCCGGCACGCCAACGGTGACGAAGTTGAAGTCATGACGCACCTGCCAGGAGCGCTCGTTGGCATTGTCGAAACTGGAGTTGTAGCTGTCGTTGGCCAAGGTGCCGCCGCTGGTGCCGTTGACCCGCATCCAGGTATCGCCATCGACCTTCTGCAGGCCCACCCAGAACGTGTTGCCGCCATACTTGGCCGAGAACATCCCCGAATAGGTCTTGTTGTCCAGCTGCCCGGCCTTTTCGGAGCCGTCTTCGCCACCATGGAAGTAACCGAGGTTGGCGCCAAAGGTCCAGCTGCCGACCGGCTGGCTGTGGCTCAGTTGCAGGTACTGCTGCTCATAGACGTCCTTGAGCACTGCGTTCCACAGCCCGACCAGCGTGCGGTCCTGGTTGAACTTGTATTCGCCACCGACGAAGTTGAAACGGTCCGACAGGCCGCCGCCGTAGCTCATGTCGTCCATGCTGGCGTCGTTGCGCGGGCTGTTGCCGCGGAACTGCCCGCCGTACAGCGTCAGCCCGGCGATTTCGTTAGAGGTGACCTGCCCACCGCGGAAGGTCTGTGGCAACGAGCGGCCATCGTCGGAACGCAGGATCGGCAGCACCGGCATCCACTCGCCGACTTTCAGTTCAGTCTTGGAAATCCGCGCCTTGCCCGCCACAGCCAGGCGCCCGAAGTCATCCGCCGGCCGCCCATCGTCATGGCGCGGCAGCAGGGCAGTGCCATAGGTGCCGCCACCGCCATCGAGTTTCACCGACCACATCCCCAGCACATCCACGCCGAAGCCGATCGGCCCTTCGGTGAACCCAGAGCGTGCATCGAGGATGAAGCTTTGCGTCCACTCCTCGGCCTTGCTCTGCGGGTTACTGGGGTTGGTGAAGTTGCGGTTGATATAGAAGTTGCGCAGGCCAAGCGTGGCTTTGGAATCTTCGATGAAGCCTGCGGCCACGCTGGTGCCCGGCAAGCTCCCGATCATGCCGGCGCCCAGCAGGGCAAAGGGAAGGGTATGGCAGATTTTCATTATTGTTGTGCTCCACAAAAGGGTGCGGCAGCCCGTCCACCGGGCACGCGCAAGCGGCCTGCGGCAGGGGCGGGTGGGTACGGGCCGGTGAAGGCCGGGTAGGGTGAAACAGGGTTACGGCACTAGGTGGCCGTGCATGCTGGAATGAGGGGCGGCGAGAGGCTGGGGTGTAGCGCGATGGGGGTCGACATGGGGAGATTGTCCACTGATTGTTGTTTTTGTTATGTGTTGTCGTACAACGTCATCGGTTTTTATCAAGCGACGGTGGGGATGTCAACGCTTGCTGGCGCAATGAATTCGGGAAATGGCAGCCTTGACCAGCGCGTTTCAAGTAATAGCCGCTCTAGCTCGGGCATCAACATTTTGTTAAGGAGGTACTACGACTAAAGTCGCTTAGAGGCGTATGCTTCGACCACATTTTCCAGACGTCCCCGTGACATACGCTTGAGCCGCACCCACACTCCGTGGTGTAGGGCGCTGGGGAGTTCTAAGGGATGTGCGGTCAAATAGCTGTGCTTCTCCACGCTGGAGTACCGGCTTCGATTTTGCTCAGGTAGCGGTCGACAGGCCGGAGGCTGATGCCAGTCAGTCAGCGTTATCAGGGCTGCTGTGCAGCCCATCGCCGGCAACCCAGCTTCCACAGATCCAGCGCAGACCTCAAGAACCGCGCATTCCCCAGGCTGCAATCTTTCGCAAGAGCTCTTAGTAAAAAAAAAGGCTGCCAATTGGCAGCCTTTTCCATGTTCAGCCCGGACAATCAGTCCCAGCTCAACGCCCCACCAGTCTGATACTCGATCACGCGGGTCTCGAAGAAGTTCTTCTCTTTCTTCAAGTCCATGATCTCGCTCATCCACGGGAACGGGTTGGTCGTTCCTGGGTACTCTTCCTTCAAACCAATCTGGGTCAAACGACGGTTGGCGATGAACTTGAGGTAGTCCTCCATCATCGCAGCGTTCATGCCCAATACACCGCGTGGCATGGTGTCACGGGCGTATTCGATCTCCAGCTGGGTCCCTTGCAGGATCATCTGGGTCGCTTCTTCCTTCATCGCCGCGTCCCACAGGTGCGGGTTCTCGATCTTGATCTGGTTGATCACGTCGATGCCGAAGTTCAGGTGCATCGACTCGTCACGCAGGATGTACTGGAACTGCTCGGCAACGCCGGTCATCTTGTTGCGGCGGCCCATGGACAGGATCTGGGTGAAGCCGCAGTAGAAGAAGATGCCTTCCAGCACGCAGTAGTAGGCGATCAGGTTGCGCAGCAGCTCTTTGTCGGTTTCGACGGTGCCGGTGTTGAACTCCGGGTCGGAGATGGCGCGGGTGTACTTCAGGCCCCAGGCGGCTTTCTTCGCGACCGACGGGATCTCGTGGTACATGTTGAAGATCTCGCCTTCATCCATGCCCAGCGACTCGATGCAGTACTGGTAGGCGTGGGTGTGGATCGCCTCTTCGAAGGCCTGGCGCAGAATGTACTGGCGGCACTCCGGGTTGGTGATCAGGCGGTACACGGCCAGGGCCAGGTTGTTGGCAACCAGCGAGTCAGCGGTGGAGAAGAAGCCGAGGTTGCGCATCACGATGCGGCGCTCGTCTTCGGTCAGGCCGTCCTGGCTCTTCCACAGGGCGATGTCGGCGGTCATGTTGACCTCTTGCGGCATCCAGTGGTTGGCGCAGCCGTCGAGGTACTTCTGCCAGGCCCAGTCGTACTTGAACGGCACCAGCTGGTTGAGGTCGGCGCGGCAGTTGATCATGCGCTTTTCGTCAACGGCGACGCGGGCCGAGGAGCCTTCCAGCTCGGCCAGGCCTTCGGCGATGTCCAGGGCGTCCAGCGCGGCCTTGGCGCGCTTCACTGCGTCGGAGTCGGCGGCGGTGGCAGCACGGGCTTCCAGGGCGGCAGCACCGCCGGCGCTGTCGAGCTTGTCGAGGGTGGCGGCGGCGTTGGCCTGCGCAGGGGTGTTGCCTTTGGCGGCTACTTCGCCGTTTTCTTTGTCGAATTCGTCCCAGCTCAGCATGGTTTGGCTCCTGCTTGAGGGTCGCCCTGGGGCAACCGGTTGGATTTTAAAAATGTGATGCCTGACGCAAGGCCGTAACGGCGAATGGACAGCTCGAGAGGCTGACTCTCGTTACATCTGGATTCGTGCCTGGCCAGGCCTCGGGGAGGGGCCAGGGACTTGAATAGGTGCCCTTTTCAGAGGGGGCGGAGTATACCGGAATTCGCTTTCGATCGGGGTGCGCGTCTTGCGGGCGAGGGTAATTTTTCGACCGGTTTTACGCGCGTCCGTTCACGGTATCTCGTGTCGTCTTTTACGGGAAGGGAGTTTAGCGGCAAATAGCGCGAGGCACTACATGTTGTGGTTTTTTATTTTATCGATACATGATGTTGGGTTGGCGCGATTTTTGTAGGAGCGGCCTTGTGTCGCGAAAGGGCCGCAAGGCGGCCCCTGGAATCCAATATTTTTACAAGGATTCCGGGACTGCTTTGCAGCCCCTTCGCGACACAAGGCCGCTCCTACAAAAGCTGCGCTTGCGCAGATAAGAAAATGCCGCGAGGAGCACCCGTTGGGGCACCCCTTGCGGCATCAGCAGGCCTTACTGGCAGGCTTCGCAGTCCGGCTCGTCGATCGCGCAAGCCTTCGGCACTGGCGCCGGGCCTGCGGCCTGGGCCGGGGCGCTGTCGCCGCCGCTGGAAACGGCGTTGAGCTTGCCGGTGTTGATGGTCGACTTCTCGGTGCTGGTCGCGGCCAGGGCACGGAGGTAGTAGGTGGTTTTCAGGCCACGGTACCAGGCCATGCGGTAGGTCACGTCCAGCTTCTTGCCCGAAGCGCCGGCGATGTAGAGGTTCAGCGACTGCGCCTGGTCGATCCACTTCTGGCGACGGGAGGCGGCATCGACGATCCACTTGGTCTCGACTTCGAACGCGGTGGCGTACAGGTCTTTGAGTTCCTGCGGAATACGCTCGATCTGCTGCACCGAACCGTCGTAGTACTTCAGGTCGTTGATCATGACCGAGTCCCACAGGCCGCGGGCTTTCAGGTCGCGGACCAGGTACGGGTTGATCACGGTGAACTCGCCCGACAGGTTCGATTTCACGTACAGGTTCTGGTAGGTCGGCTCGATGGACTGCGACACGCCGGTAATGTTGGCGATGGTCGCGGTCGGCGCGATGGCCATGATGTTCGAGTTACGGATGCCTTTTTGTACGCGGGCACGTACCGGCGCCCAGTCCAGGGTTTCTTCCAGGTTGACGTCGATGTACTTCTGGCCACGGGCCTCGATCAGGATCTGTTGCGAATCCAGCGGCAGGATGCCTTTGGACCACAGCGAACCCTGGAAGGTCTCGTACGCGCCGCGCTCATCGGCCAGGTCGCAGGACGCCTGGATCGCGAAGTAGCTGACCGCTTCCATCGACTTGTCGGCGAACTCGACGGCAGCGTCGGAGCCGTACGGGATGTGCTGCAGGTACAGCGCGTCCTGGAAGCCCATGATGCCCAGGCCGACCGGGCGGTGCTTGAAGTTCGAGTTACGCGCTTGCGGCACCGAGTAGTAGTTGATGTCGATCACGTTGTCGAGCATGCGCACGGCGGTGTTCACGGTGCGTTGCAGCTTGGCGGTGTCCAGCTTGCCGTCGACAATGTGGTTCGGCAGGTTGATCGAGCCCAGGTTGCAGACCGCGATCTCGTCCTTGTTGGTGTTCAGGGTGATCTCGGTGCACAGGTTCGAGCTGTGGACCACGCCCACGTGCTGCTGCGGCGAGCGCAGGTTGCACGGGTCCTTGAAGGTCAGCCATGGGTGGCCGGTCTCGAACAGCATCGACAGCATCTTGCGCCACAGGTCTTTGGCCTGGATGGTCTTGAACACCTTGATCTTGTTGTACTCGGTCAGGGCTTCGTAGTACTCGTAGCGCTCTTCGAAGGCCTTGCCGGTCAGGTCGTGCAGGTCTGGCACTTCCGATGGCGAGAACAGGGTCCACTTGCCGTCATCGAAGACGCGCTTCATGAACAGGTCAGGGATCCAGTTGGCGGTGTTCATGTCGTGGGTACGACGACGGTCATCACCGGTGTTCTTGCGCAGCTCGATGAATTCTTCGATGTCCAGGTGCCAGGTTTCCAGGTAGGCGCAGACAGCGCCTTTGCGCTTGCCACCCTGGTTCACGGCGACGGCGGTGTCGTTGACCACTTTCAGGAAGGGTACGACGCCCTGGGATTTGCCGTTGGTGCCTTTGATGTAGGAGCCCAGTGCGCGCACAGGAGTCCAGTCGTTGCCCAGGCCACCGGCGAATTTCGACAGCATGGCGTTGTCGTGGATCGCGTGGTAGATGCCCGACAGGTCGTCCGGCACGGTGGTCAGGTAGCAGCTCGACAGCTGCGGGCGCAGGGTGCCGGCGTTGAACAAGGTCGGGGTCGAGGCCATGTAGTCGAAGGACGACAACAGGTTGTAGAACTCGATCGCACGGGCTTCCTTGTCTTTCTCTTCCAGCGCCAAGCCCATGGCCACACGCATGAAGAACACCTGCGGCAGTTCGAAGCGTACGCCATCCTTATGGATGAAGTAGCGGTCGTACAGGGTCTGCAGGCCCAGGTAGGTGAACTGCTGGTCGCGCTCGTGGTTGATCGCCTTGCCCAGTTTTTCCAGGTCGAAGTCGGCCAGGGCCGGGTTCAGCAGCTCGAATTCGACACCCTTGGCGATGTAGGCCGGTAGGGCCTTGGCGTACAGGTCGGCCATCTCGTGGTGGGTGGCGCTGTCGGCAACGTTCAGGAAGCCCAGGCCTTCGGCACGCAGGGTGTCCATCAGCAGGCGGGCAGTGACGAACGAGTAGTTCGGCTCGCGCTCTACCAGGGTACGGGCAGTCATCACCAGGGCGGTGTTGACGTCCTTGATGGCCACGCCGTCGTACAGGTTCTTCAGGGTTTCGCGCTGGATCAGGTCGCCATCGACTTCGGCCAGGCCTTCGCAGGCTTCGCTGATGATGGTGTTCAGGCGCGCCATGTCCAGCGGCGCCAGGCTGCCGTCGGCCAGGGTGATGCGGATGCTTGGGTGCGGCTCGACTGCGGCGTCGGTGTTGGCGCGGGTAGCGCGCTCTTTGGCACGCTGGTCGCGGTAGATCACGTAGTCACGGGCGACTTTCTGCTCGCCGGCACGCATCAGGGCCAGTTCGACCTGGTCCTGGATTTCTTCGATGTGAATGGTGCCACCCGATGGCATGCGACGCTTGAACGTGGCGGTGACCTGCTCGGTCAGGCGCGCGACGGTGTCGTGGATGCGCGACGAGGCAGCGGCGGTGCCACCTTCAACTGCGAGGAACGCCTTGGTGATGGCCACGGTGATCTTATCGTCGGTGTAAGGGACGACAGTGCCGTTGCGCTTGATCACGCGCAGCTGGCCCGGAGCGGTCGCGGCCAGATCCTGGTTGGAATCGGCGGCCTGCGGCGCCAAAGCCTGCGGGTTCTCGCGAGTTGTGTCGGTTTGCATGGGTGGGTGTCTCCACAGTTTCTATATGTTCAGGCGCCTTTTGGGCGCCCACCGTTCCGTCCACTTGTTCGACGGCCCTGGCGGGGATGCGTCATGCGCGCGCATCCGCCCGCTCGGGCGTACCGACTTCGGGACAGACTCAGGAATAAGGGGCAAAGAACATGCCGCTCCCTGGCCGAAGTCAAAGGCTATGGGGCTAGCCCAAAAGCTGTTGCTCTCCATCTCCGCTGGAGCGGTTTGGTTGTTGAAACCACAATAAGTTCAGGCAGAAAAATCGCTTGAATTTGTCTGCTGACTCATGCTTGGCGTTGGTGTGTGAAACCCAACATCTAGTGGTTCGCTGCGCTGGGGATACAAGATAATGCGGTATCGGGGGCTTTGCAAGGCGAGCGCCTGTGGATAAGTTGTGCGTACTTTGTGAGTGAATAGTGGGTATTGGCTGTAGGCCTTGTACCAAGTGGTTTGCAGTATTTTTCTGCGGCTCGTTGCCCCGGTGCAGATTTTTCAGGGCGCGAACCCTAGCACAAAAAACGGTTCAGTCCAGGGGTGTTTCCGGTGATGTTGGCAGTGCCGGGCGCGGGACGTAGTATCGGCAGGGGATGTTGCCTTTTGGTTAAGATGGCAATGCCGGCAATGGGGCCGGAACAGGCAACGCAAAAACAACAATCAAGGCAAACGCCATGGACCAACCCGTACCCCGCATCCTGATCGTCGAAGACGACCAGCGCCTCGCCGAGCTTACGGCTGAATACTTGCAGGCCAACGGTTTCGAGGTGGCAGTGGAGGGCGATGGTGCGCGCGCCGCCCGGCGTATCGTCGACAGCCAGCCAGACATGGTCATCCTCGACCTGATGCTGCCCGGTGAAGACGGCCTGAGCATCTGCCGCCGCGTACGTGGCCAGTACGCAGGGCCCATCCTCATGCTCACTGCCCGCAGCGACGAGCTCGACCAGGTCCAGGGCCTGGACCTTGGCGCTGACGATTACGTGTGCAAGCCGGTGCGCCCACGCCTGCTGTTGGCACGTATCCAGGCCCTGCTGCGGCGCAGCGAGCCGGCACAAGGCAAAACCCAGGAGCTGGCCTTTGGTGACCTGCGCATCGACAACCGCCTGCGCGAAGCCCGGCTCGGCGATCAGCTGATCGAACTTACCGGAGCCGAATTCGACCTGCTCTGGCTGCTGGCCAGCAATGCCGGGCGGGTACTGTCGCGTGAGCAGATCTTCACCGCCTTGCGCGGTGTCGGTTACGACGGCCAGGACCGCTCCATCGACGTGCGCATCTCCAAGATCCGCCCCAAGATAGGCGACGACCCGATCCATCCCCGTCTTATCAAGACCCTGCGCAGCAAAGGCTACCTGTTCGTCGGCGATGCACCATGAACAACTCGATCTTCCTGCGCATTTACGGCGGCATGCTTGCGGTGCTGGTGCTGGTGGCCCTGCTCGGCGTACTCAGCCTGCACCTGGTCAACGAAGTGCGCGCCGCCCAGCACCGCGAGCGCCTGGCCCAAGGCACGTTCAGCCTGATGGCTGACAACCTGGCCCAGCAGAATGAAACCGAACGCAAACGCTCGTTGTTGATGTGGGAGCGCTTGCTGGGCGTGCCGCTGGACTTGCTGCCCCTGTCGGCGCGCACCCTTGATGGCGGCCAGCGCGCGCGGCTGAATCGCGCCCTGGTGGTGGTGCAGAAAACCGGCCCGCACGCCGCCCAGGTGCTGCGCAAGGTGGGCCAGGAAGACCTGCTGCTGGTGGCCGAGGTCAAGCAGGTCAGCGAGCAGCTGGCGCGTGCCACGCTCTATTTGCTCACCGATGAACTGGTGCGTTATCCCGTCACTGAACAGCAACAGCGCCTGGCACAAATCAAGCAGAGCAAGGGGTTCGGTTTTGGTATCGCCCTGCAGCGCCTGGAGCGGGTCGGCCTGGACGATGACCAGCGGCGCCGGGTAGAGGAGGGCGACACGGTCATGGCGCTGGGCAAGGATGGCGATTCGATCCGCGTGTTCGCAGGCTTGCCGGGCTCGCCCTGGGTGCTGGAGATTGGCCCGCTGTACCAGCTCAACCCCTATCCGCCGCAATTGCTGGTGTTGATCGCGTTCCTCGGCCTGTGCCTGATTGGCCTGGTGGTCTATCTGCTGGTGCGTCAGCTGGAGCGGCGGGTGTCTGGCCTGGAAATGGCCGCCACGCGCATCGCCCAGGGCAGCCTGGAAACCCGTGTGCCCGCCGGCGATGCCGATTCGGTGGGGCGCCTGGCGGCGGCGTTCAACGGCATGGCCGAACACCTGCAGCGTTCGTTGAACATGCAGCGCGAACTGGTGCGGGCGGTGTCCCATGAGCTGCGCACGCCGGTGGCGCGTTTGCGCTTTGGCCTGGAAATGATTGAAAGCGCGCCGACCGAACAGGCCCGGGCCAAGCATTTGGCAGGCATGGACGGCGATATCCAGGACCTGGACAAGCTGGTCGACGAGATGCTGACCTACGCCCGCTTGGAGCAGGGCGCGCCGGCCCTGCAGTTCCAGCGCGTCGACCTGGATGCCTTGCTCGACCGGGTGATCGAAGAGCTGGCCCCGCTCAATGCCGGCGTCAGGCTGACGCGCGGTACCTGTGAGCTTCAGGATGGCGAAGATGCCTGGGTCGAGGCCGAGCCGCGCTATCTGCATCGGGCGCTGCAGAACCTGGTCAGCAATGCCTTGCGCCATGCCCGGACTGAAGTACGGCTGAGCTACCAGCTGGGCCAGCAGCGCTGCCGCATCGAAGTGGAAGATGACGGGCCGGGCATCCCCGAAGGTTACTGGGACCGTATCTTCACGCCGTTCACCCGGCTCGATGACAGCCGTACCCGGGCTTCGGGAGGGCATGGCCTGGGCCTGTCGATCGTGCGGCGCATCATCTACTGGCACGCCGGCCGGGCCACGGTAGGGCGCAGTGAAGCGCTGGGCGGTGCCTGCTTCAGCCTCAACTGGCCACGCGAGCAGGCGCCGCTGTAAGGCTTAGACGCTGACCAGGCTGAGCAGATGGCCGTCCTGCAGGCAGAATTGGCCTTCCAGCTCGGCGCCATGGCGCCATTCTGGCGACAGGTCGATGAGCAGACGCAGGCGTGCCAGGCCTTCAGGTGACCACTGCAGTATCTCGGCGTGCTCGAAGTAAAAGCGCTGCCGGGTCAGTGGGTAGAGGGTCTTGAACAGGCTTTCCTTGAGTGAAAAGGTCAGGGTAACCGCCAGCCCCAACTGGCTGCGGTCCAGGCGCTCGAGCTCTGCCTGGGTGAGGATTTCGCCCATCAGCCGTTCGGCACGCTCGTCGTCGAGCAGTGCTTCCTGGTCCAGCCCCAGGCCGCGACAGCTGCCTTGCGCGGCAACCACGGCGGCGGCCCAGCCTTTGCCGTGGGTGATCGAACCGTGGATGCCCGGGGGCCAGATCGGTGAGCGGTCCTCATGGGTGCCGGGCACATGGTCGCTGCCATTCAGGCGTTGCAGCGCGGCGCGCGCACACACCCGGCCGGCCAGATACTCGGCCTGGCGCTTGGCCACCGAGCGTTGCAGGCTGGGGCTGGGTTCGATACCGGCACGCTGGAAGTCGTCGGCGGCCAGGCGGCTGGGGTCGAAGGCGCAACTGACCAGCACCGCGCCGGGCAACGGGCGGGGCAGGGGCCAGTGGTGCTGGAGCGGGGCACAGCAGGAAGGCAATCTGTTCATGGCGGTATTGTGCCAGCCGATGTGGCTGTGTGGGAGATGGGCCGCGAAGCGGCCCCGGCAATCTTCAGTCGAATGCTTTCTTGAAGAACGCCTGCATGTCCGCCCACGAACTCTCGTCCGCGGCCTTGTTGTAGCCAATGTCCGGCCCACCATGGGCGCCGTGGCTCAAGCGGTCGGCATCCGGGTTGGTGAAGCCATGCTTGGCGCCGGCAATGCTGACGAACTGATAATTGACCTTGGCCGCATCCATTTCAGCCTTGAACGCGGCGACCTGCTCATCAGTGACCATGCTGTCCGCCGCACCGTGCTCCACCAGGATGTCGGCCCTTACCACGCCAGGCTTGGCCGGCGTCTGGGTGGCCAGCGCACCATGGAAGCTCACCACGCCGTCCAGCTTTTCGCCGCGCCGTGCCGCGTCCAGTACCACCTTGCCACCGAAGCAGTAACCTACGGCACCCAGTTTGTGCTTGTTGACGTTCGGCTGCTTTTTCAGCAATTCAAGGCCTGCGTCGAAGCGTGCGGCCGCCGCGGCCGGGTCCTTCAGCGCTTGGGCCATGAATGCCTGGGCATCCTGCGGGTGCTCGGTGTGCTTGCCGTCGCCGTACATGTCGATGGCCAGCGCTTTGTAGCCCAGTGCCGCGAGGTCACGGGCACGGCGCTTGGCGTAGTCGTTAAGCCCCCACCATTCATGCACCACGACAATGCCCGGGCGTTTGCCCTCCAGTGCATCGTCATAGGCGTAGTAGCCGACCAGGCGGTTGCCATCGTCGTCCTGGTAGGGGATCTCGCGGGTCACTACTGCCGCCTGGGCAAGAGCGGCGCTGCACATCAGGGTCAAAACCAGCAGGGCACGCATGTTCACTACTCCTTGTTTTGCAAACGTATCGTTCAGCCCAGGTTCAGCCAGGGTTCAGCCGCGGTTCAGGGCGTTCTGCTTACTCTAGCTTCCAGACCGAAACAGCGCATTCAACTGGAGTATAACGCCATGAAAACCTTCAATACCCTGCTGGCCGCCATGGCCGTCTGTGTCGCTGGCATCACCACCGCCCAGGCCGCCGACGACAACTTCGCCAGCCTGACCTACGGCCAGACCAGCGACAAGGTACGCAAGTCCGGGCTGCTGCAACGCAACACCGACCACCTGAACGCCGACGGCATCATCGGCAAGGATGACACCTGGGGCGTGCGCCTGGGCAAGATCAACGACCAGGGTCGCTACTACATGACCTACGACAATGTCTCGGGCGACCACAGCGGCCTGAAGCTGCGCCAGGAGAACCTGCTGGGCAGCTACGACCTGTTCCTGCCGGTAGGCGATACCACCAAACTGTTCGGTGGTGGCAGCCTGGGCATGACCAAGCTGACCCAGGACTCGCCAGGGGCCAGCCGTGATACCGACTATGGCTACGCAGTCGGCCTGCAGGCCGGCGTAATCCAGGAGATCACCGACCGAGCTTCGGTTGAGCTGGGTTACCGTTATCTGCGCACCAACGCAGCGACCGAGGTGGGGGCGAGCGGCGGGCCGAAAGAGGGTACCCTGCGCCTGACCAGCAGTGCTCAGACTTACCTGTCGGCGAACTACAAGTTCTGATCTGCGAGCCGAGTTATCCTCTACTGGCCTCATCGCCGGCAAGCCGTTTTCCACGGGGTCTCCACTGCTTTCAGGTGTGTGGAGTTCACTGTGGGAACCGGCTTGCCGGCGATGAGGCCGGTACAGCCAATACATGAAAGGAGCGTCACATGAAACTGCTGGTGGTCGAGGACGAAGCCCTGTTAAGGCACCACCTCTATACACGCCTGGGCGAAAGCGGCCATGTGGTCCAGGCTGTGGCTGACGCCGAAGAAGCGCTGTACCAGGCCGAGCAATTCCACTTCGACCTGGCCGTGATCGATCTCGGCCTGCCCGGCATGAGCGGCCTGGAGCTGATCGGCCGACTGCGAACCCAGGCCAAGACCTTTCCCATTCTGATACTCACCGCCCGTGGCAACTGGCAGGACAAGGTCGAAGGCCTGGCCGCCGGTGCCGACGATTACCTGGTCAAGCCGTTCCAGTTCGAAGAGCTTGAGGCACGCCTCAATGCCTTGCTGCGCCGCTCCAGCGGCTTCACCCAGTCGACCATCGCCGCCGGCCCCTTGGTGCTGGACCTCAACCGCAAGCAGGCGACCCTTGACGAGCAGCCGCTGGCGCTGACCGCCTACGAGTACCGCATCCTTGAGTATCTGATGCGTCATCACCAGCAGGTGGTGGCCAAGGAGCGCCTGATGGAGCAGCTGTATCCAGGCGACGAGGAGCGTGACCCTAACGTCATCGAGGTGCTGGTCGGCCGTCTGCGTCGCAAGCTCGAAGGTGAGCGCGGGTTCAAGCCGATCGACACTGTGCGTGGTCTCGGCTATCTGTTCACCGAGCGTTGCCGATGATTCGTTCGCTGCGGGTGCGCTTGATGCTCGCGGCAGCGGTGCTGGCGGTGCTGTTCATGCTGGCGCTGCTGCCCGCCCTGCAGAAGGCCTTTAGCCTGGCCTTGCAGGAATCGATCGAGCAGCGCCTGGCTTCTGACGTGACCACGCTGATTTCGTCGGCGCGCATCGAGCATGGCCAGCTGCAGATGCCCGCACTGCTGCCGGACGAGCGTTACAACCTGCCTTATACCGGTTTGCTCGGTTACATCTTCAACCGCGAAGGGAAGCTGGTCTGGCGTTCCCGGGCCACCGCCGACCAGCACATCAACTACCAGCCGCGCTACGATGGGCGCGGCAATGAGTTCGCCCGCATGCACCAGGATGACGGCGAGGAATTCTTTGTCTACGACGTCGAAATAAAGCTGCTGGGTGGCCAGAGCGCCGCCTACAGCATCGTTGCCCTGCAGCCGGTGCGTGAGTACCAGCAAACCCTCGATGGCCTGCGAGAAAAGCTCTACCTCGGCTTTGGTGCGGCCTTGCTGGCGTTGCTGGTGCTGCTTTGGGCCGGCCTGACCTGGGGCCTGCGTTCGTTGCGACGGCTGAGCCGCGAGCTGGACGAGGTGGAGGCCGGTGCGCGCGATGGGCTGAGTGCCGAGCACCCGCGTGAGCTGTTGCGCCTCACCGGCTCGCTCAACCGCCTGCTGCGCAGCGAGCGGGAACAGCGCCAGCGTTACCGTGACTCGCTGGGTGACCTGGCGCACAGCCTCAAGACCCCGCTGGCGGTGCTGCAGGGCGTGGGGGAGAGCATGCAGCAGCGTGTCAGCGAGCGCGAGCAGGCGCGGGTGCTGCAGAGCCAGATCGAGCGCATGAGCCAGCAGATCGACTACCAGTTGCAGCGTGCCAGCCTGCGCAAGAGTGGCCTGGTGCGCCACAGCGTGCAGTTGCTTCCGGTGCTGGACAGCCTGTGCAGCACCCTGGCCAAGGTGTACCGCGACAAGCGCGTCGAGGTGCTGCTTGAAGTGCCGGCGCAGGCGCAAGTGCCGATGGAGCAGGGCGCGCTGCTGGAGTTGTTGGGCAACCTCTTGGAAAACGCCTTCCGGCTGAGCCTGGGGCAGGTGCGGGTGAGCTTGCAGGAAGCTCCCGGGCGGCTGACGTTGTGCATCGAAGATGACGGGCCGGGTGTGCCGGCGGATCAGCGTGAGCGGATTCTCGAGCGGGGCGAGCGCCTGGACCGCCAGCATCCGGGGCAGGGGATTGGCCTTGCGGTGGTCAAAGATATCGTCGACAGCTATGACGCTGAACTGAGCCTGGGTGATTCGCCGCTGGGCGGGGCGGCATTCCGGATCACCTTTCACCTTGATTGATGTTCAGGCAGCTCCTGCCTCATCGCTCGCAACAAGCAGGGCGGATTCCCGCCAAGGTGCCTGTACAAATCCCGCCATCGGGCGGAAATCCGCCATCTTTCCTCAGGCAATTCGCCCTGTCGTTGGGCATTTCCCGCTAGCAAATACGGCCTTTGCACCCTTCATGGGCGTTTTGGCATCGCCCTTGCTATCTGACTTGGCAGAGGCCTGCCCAGGCAGCTCGAACACAACGACAAATCCCTCCGGGTGCAGGAGGGTTAGCGATTCAGGTGCCCCGACATCCTGGGAAGGGTGAAGCAGGCACACTTGAGGAAATTTAGCCATGACGACACGTCAGCCGCTGTACAAATCTCTGTATGTCCAGGTGATCGTTGCCATCACCATCGGCATCCTGCTCGGCCACTTCTATCCAGAAACCGGCGTCGCCCTCAAGCCGTTGGGTGATGGTTTCGTCAAACTGATCAAGATGGTCATCGCGCCCATCATCTTCTGTACCGTGGTCAGCGGCATTGCCGGCATGCAGAACATGAAGTCGGTCGGCAAGACCGGCGGCTACGCGCTTCTGTATTTCGAGATCGTTTCCACCATCGCCCTGATCATCGGCCTTGTCGTCGTCAACGTGGTCAAACCGGGCGCTGGCATGCACATCGACGTCAGCACTCTGAACGCCAGCAGCGTGGCCGCCTACGCCGCCGCCGGTGCGCAGCAGACTACCGTCGGTTTCCTGCTCAACATCATCCCTAACACCGTGGTAGGTGCCTTCGCCAACGGCGACATCCTGCAGGTGCTGATGTTCTCGGTGATCTTCGGCTTTGCCCTGCACCGTCTGGGCAGCTACGGCAAACCGCTGCTGGACCTGATCGACCGCTTCGCCCATGTCATGTTCAACATCATCAACATGATCATGAAACTGGCCCCGGTCGGTGCCTTCGGTGCGATGGCCTTCACCATCGGCCAGTACGGTGTTGGCTCGCTGGTACAGCTGGGCTACCTGATGGCCTGCTTCTACATCACCTGCCTGCTGTTCGTGCTGGTAGTGCTGGGCGGTATCTGCCGCGCGCACGGCTTCAGCGTGCTCAAGCTGATCCGCTACATCCGTGAAGAGCTGCTGATCGTACTGGGCACCTCGTCCTCGGAATCTGCGCTGCCACGCATGCTGGCCAAGATGGAGCGCCTGGGTGCCAAGAAGTCGGTGGTTGGCCTGGTGATCCCGACCGGTTACTCGTTCAACCTGGACGGTACCTCGATCTACCTGACCATGGCCGCAGTGTTCATCGCCCAGGCCACCGACACCACCATGGACATCACCCACCAGATCACCCTGCTGCTGGTGCTGCTGGTGGCTTCCAAAGGTGCTGCCGGCGTTACCGGTTCTGGCTTCATCGTACTCGCCGCTACCCTGTCGGCTGTCGGCCATCTGCCGGTTGCCGGCCTGGCGCTGATCCTGGGTATCGACCGCTTCATGTCCGAAGCCCGCGCCCTGACCAACCTGGTGGGCAACGCTGTTGCTACCGTGGTGGTGGCCAAGTGGGTCAAGGAGATGGACAACGACAAGCTGGCGTCGGAGCTGGCCTCCGGTGGTGCGCCGCTGGCTGACACCCGCCCGACCGACGACCTGGGCGTGGCTGAAGGCGTGGCTCGTTGAGCCTGATGCAGTAAAGCGAAAGGCGACCTTCGGGTCGCCTTTTTTGTGCCTGGTCTATCGGTGCGCTCGCTGTCATTCAACTCGAGTCTCACCGCTGTACACCAGCGTCTCCCTGCACCGCTTGCACAGGTATCGCCGCCCCTGCCTCACCAGCTTGTGCCGCTGCGCGGTAAACGCAAACTCACCTTGTGGGCATGGGCAGCGATAGATGTACCGGGTCGCGACCCGCCGCTGCACTTCGTAGTTGTGGCAGCGATTGGGCGGCAGTTCATACACCCCGCGCATGATCAGCTGCCACTCTTCGCCATGGGCCTGAATGCGGTCCCCGAACAGTTGGTGAGCCACCAGGTGCGCCACTTCATGGGCCACGGTCTGGCGCAAAAAGTCTTCCTGGTTTTCGCGGTACAGCTGCAAGTTGAAGCGCAGCAGGTTCTCGTGCAGGTGGGCGACGCCAGCCTTCTGCCCGCGCAGCTTGAAGCTGACTTCCGGGCGCGGGAAGGGGCGCTTGAAAAAGGTTTCGGCTTGCTGGTAACAGGTTTCGACGCGTTGTTTGAGCAGCTCGGGCATGGCGGGGTAATTCTCCTGACCGGGCATTATGCCGCAAGCACCGGCAGGCTGCCGAGCCCACCGGTCAGCACACAGCCGGAAGCCGCCTTGCGGCGGCCTCCGGTTTGATGCCCCAGTGTTGGATCTAGGTGTTTTCGAAGCTAGTTGGTATAGACGGGCCCCACGCCCAGTCCCCAGATGATCACGGTCGCAGCCATGATCGCTACCAGTACCACCAGGCCCACTGCCAGCACCGAGCTGGAGAACAGGAAGCCTTCATCGGTCGGTATGTTCATGAATGTCGGCAAACCGACGTACAGCAGGTAAACGGTGTAGCAAATGGCCGCGGTCCCTACCAGCATGCCCAGCCACAGGTGCGGGTAAAGCGCTGCCAGGCCGCCGAGGAACAGCGGGGTGGCGGTATAGGTGGCAAAGGCGATGCATTGCGCCATGGACGGGTTGGCGTCGTAGGTGCGTGCCATCCAGTGAATGAAAGCGCCCATTACCGCGACCCCGGCGAGCATCGCCAGGTAGGACATGATGCTCATCCAAAGTGCGCTTTCCATCGTCAACATTACCGCTGGCCGGTCGCCGATCACCCAGCCGACCTGGGTAGTGCCAATGAATGCCGAAACGGCGGGTATCGCCGCCAGGATCAGCGTGTGCGTCAGGTACATGTGGCTTATGCTTTCGTCTTCCCCGCGTATCTCCCGCCATTCCTGGTCGGGGTGGGTAAACAGCCCCACAACGTGATGAATCATGCCGGTTACTCCTCTCGTTGTTGCCAATCGCCCCCCAGATGGAGCGCAAGCGGCCCGAGGCCAGGGCGCCGATGCAAGCGGTAATGTGGCCTTATGTCGCAGTATAGGAAGCCGTTCCCTGCACAAACTGTGCTTTTTAGAGCAAATTGCGCTGTAAGGAGGGCTGCTGATTCCCTTGAAGTCTTTATCGGAATCCCTACAGGTGCGCGTAGTTTGTGCGTAAAATAGCCGGCTTTTGTCACACCTCGCGGATCCAAGCGCTATGGGCACCCTCTCGGTCAACCAGAACAAACTGCAAAAACGCCTGCGTCGTCTCGCCGGCGAAGCTATCACCGACTACAACATGATCGAGGATGGCGACAAGGTCATGGTCTGCCTGTCCGGCGGCAAGGACAGCTACACCATGCTCGATGTTCTGTTGCACCTGCAGAAGGTGGCGCCGATCAAGTTCGAGATCGTCGCGGTGAACATGGACCAGAAGCAGCCGGGCTTCCCCGAGCATGTGCTGCCGGCCTACCTGAAAGAACTGGGCGTCGAGTACCACATCGTCGAGAAGGACACCTACTCGGTAGTCAAGGAACTGGTGCCAGAGGGCAAAACCACCTGCTCGCTGTGCTCGCGCCTGCGCCGAGGTACCCTGTACACCTTCGCTGACGAAATCGGCGCAACCAAGATGGCCCTTGGGCACCATCGCGACGATATCGTCGAGACCTTCTTCCTCAACATGTTCTTCAACGGCTCGCTCAAGGGCATGCCGCCCAAGCTGCGCGCCGACGACGGCCGTAACGTGGTTATCCGCCCGCTGGCCTACTGCAGCGAAAAGGACATCCAGGCCTACTCGGACATGAAGGAATTCCCCATCATCCCGTGCAACCTGTGCGGTTCGCAGGAGAACCTGCAGCGCCAGGTGGTCAAGGACATGCTGGTGGAGTGGGAGCGCAAGCACCCGGGCCGTACCGAGAGCATCTTCCGCGCCCTGCAGAACGTTGCCCCGTCGCAGCTGGCCGACCGCAACCTGTTCGACTTCACCAGCCTCAAGATCGACGAAAGCGCCACTCCGCGTTTCCTCGATGTACTGAACATCTGATCCATGCGCGATTACCAGTGGTTGCATGAGTATTGCCTGAACCGCTTCGGCTCGGCCCAAGCCCTGGAGGCCTTCCTGCCGCAGCCGCGCACGCCGGCGCAGCTGCGCGACATCAGCAACGACCGCTACCTGTCGACCCTGGCCTTGCGCGTGTTCCGCGCCGGGCTCAAGCACAGCCTGGTAGATGCCAAATGGCCGGCGTTCGAGCAGGTGTTCTTCGGCTTCGACCCGGAGAAGGTCGTACTGATGGGCGCAGAGCACCTGGAGCGGTTGATGCAGGACGAGCGCATCATCCGCCACCTGGGCAAGCTCAAGAGCGTGCCGCGCAATGCGCAGATGATCTTGGATGTGGCGAAGGAGAAGGGCAGCTTTGGTGCGTTCATCGCCGATTGGCCGGTGACCGATATCGTCGGGTTGTGGAAGTACCTGGCCAAGCATGGCAACCAGCTGGGCGGGCTATCTGCACCACGCTTTTTGCGCATGGTCGGCAAGGACACGTTCATCCCCACCGATGATATGGCCGCTGCGCTGATTGCACAGAAGGTGATCGACAAGCAGCCGACCAGCCAGCGCGACCTGGCGCTGGTGCAGCAGACGTTCAACCAGTGGCATGCCGAAAGCGGGCGGCCGCTGTGCCAGTTGTCGGTGATGCTGGCGCATACCGTCAACCATTGAAAAGCCCGGGGCTGCGATAGCAGCCCCCGGAATCAACGCCCTTCACCTGCCATGCGCCGTTCATGCTGGAACTTCCATCGCACGAACAGCAGCCCGCTGACGAACAGCCCAAGGCTCAGCAGCACCTCAACCCAGCCGAACACTGCCCGTGACGGGTCGAACGCCGCCAGCACCCCTTTGATGAAATAGATATTCACCACAAAGCAGGTCCAGGCATGCGCCCGGGCGCTGCCCAGCAACATGCCTGGCAGCAGCAAAAGCAGTGGCACAAGCTCGATCGCCAGGATCACTTCGACCCGCGCCCCGTGCAGGTTGGCGAACCACAGGTTGTTCACCACCAGCAATGCGATCAGGCCAAAAAAGAACGCCAGGCTCAAGGCGCGTGTGAGGCGCAGGCGCGGTGCCAGCCACTCCAGTTGTGGCAACACCTTCGGCTTCTTAGCCACGCGAGGCCTCCAGCGCCTTGGCCGTGGTTGCCAGGCGTTGGCCCAAGGCGCGGCAAAGGGTGATCTCGTGTTGATCCAGCTCACGTTTGCCGTCTGCGCCGGCGTGGTGGCTGGCGCCGTAAGGCGTGCCGCCGCCGCGGGTTTCGAGCAGCGCCGATTCGCTGTAGGGCAGGCCCATTACCAGCATGCCGTGGTGCATCAGGGGCAGCATCATCGACAGCAGGGTGGTTTCCTGGCCGCCATGCAGGCTGGCGGTGGAGGTGAACACGCCAGCCGGCTTGCCAACCAGTTCACCACCCAGCCACAGGCTGCTGGTGCCATCGAGGAAGTACTTGAGCGGTGCGGCCATGTTGCCGAAGCGGGTTGGGCTGCCCAGCACCAGGCCTGCGCAGTGGCGCAAGTCGTCCAGGGTGGCGTACAGCGCGCCGCTGGCCGGAATGTCTGGCGCCACGGCTTCGCACTCGGTGGAAATCGCCGGCACCGTGCGCAGGCGCGCTTCCATGCCGGCCAGCTCGATGCCGCGGGCGATATGCCGGGCCATTTCGCTGGTCGAGCCATGTCGGCTGTAATACAGCACCAGGATGTAGGGCGCGCTCACGGCAGGATCTCCAGCACTTTCTCTGGTGGTCGGCCGATCACCGCCTTGTCACCGGCAACCAGGATGGGGCGCTCGATGAGCTTTGGGTGCTGCGCCATGGCGTCGATCAGTTGCGCATCGCTCAAGGCCGGGTTGGCCAGCTCGAGTGCCTTGTATTCGTCTTCACCGGTGCGCAGCAGTTGGCGCGGGCCGATGCCCAGCTTGCCAAGCAGAGCCTTGAGGGTGGCAGCGTCGGGCGGGGTTTCGAGGTACCGCACGATGGTCGGTGTCAGGCCGCGTTGTTCGAGCAGTTCCAGTGCCGCGCGGGATTTCGAGCAGCGCGGGTTATGATAGAGCGTCAAGTCAGTCATGTCGGGTCGCATCCAGCTGGGTGTGGCGGCTATTCTAACCGCAGGAACTGACCCATTCGCTTGAAACTTAGAGAAGGATTGACCCATGGCAAGGCGTTTGGCAGCAGTATTGGCCATCACCGCAGGCCTTTTGCTCGGTGGCTGCGGTGCCGACTACGGCGTGGACCAGCACGGCAACACGGTGAAGGCCGAGCAGATCGACGGGCACTGGCTGGTGCTCAACTATTGGGCTGAATGGTGCGGCCCGTGCCGTACAGAGGTGCCTGAACTGAACACCGCAGCCAAGCAGTGGGCGGCCGATGGCATCAAGGTGGTGGGGGTGAACTTCGATGGCCTGCAGGGGCAGGAGTTGAAGCAGGCGGCCGATACCTTGGGCATCGGCTTTACCGTGCTGGCGCAGGACCCGGCCGAGCGCTATGACCTGCCACGCAGCGAGGCGTTGCCGGTGACCTACATCATCGATGACAAGGGCAAGGTGCGTGAGCAGCTGCTGGGTGAGCAGACCCTCGAAGGGCTGCAAGCCAAGATCAAGGCGCTCAAGGGGGCTTGAAAGCTGCAAGCTGCAAGCCTCAAGCTACAAGAACAAGCTGGCCGTGCACCGATCCGCTTTTTCTTGCAGCTTGCAGCTTGCAGCTAGCCCTCCTCAGGCCAGAACCGCAGCGGCTTGCCCTCGGCCGGCCAGAAGCGCATCTGCTCGACGGGCGAAACATCCCAGCGCTGCACCGTCTCCAGCGCCTGCAGGAAGCGCTTTTCCTGCTCCATCAACGCCGGCGCGCACAACTTGCGGGTCTTGCCGACCTTGCCGAAGCTCAGGTGCTCGCCGTCCAGCGCGTACGGTGCAAACCAATGGTTGCAGCCCGCATTGCCATAGGCGCGGCCATCGCTGGCCAGCGTCAGTGTCAGGTGGCTGTAGTCGATCAGCGGGCGTTCACCGATCCACTCCAGCACATAGCTGCGTTCCAGTTGCAGCTTCGACGGTTCGGCGGCGCAGCCGAGCAGGCCGGTGGCAATCAGGGCGCCGGTGAGCAGATTCTTCACTCGGCGCTCTCCTGGCAACGCGGGCACACGTGCTTGTCGCCACGACTGGCCCAGCCCAGCTCGGCGATGCGCGCACTGGCAGCAGGCTGGCGGGCTTTCTTGCCCAACTTGGCGTCCACGGCGAATTCGAAGTCCAGTACGGCGTCGCAGCTGTCGCACTCAGCCTGCCAGTTGAGGATTTCCAGCTCGTTGAACAGCGGGCCGCTGGCCACGGCCACCCATTGGCCACGCGGGTTGATCAGGTGGCGCACGCTCTCTACGGTCAGGCGCATGGACAAGTCCTTGCTGCCCTTGAGGGTGACCAGCAGGGTGTCGCCCTTGTGCATCGAGCCACCGTTACCGGTCACCTGATAGCGGCCCGGTACCAAGGCGCGGCACTCGATCAAAGTGTGTTGCGGGTTGAAAAGTGTGTAGCGGAAATCGTGCTCGACCATGGGTCCTCCAGAAATGCCGCGTATCCTAGCATCAACCTGTGACCAGATTCTGCGCATTACCCGCCGCCCAGCGGTTGATGTTGTCCAGCGTGGTCGCGGCAATGGCGTCCAGCGCTTCGCGGGTAAGGAACGCCTGATGCGCAGTGACGATCACGTTGGGGAACGTGAGCAGCCGCGCCAGCACATCATCCTGCAACGGCAGGTCAGAACGGTCCTCGAAGAACAGCTGGGCTTCTTCTTCATACACATCCAGCCCCAGGTACCCGAGCTGGCCGCTTTTCAAGGCGTCGATCAGGGCCGGTGTGTCGACCAGCGCTCCACGACCGGTGTTGATCAGCATGGCGCCGGGCTGCAACTGGGCCAGGCTTTGCGGGTTGATCAGGTGCCGGGTGTGCTCGGTGAGCGGGCAGTGCAGGCTGATGATCCGCGCCTCACGCAGCAGTTCGGGCAGCTCAACGTAGCGCGCCCCCAGCGCCAGCAGTTGAGGGTTGGGGTAGGGGTCGTAGGCCAGCAACTGGCAACCGAAGCCAGCCATGATCCGGGCGAAGGCGGCGCCGATCTGGCCGGTACCGACCACGCCGACGGTCTTGCCGTGCAGGTCGAAGCCGGTCAGACCATGCAGGGTGAAGTCGCCCTCGCGGGTACGGTTGTAGGCCCGGTGCAGGCGCCGGTTGAGGGCCAGGATCAGCGCCACGGCATGTTCGGCCACGGCATACGGTGAATACGCGGGTACGCGCACCACTGCCAGGCCCAGGGCTTTGGCGGCGGCCAGGTCGACATGGTTGTAGCCGGCCGAACGCAGGGCGATCAGGCGCGTCCCGCCAGCGCAAAGGCGTTGCAATACCTGGGCGTCGAGCTCATCGTTGATGAATGCGCAAACCACCTCGAAACCTTGGGCCAGGGCTGCGGTGTCGAGGGTCAGGCGGGCGGGCTGGAAGTGCAGCTCCAGCGCGCTATCGCAAGTGGTCCGCGTGAAGCTTTCCTGGTCATAGTGCTGGCTGCTGAACAACAGGGCGCGCATGCTCGGGCTTCCTTTATCGTGGTTGGGGGATTGTAGCCACCTGCGCGGACAGGGAAGTTGATCTGCACCGGCCTCATCGCCGGCAAGCCGGCTCCCAATCCGCAGCGCTGCTGAACCCTGTGGGAGCCGGCTTGCCGGCGATGAGGCCCTGAAAGTCAGGCGTTCTGGCGTGCCTGCTCCGCCAGCCGGACAATTGCGCCATCCAGCTCGTCGAGCGCCTGCTGCGCTTGCGGATGCTCCTGTTTAAGCAAGGTCTCGCTGCGCTGGCAGGCTGCACGCAACTGCGGCACGCCGCAATAGCGCGAGGCACCGTTGAGCCGATGCACCTGCTCGATCAGTACGCCGTGGTCCTGCGCCTCCCGTGCAGCACGAATGGCTTCACGGTCCGACGCTAGCGACGCCAGCAACATGGTCAGCATGTCTGCCGCCAGATCCGGCTTGCCTGCCGCCAGGCGCAAGCCTTCCTCAGGGTCGAGCACCGGTAGATCCTGGCCCTCGGCCTGTTGTTCCTCCAGGCGCTCCAGTGGCCCGACACCCAGGCTCAGGCCGGTCCATTTCATCACCACCTGGGCCAGCTGGCGCTCGCTGATCGGTTTGGTCAGGTAGTCGTCCATGCCGCTGTGCAGCAGTGCACGTTTCTCGTTGGCCATGGCGTGAGCGGTAAGGGCGACGATCGGCAGAGGGCTGCCGCTCTGGGTGTTTTCCCACAAGCGGATCTGCTCGGTGCAGGCACGGCCATCCATGCCTGGCATCTGCACGTCCATCAGCACCAGGTCGAAGTGTTCGCTCTGTACCGCCCGCACCGCAGCATGGCCGTTGTCGAGCGCCAGCACATCGGCGCCGAGGTCTTCCAGCAGGGTCTGTACCAGCAGCAGGTTGGCCGCATTGTCGTCGACGCAGAGGATTTTCGGCTGGCGCTGGCCGCGCGTTGGCGGGGCCAGTTCGCCCCGCGTACGGCGCGGTTGCAGCAGCTCCAGCAGCAGGCGGCGCAGCTTGCGCGTGCAGGTCGGCTTGGACAGCAGTTGGCCGTGTCCATTAGGCAGGTGAGGGTGGTACAGCGCCTGCTCGGTAGTCGGGCAAAGAACCACGCAATGGCAGTGGTAACGCTCCAGCTGCTGGTGGTATTGGCCCAGCTGTTCGGGCGTGAGATTGCCCAGGTTGGCACCCAACACCGCGAACTCGAAGGGCATGCCGGCCTGGAAGCCCGCCTGTACACCCTGTAGCAGTTGCTCATATGAGGCGAACAGGCTCACGCTCAGGCCGCAATCCTGCAACTGGTGCTCCAGAGCCTGGCGTGCCAGGTCATGCCCGTCGACGATCGCCGCACGACGCCCCAGCAGCGGCTGCGACGACTGCGCCTCGCTGTCGTCGTGGGCCTTGGGCAGGCTCAGGCTGATCCAGAACTGCGAACCCTCGCCCGGTGTGCTATCGACCCCGATCTCGCCGCCCATCTGCTCGATCAGGCGCTTGGAGATCACCAGCCCCAGGCCGGTGCCGCCCGGCTGGCGGGCCAGCGAATTGTCGGCCTGGCTGAACGCCTGGAACAACGTGCGCACATCTTGAGGCGACAGGCCAATGCCGGTGTCCTGCACGCTGATACGCAATTGCGCGTTGTCTTGTTGCTCGTCCTCGAGCATCGCCCGCACGACGATGGTGCCCTCGCGGGTGAACTTGATGGCATTGCTCACCAGGTTGGTAAGGATCTGCTTGAGCCGCAGGGGGTCGCCAACCAGCGATGACGGGGTGTCGCGGTAGATCAGGCTGAGCAGTTCCAGCTGCTTGGCGTGGGCGGCGGGCGCCAAGATGGTGAGGGTGTCCTGGACCAGGTCGCGCAGGTTGAACGGAATGCTGTCGAGCACCAGCTTGCCGGCCTCGATCTTGGAAAAGTCGAGGATCTCGTTGATGATCCCCAGCAGGTTGTCGGCCGATTTTTCGATGGTGCTCAGATAGTCCAGCTGGCGCGGGGTCAGCTCGCTTTTCTGCAGCAGGTGGGTGAAGCCGAGGATACCGTTGAGCGGAGTGCGGATCTCATGGCTCATGTTGGCCAGGAATTCCGATTTGATGCGGCTCGCCTCCAGGGCCTCCTTGCGCGCCATGTCCAGCTCGATGTTCTGGATCTCGATGGTTTCCAGGTTCTGGCGTACATCCTCGGTGGCCTGATCGATGCTGTGCTGTAGTTCTTCATGGGCGCTGTGCAGGGTTTCTGCCATGCGGTTGATGCCCCGGGCCAGTTCGTCCAGCTCGTGGCTGCCCATGGCGGGAAGACGTTCTTCGAGGTGGCCGTCCTTGAGCTGGTTGACTGCATGCTTGATGCGCGCGATCGGGTCATTGATGGTGCGGCTCATGCGCATCGCCAACAGGCCGCTGAGCACCAGGCAAGCGAGTATCAGCAGCATGCTGGTGAACAGGTTGCGGTAGCCGCGCAGCAGCATGCCATCGTGCGACAGCTCGATCTCGACCCAACCTAGCAGGCGCTCGGCTTCCGCCGGGACGGCCTCGGTGGCCAGGTCGCGGTGGTGGCCGAACACCGGCATCAGGTAGCGGGTGGCATCGTTGCCGCTGCGTTCCAGCAGTTGAGTACCCGTGCCGCCGCTGGGCGCCTGGTTGATCATGCTGGGGCCGGCGTGGGCCAGGCGGGAGCGGTCCGGAGCGAGGAAGGCCACTGCGCGAACATCGGCCTGCTCCAGCGTTTGCGCAGCGATCCGCTCCAGTTGCGCAGGCGTCTGCCGGGCCATGGCGGGCGCTGCCAGGGGTGCCAGTTGTTCGGCAATCATCTTGCCGCGTTGCAGCAGTTGAGTGCGCAACTGGTCTTGCTGCAGCCACGTGAAATAGCTGCCCAGCACCAGAGCCATCAAGCTGGCAGGCAGCAGTGCCAGCAGCAGTACCCGGCTTCTGATTCCCAAACGATCGAGCACACTCGCCTCCTGTGATGTGCCTGGACGCCGTTACCGGGGTAACGGACCAAAGCGGAAAGTTACTCCGCCTGCCTGCCTAATGCACCCTTTATATAGCTGTTTTCAGCCAGGTCGCTGGCGCTGATCGCAGGGCAGTTGCCTATGGCGTACGCATGCTCAATAATCGCGTAATTGAGAATATGTGGCAGTTGCCAATGAATCCCGTAACTATTAATGCTTCCAGCATCCTCGCCATCGAGGATGATCCGGTGCTGGGTGCCTATCTGCACGAAGAACTGCAGCGAGGCGGCTTTCAGGTGACCTGGTGCCGCAACGGCGCGGAAGGTTTGGAAACCGCTGGTCGCCAAGCCTTCGACGTGGTCCTGATGGATATTCTGCTGCCTGGGCTCAACGGCCTGGATGCCTTGGCCCAGTTGCGTCGACGCAGCGCCACGCCGGTTATCCTGATGTCGGCGCTGGGCGCCGAGGCGGACCGTATCAATGGCTTCCAGCTCGGTGCCGACGATTACCTGCCCAAGCCTTTCAGCATGGTCGAGCTGCAGGTGCGCATCGAGGCCATCCTGCGCCGTGTCGCCCTTGAGCGTCGCCATCAGCCGCCCTTGGGTGTTGCCTGTGGCGAGCTGCGGTTCGACGAGACCCTTTGCGATGTCAGCTTCGGCGGCCGCCAGGCAGGCCTTACCCCTAGCGAATATCGCCTGTTCGATATCCTCAACCGTAACGTCGACGAGGTGCTGAGCAAGCCTTTTCTCTACCAGCAGGTGCTGCAACGGGGCTATTCGCGGCATGACCGCAGCCTGGACATGCATGTCAGCCAGATCCGCCGCAAGCTCAAGGGCATCGGCTACCTGGACCGGCAGATCCGCACCGTGTGGGGCAAGGGTTACGTGCTCAGCGCCGGCGAGGCAGAGTAAGCCATGCTGGACCGTCACTCGCTGTTCTGGAAGCTGGCCATCCTGCTGGTGGGCTTCTGCCTGCTGATGATCGGCCTGAGTTACACCTGGGGCCGCCATATGGAAACCCAGAATGCCTTTCTCGATGAGCCTGCCCGGCAAGTGCTGCGCAACTATGCCGGCGAGGCCGAAGCGGCCTGGCGCAGTGGTGGCCGCACCGGCCTGGACCAGTGGGTTGCGGCCATGCACCGGCGTGAGCGTGGCTGGATAGGCGTGCTCGACATCAATCTGCAGCCCCTGGCCAGCGCCACGCTCGGCCCCGATGTCATGCACCGCCTCACGCGCCTGCGCGGTGTCGACTGGCCCATGAGCCGGCGCAGTATCGACCAGCCCTGGTTGCGCATACCGTTCCCGGGGGCGCCGGAGCAGGGCATGCTGGTGATGGAGTTGCCCGAGCGTTTCAACCCTGGCCAGTACCGGGTGCTGTGGCGGGTGTTGACCAACGGTGTCATTCCAGGTTTGTTCACCTTGCTGCTGTGCGTCGGCCTGTACCGCATGCTGATCGTGCCGCTCAACCAGTTGCGCGAGCAGGCCAATGCCTGGCGTGCCGACCAGCTCTCGGCACGGCTGGATTCGCGCACCATCGCCCGGCATGACGAACTGGGCGAGTTGGCCCGGGCCTTCGACCAGATGGCCGAGCGGCTGCAGGGCACGGTGGCGATGCAACAGCAGTTGCTGCGGGACTTGTCCCATGAAATGCGCACACCGTTGAGCCGGTTGCGCGTGGCCTGCGACGGTGAAACCGACCTGCAGCGCCTGCGCGAGCGGCTTGGGCGCGAGGTGGACTGCATGCAGCAGTTGGTCGAGGACACCTTGCAGCTTGCCTGGCAGGATGCCGAGCGTGCGCCGATGAACCTTGAGCCGATCCAGGTGCAGGCGCTGTGGGACCTGCTGGCGGAGGATGCCAGTTACGAAAGCGGCTGGTCGCCCGAGCGCTTGCGCTGCGAGCTGCCAGTCGACTGCTGGGTGCAGGGCAATCTGAATCATCTGGCCCAGGCGCTGGAAAACATGCTGCGCAATGCCATCCGGCATTCTCCGGAAAACGGCTTGGTGCACTTGGCCGGGCAGCGTGAAGGTGGCTATTGGCGCCTGTGGCTGGAAGATCAAGGCGGTGGCGTGGCTAACGATGATCTGGAGCGAATATTTGCCCCCTTCACCCGGCTAGATGGCTCGCGCCCCGGTGACGGCGGTTTCGGCCTGGGCCTGAGCATCGCCCGCAGTGCGATCCAGCGCCAGGGTGGAACCCTGTGGGCAGAGAACGGCAAACGCGGGTTGAAGCTCTGCATGCGCTTGCCGCTACATCTGCCCGCTCCCTCGCGGGAAACCCCGCAGCCACAGGCGCTACCTACTGCTTGAAGCTTGCCGCTTATAGCTTGTAGCTATACCCACCACAGATTGCGTGATATGGCCGCGAAGGGTTTGCCGGTATGATAGGCGCCCCTGCCGTCCGGATTGTGAAATACGCCATGACCTTGCAGTACCCAACCATCGCCGATTGCGTCGGCAATACGCCCCTGGTTCGCCTGCAGCGCATCGCTGGAGAAACCAGCAATACCCTCCTGCTCAAGCTCGAAGGTAACAATCCAGCAGGCTCCGTGAAGGACCGCCCGGCCCTGTCGATGATCGCCCGTGCCGAGCTGCGCGGTCAGATCAAGCCCGGCGACACCTTGATCGAAGCCACCTCCGGCAATACCGGTATTGCCCTGGCCATGGCGGCAGCGATCAAGGGCTACAAGATGATCCTGATCATGCCCGACAACTCCACCGCAGAGCGCAAGGCAGCGATGACTGCCTACGGTGCCGAGTTGATCCTTGTGACGAAGGAAGAGGGGATGGAAGGCGCCCGCGACCTGGCCGAGAGGCTGCAGGCCGAAGGGCGCGGCCTGGTTCTGGACCAGTTCGCCAACGGCGACAACCCGATTGCCCACTACAACAGCACCGGCCCGGAAATCTGGCAGCAGACCCAAGGCACCATTACCCATTTCGTCAGTTCCATGGGCACCACCGGCACCATCATGGGCTGCTCGCAGTACCTCAAGGAGCAGAACCCGGCGGTGCAGATCGTTGGCCTGCAACCGATGGAAGGCTCGGCCATTCCGGGCATTCGCCGCTGGCCCGAGCAGTACCTTCCGAAAATCTTCGATGCCACCCGCGTTGACCGCGTCATGGATATGTCCCAACACGAAGCTGAGGACACCATGCGTCGCCTTGCCCGTGAAGAGGGCATTTTCTGCGGCGTGTCTTCCGGTGGTGCGGTGGCAGCCATGCTGCGCCTGTCCCGTGAAGTGGAAAACGCGGTAATGGTCGCGATCATTTGCGACCGTGGCGACCGTTACCTGTCCACCGGCCTGTTCGACCCGAGCTAAATGTCCAGAAAGAAAAGTAACAGCGGCCTGCGCTTTCAGCCGGCCGGCGGTAACCGCACGCCCCAGGTCCCCGTGGGCAAAAAGCAGCGCCTGGAGATCGAGCGCCTGGCCGGTGACGGCCGCGGCATCGCTTTCCACGACGGGCGCACCTGGTTCGTCAGCGGCGCCCTGGCCGGTGAGGCGGTGGAGGCGCGGGTGCTCAATGCCCGTGGCAAGGTAGTCGAGGCTCGCCTGGAGCGTGTGCTGCAGGCCAGCCCCGAGCGCCGCCAGGCGCCGTGCCGCCATTACGAACGTTGTGGTGGTTGCAACTTGCAGCACCTGCCGCATGAGGCGCAGCTGGCGCTCAAGCAACGTACCCTGGCCGAACAGCTGCAACGGGTTGCCGGTGTGCAACCGCAAGAATGGGCGGCGCCATTGAGCGGGCCGGAATTCGGCTATCGGCGTCGGGCACGTGTAGCCGTGCGCTGGGATGTGAAAGCGCGTCAGCTGGAGGTAGGGTTCCGTGCCGAGGCCAGCCAGGACATCGTCGCCATCGACGACTGCGCCGTGCTGGTACAGCCTTTGCAGTCGATTCTGCGGCATCTGCCTACCGTGCTGCGTTCGTTGGGCAAGCCCCAGGCCATCGGCCACGTCGAGCTGTTCAGCGGCACGGCCGAAGCGCTACTGGTACGCCACGTGGCACCGTTGCCGGCCGATGACCTGGCGCGTCTGCAGGCATTCTGCAACGAGGCCAAGGCGCAGCTGTGGCTGCAGGGTGAAGGTGAACCGGCGCCGGTGGATGCTGGCACGAAGCTGGGCTTCACCTTGCAGCCTTGGCAGTTGGAGCTGGCCTGGCGCCCGGGCGATTTCGTTCAGGTCAACGCCCAGGTCAACACCGCAATGATCGAGCAGGCTCTGGCCTGGCTCGCTCCGCAGGCCGATGAGCGAGTGCTCGACCTGTTCTGTGGCCTGGGCAATTTCGCCCTGCCGCTGGCCCGCCAAGCGCGGGAAGTGGTGGCGGTCGAAGGAGTGCAGGCGATGGTTGATCGTGCTGCGGCCAATGCCAGAAACAACAATGTGCATAACGCACGGTTTTTTCAGGCCGATTTATCGCAGCCTTTGGCAGGCGCCGGATGGGCCGCCGAGGGCTTTTCTGCGGTACTCTTGGATCCACCGCGCGACGGTGCTTTCGAGGTGGTGCAAGGCATCGCACGCCTCAAGGCCAAGCGGCTGGTTTATGTATCATGCAACCCGGCCACGCTGGCGCGAGACGCCCAGGTACTGGTTGGCCAAGGGTACCGGTTAAAAAGGGCCGGGATTCTCGACATGTTTCCTCAGACGGCGCATGTCGAGGCCATGGCGTTATTCGAAGCGGGCTAGCAAACCTGGCCCCTTGGTGCGGTTTCCATGGACTGGGAGCCACACGGTGATAGCCAGCGCTCCGATTGGCGCGCTGTATGGAAAGGTAAAACAAAGATGGTACAGGTGAGAGTGCACCAGCCGGTCAATACGGACGGCAGTATCAATCTCGAAGCATGGCTGGATCATGTGGTGAGCGTCGATTCGGCATTGGATCGCGTGGCACTCGAAGAGGCCTGCGAGTTCGCCCAGGAAATCGAGAAAAAGGGCAACCCGGCCAAGCATTCCTGGGCCGATGGTACCTCCAGTTTCCAGGCAGGCCTGGAAATCGCCGAAATCCTTGCCGACCTCAAGCTCGATCAGGATTCGCTGGTGGCGGCGGTGATCTACCGCTCCGTGCGTGAGGGTAAGGTGACTCTGGCCGAGGTCGGGCAGCGTTTCGGCCCGGTGGTGTCCAAGCTGATCGACGGCGTGCTGCGCATGGCTGCCATCAGTGCCAGCCTCAGCCCCCGCCAGTCGCTGGTGCTGGGCTCGCAGGCGCAGGTCGAGAACCTGCGCAAGATGCTGGTGGCGATGGTCGACGATGTGCGCGTGGCGCTGATCAAGCTTGCCGAGCGGACCTGCGCGATCCGTGCGGTGAAGTCCGCCGATGACGAGAAACGCCTGCGGGTGGCGCGTGAGGTGTTCGACATCTATGCACCGCTGGCCCATCGTCTGGGCATCGGCCACATCAAGTGGGAGCTGGAAGACCTGTCCTTCCGCTACCTGGAGCCCGATCAGTACAAGCAGATCGCCAAGCTTTTGCACGAGCGCCGGCTGGACCGTGAGCGCTTCATCAGTGACGTGATGAACCAGCTGCAGAACGAGCTGCTTGCCACCGGGGTCAACGCCGACATCAGCGGGCGGGCGAAACACATTTATTCGATCTGGCGCAAGATGCAGCGCAAAGGCCTGGAGTTCAGCCAGATCTACGACGTGCGTGCGGTGCGCGTGCTGGTACCGGAAGTGCGCGACTGTTATACCGCGCTGGGTATCGTCCATACCCTGTGGCGGCACATTCCCAAAGAGTTCGACGACTACATCGCCAACCCCAAGGAGAACGGCTACCGTTCGCTTCACACCGCCGTTATCGGCCCCGAGGGTAAGGTACTGGAAGTGCAGATCCGTACCCACGGCATGCACGAAGAGGCCGAACTTGGCGTCTGCGCCCACTGGCGCTATAAGGGCACCGACGTCAAGCCCAGCTCCAATCACTACGAAGAAAAGATCTCCTGGCTGCGCCAGGTGCTCGAATGGCACGAGGAGCTGGGCGACATCGGTGGCCTGGCCGAGCAGTTGCGGGTCGATATCGAGCCGGACCGGGTCTATGTATTCACCCCCGACGGCCATGCCATCGACCTGCCCAAGGGGGCCACGCCGCTGGACTTCGCCTACCGCGTGCACACCGAGATCGGCCACAACTGCCGTGGCGCCAAAATCAATGGGCGCATCGTGCCGCTCAACTACAGCCTGCAGACCGGCGAGCAGGTGGAGATCATCACCAGCAAGCACGGCAACCCCAGCCGGGACTGGCTGAACTCCAACCTGGGATATGTCACCACGTCACGGGCCCGGGCCAAGATCGTCCACTGGTTCAAGCTGCAGGCGCGCGATCAGAACGTCGCCGCCGGCAAGACCCTGCTCGAGCGCGAACTCAGCCGCCTGGGCCTGCCGCAGGTAGACTTCGAACGCCTGGCCGAGAAGACCAACGTCAAGACCGCCGAGGACATGTTCGCCTCGCTCGGTGCCGGTGACCTGCGCCTGGCGCACTTGGTCAACGCTGCCCAGCAGTTGCTCGAACCCGAGCGTATAGAGCAGATCGAGCTGGTACCGCGCAAGCCTACCGGCCCGCGCAATGGCAAGCGTGGCGACATTCAGATCCAGGGCGTCGGTAACCTGCTCACACAGATGGCCGGCTGCTGCCAGCCGCTACCGGGGGACGCCATCGTCGGCTACATCACTCAGGGCCGCGGCGTGAGCATTCACCGCCAGGACTGTGCCTCGGTGCTGCAGCTGGCTGGGCGTGAGCCGGAGCGGATGATTCAGGTCAGCTGGGGGCCGATACCGGTGCAGACCTACCCGGTCGATATCGTTATCCGTGCCTACGACCGCCCAGGTTTGCTGCGTGACGTGTCGCAGGTGCTGCTCAACGAGAAAATCAACGTGCTGGCAGTCAACACCCGCTCGAACAAGGAAGACAACACCGCGTTGATGTCGCTGACCATCGAAATTCCGGGCCTGGATGCGCTGGGGCGTCTGTTGGGCAGGATTTCGCAGTTGCCGAACATCATCGAGACGCGGCGTAATCGTACCCCTTGAAACTGCGGTGGCTTCTTTGTGGGCTCGCCCGCGACGAAGTCACCGCCGAAGGACCTGCTTACATGACCTATTCCCTCGAAGACCTGCTGCACCTCATGGCCCGGCTGCGCGACCCGCAGTACGGTTGCCCGTGGGACCTCAAGCAGAACTACGCCAGCATCGTGGCACACACCATCGAAGAGGCCTACGAAGTTGCCGACACCATCGAGCGCGGGGATTTCGAGCACCTGCAGGGTGAGCTGGGAGATCTGCTGTTCCAGGTGGTCTACTACAGCCAGCTGGCCCGGGAGGAGGGGCGTTTCGAGTTCGACGGTGTGGTCGATGCCATTACCCGCAAGCTGATCCGTCGCCACCCCCATGTATTTCCCACCGGTGAATTGTACGCACCGCTGGACACGCCTAGCCTGAGCGAAGCCCAGGTCAAGTCACGCTGGGAAGAAATCAAGGCCCAGGAGCGCGCCGAGAAAAGCGAGCCCGAACAGCTGTCGCTGCTCGATGATGTGCCGGCTGCACTGCCTGCCCTGTCGCGGGCGGCCAAACTGCAAAAGCGTGCTGCCACCGTCGGTTTCGACTGGCCAGACGCATTGCCGGTGCTGGACAAGGTCCGCGAGGAGCTCGACGAAGTGCTGCAGGCCATGGCTGACGGTGATGCCGAAGCACTTGAGGACGAAGTCGGCGACCTACTGTTCGCCGCCGTGAACTTGGCCCGCCATCTCAAGCAAGACCCGGAAAATGCGCTGCGTCGCGCCAACCGCAAGTTCGAACGGCGTTTCCGCTTTATCGAACAGGCATTGCGCGACAGCGGTCGCCCCATCGAATCGTGTAACCTTGACGAACTGGACGCCCTTTGGGGGGAAGCCAAACGTCAGGAAAAGAACCTGCCCAGCTGCGGCTGAGTGGCTGAATAAGTGAGTGAACATCCATGAGTCTTTCCCTTCGCGATCAATTGCTCAAGGCCGGTCTGGTAAACCAGAAGCAGGTCTCCCAGGCCAACAAGGCCCAAAAGAAACAGAAACGCCTGGAGCACAAGGGCCAGGTCGAAGTCGACGATACCCAGCAGCGCCTGGCCAAGGAAGCCATGGCCGAGAAGGCCAAGCGTGACCAGGAACTGAACCGTCAGCAGCAGGAAAAGGCCGAACAGAAGGCCCGTGCCGCGCAGATCAAGCAGTTGATCGAGGCGACCCGTCTGCCCAAGCTCACGACCGAGGACTACTACAACTTCGTCGACGACAAGAAGGTCAAACGCATTGCGGTGAACGCCCTGATGCGCAGCAAGCTGAGCAATGGTGCGCTGGCGATCGTGTCGTTTGGTGGGGGGTACGAAGTCATCCCACGCGAGGCGGCGGTGAAGATCCAGGAACGCGACCCTCATCGCATCTTGCTGCTCAACACCCATGTCGAGGAAGCGGATGAGGACGATCCGTACGCTGCGTACAAGATCCCTGACGACTTGATGTGGTAAGCATGAAGAAACCCGCCTAAGCGGTAACGCCTATTGGGGCTGCTACGCAGTCGACCGCCGGCAAGCCAACTCCCACAGGGATTTCGCAGTACTGGAGGCCTGCGCGGTACCTGTAGGAGCTGGCTTGCCGGCGATGGGCCGCAAAGCGGCCCCAAAGCAAAAGACTGTGTGGGTCATTGCGCAGCGCGCTGGGTTTCCAGCACTTCAAGCTCTACCCGATATTGGTGGGCTTCGTGTTCGTTGTGGAACATCCCGACCAATTCGCCTTGCTGGTGCACATCCCAGATCCGCACGCCAGCGGCCAGGCCTTCGTGGGACATTTTCGATTCGTCGCGTTCGGTTACTTGGACTGTCATCGTTAAACTCCACTGTTCAGTTGGTTGCGACATTATGTCGCGCACTTCTTTTATAGAGTTTGTTAGCAGCCTAAGTAAATAAAATGGCCATGAAACAAGTTTCATGTTGCCCAGACAAAAAGAAGCCCCGCACAGGGCGGGGCTACGGATCTTACGGGCTGCGGCTTAGTTGCCTTTGACCGACTTGCCATCGACCGTACCATCCTGCAGCACGATCACATACTCCTTGCCATCGGTCTCGACCTGGCGCAGCTGTACCAGCAGGTAGTCCCAGTCCTTGGCGAACCACAGCTCGGTGATGCGCTTGCTCTGGCTCGGGTCGCGCACGCGCTCGACCTTGACCGCCTCGACCTGGCCGGTCTTGGTGGTGACTTTCTCGGTGCCCAGCACGCGGAAGTCGTAGGTGTCGATCTCGTCACCATCGACCACCTGGTAGGTCATGCTTTTCTTGCCGGCTGCCACATCATGCTGCAGCGCCAGCTGATAGGAGGACTTGTCCAGCACGCCGCGGTTGAGCGGCAGGCTGACGGCATCGCCCCGATCGCTGCCGGTGACTTTCTTGCCGTTCCAGTCGAAGGTGAGGTCGACTTTCTTGGCTTTGCCCAGGCCGCCACGCTCGAAGTGATACTTCTGCGGCAGGAGGGTGTCGTTGTCCATGCGCAGGGTGCTTTGCTCGGTCAGGCTGGCGATCATCATGGAGGCCTTGAAATTAAGGTCCCATGTACCGTTGGCATTCTTGACCAGGCTGCGCTCGGCAGTGCCGCTCATGGGGAGTTGCTTCCAGTCAGCGGTGTAGCTGGCCGAGAAGGGTTTGAGGTCGGCTGCCTGGAGGGGCAGGGCGAGCACGGCGAGAGCCAAGAGCAGGGCGCGACGCATAAATTCTCCTAGGGTCGGATCAAATGACCACTGGCCGGCAGTGGCTGGCCGTCCAGTAATGCACCCTGTTCGCCCAGGCGCAAGCGCCCCTCGGCAAACCAGTGCACTGCCAGCGGGTAGATCTGGTGTTCCTGTTGGTGTACCCGCTGGGCCAGGCTTTCAGCACTATCGCCTGACGATACCGGTACCACAGCCTGTACGACCAGAGGGCCGCCATCGAGTTCCTCGGTGACGAAGTGTACGCTGCAGCCGTGCTCGGCATCGCCTGCCTCCAAGGCCCGTCGGTGGGTATGCAGGCCCTTGTATTTGGGCAGCAGCGACGGGTGGATGTTGAGCAGGCGGCCCTGGTAGTGGCGCACAAAGCCGCCACTGAGGATACGCATGAAACCAGCCAGCACCACCAGGTCGGGCGCGAAGCCGTCGATGCGCGCCATCAGCGCCGCATCGAAGGCTTCACGGCCGTCGAAGCCGGTGTGGTCCAGTACGGCGGTGGCGATACCCGCCGCCGCCGCGCGTTGCAGGCCGTAGGCGTCGGCACGGTTGGAAATCACCGCAGCGATGCGTACCGGGCTGTGTTCACCACGGCTGCTGTCGATCAAGGCTTGCAGGTTGCTGCCGGAACCCGACAGCAGTACCACTACATTGCAGGGCTTGCTCGGCATCAGTGTGCCTTGAGATTTTGCAGCTCGACCTGGGCAGCGCCTTCAGCGGCTTGTTCGATGCGGCCGATGACCCAAGGCTGCTCGCCTTCTGCGCGCAGAACATTCAGTGCTGCTTCGACCTGGTCCTGCGCCACGCAGATGACCATGCCCACGCCGCAGTTCAGTACACGGTGCATCTCGTGCTCATCGACGTTGCCTTTTTCCTGCAGGAAGTCGAATACCGCAGGGCGCTGCCAGCTGGCCACGTCAACCACGGCCTGGGCGTTTTTCGGCAGAACGCGCGGGATGTTGTCCAGCAGGCCGCCACCGGTGATGTGGGCCATGGCCTTGACTGCGCCGGTCTGCTTGATCAGTTGCAGCAGTGGCTTGACGTAGATGCGGGTCGGCGCCATCAGCAGGTCGGTCAGCGGCTTACCGTCGAGCTGGGTGTTCTCGATGTCGGTCGCCGACACTTCGAGGATCTTGCGGATCAGCGAGTAGCCGTTGGAGTGCGGGCCGGAAGACGGCAGGGCGATCAGCGCGTCGCCTGTAGCGACCTTGGAGCCGTCGATGATCTCGGCCTTTTCAACCACGCCGACGCAGAAACCGGCCAGGTCGTAGTCTTCGCCTTCGTACATGCCCGGCATTTCGGCGGTTTCGCCGCCAACCAGGGAGCAGCCGGCCAGTTCACAGCCGGCGCCGATGCCGGTGACCACGGTCGCGGCGACGTCGACGTTGAGCTTGCCGGTGGCGTAATAGTCGAGGAAGAACAGCGGCTCGGCGCCGCAGACCACCAAGTCATTGACGCACATGGCGACCAGGTCCTGGCCGATGCTGTCGTGCTTGTTCAGGTTCAGCGCCAGGCGCAGCTTGGTGCCGACGCCGTCGGTGCCGGAGACCAGCACCGGCTGCTTGTAGCCGGCCGGGATCTCGCAGAGGGCGCCGAAGCCACCCAGGCCACCCATGACTTCAGGGCGTGCGGTGCGTTTTGCCACGCCCTTGATGCGTTCGACCAGTGCTTCGCCGGCGTCGATGTCTACACCGGCGTCCTTGTAGCTCAGGGAGGGTTGCTTGCTCATTGATCCAGGCCTTTAAGAGGGAGGGATTCGTAAAAACGACCGTGACGGCCAAGGCCGGCTGGGGAGCGGCGGCTGCCTGAAACGTCAGAGGTCTGTGAAGGCGCGCGATTTTATCAGGGTTGCCGTGCAGCGGCCATCCTCAGGCCGACGGGCAGGGCAGTAAATTGCTGAAAAAGGCTCGCGGGTGGTTGATGCAGTTCCTTCTGTATAAGCTGCAAGCAGCGAGCCCCAAGTCGCAAGCGAAAGCGCTTGGGTTCTGACTGCTTTTTCTTACAGCTTGAAGCTTGCAGCTTGAAGCTCGACTGGACAGGAATCCTCAATGCGTCTTCTCAATTATCTGTCAGCCGGCTGCCTTGCCTTGGTCAGTATTGCCGCCCAGGCCGAAAACGTTGCCGGGCTCTATCAGGTGCGCGAACCGCTCGAAGGGCAGGGCGCTGAAGCCCGCACTGCAGCTACCACCAAGGCGCTCGATACGTTGGTGCTGCGCCTGACCGGCGACCCCAAGGCGCCGCAAACCCCTGCGCTGGCCGAACTGCGCAAGGACCCGCAACAGATCATCAACCAGGTCGGTACCGAGGCCGGCCCGCCTGAGTCGGTGATGGTCGAGTTCGACCCGGGCAGCACCGAGCGGGCATTGCGCAAGGCCGGGTTGGCGCTGTGGGGCAGCAACCGGCCGTCGATCCTCGGCTGGTGGCTCAACGACAGTGTCGAGGGTAGCAGCCTGGTCGGCGATGGCCAGACCAGCGCCCAGTCCCTGCGCCGTGCCGCCCAACACCGCGGCCTGCCATTGCGCCTGCCGCTGGCCGACCTGCAGGAGCAACTGGTGGCCAACGCCAAGCAGCTCGAAGGCAACGACCCGGCGCCACTGCGCGAAGCCTCCGAGCGCTATGGCGCCGACGCACTGTTGGCAGTGCACGCCCTTGAAGCCGACGGCAAGTGGCAAGGCAAATGGCAGTTGTGGCTGGGCGACAAGCGCGAGCAAGGCAGCGCCGAAGGCGCCGACCAGGCTGCATTGGCCGATGCCGTGATGCTGGCCGTCAGCAATCGCCTGGCGCCACGTTACGTGACCCGGCCAGGCGCCAGCAGCCAGTTGCAAGTGCAGGTGCAAGGCGTGAACCTGCAGCGCTACGCCGAGCTGAACCGCGTTCTCGAACCTTACGGCCCACGCCTGCAAATGGCCGATGGCAAGACGTTGACCTACGGCGTCACTGCCAACGCTGAGCAGTTGCGCGCGCAGCTGGGCCTGGCCAAGTTGCAGGAGGTCCCGGCTGAACAGGCGCCTCCTGTCCCGTCCCCGGCTACGCCTGCAGTCGGAACCGAGGCTGCGGCAGGGCAACCTGCAACGGCTGCCGTAGCCCCCAAACCGTTCGACGGCCTGCGTTTTAGCTGGTAAGGAAGAGCGACCATGACTGATATGCGCCGTTGGATCTGGCTGGGTGCCGCGCTACTGATTGCCCTGCTTCTTTATGGTTTGCACAACATCCTCTCACCCTTCCTGGTGGGTATCCTGCTGGCCTATCTGGCCGATCCGCTGGTCGACCGCCTGGAGCGTATGGGGCTGTCGCGGACTTGGGGAGTAGTGGTGGTATTCAGCCTGTTTACCTTGATCCTGCTGGTTCTGCTGCTCATCCTGATCCCGATGCTGGCCAAGCAGCTGGTGCGCCTGTACGAACTGACGCCGCAGATGCTCGACTGGTTGCAGCATGTGGCGCTGCCCTGGGTGCAGAGCCGCCTGGGCCTTGCCGACGGGTTCTGGAAGTTCGACAAGATCAAGGCCGCCGTCAGTGAGCACATGGGCCAGACCACCGACATCGTCGGCATGCTGCTGTCCCAAGCCACCGCGTCGAGCCTGGCGCTGCTGGCCTGGCTGGCGAACTTCGTGCTGATCCCGGTGGTGGGCTTCTATCTGTTGCGCGACTGGGACCTGATGATGGCCAAGTTGCGCAGCCTGCTGCCGCGCCAGCGCGAGTCGCAGGTGGTCGGGCTGGCCGCAGAGTGCCATGAGGTCTTGGGGGCTTTCGTGCGTGGCCAACTGATGGTCATGCTGGCGCTCGGCGTGATCTATTCCGCCGGGCTGATGCTGGTGGGGCTGGAGCTGGGGCTGCTGATCGGCATGCTGGCCGGCCTGGCGGCCATCGTGCCCTACATGGGCTTCATCATTGGCATCGGTGCGGCGCTGGTGGCCGGGCTGTTCCAGTTTGGCGGTGATCTGTACCCGATGCTGGGCATCGTTGCAGTGTTCATGGTCGGCCAGGCGCTGGAAGGCATGGTGCTGACACCGTTACTGGTGGGGGACCGTATCGGCCTGCATCCGGTGGCGGTGATCTTCGCCATCCTTGCCGGGGGCGAACTGTTCGGCTTTACCGGCGTGCTGCTGGCCTTGCCGGTGGCAGCAGTGATCATGGTGCTGCTGCGCCATGTGCATGACTTGTACAAGGAATCGGACATGTACGCGGGGGAGGTCGACCCGGATCTTTAGGCCAGACAGCCTTGCAACTCGTTGATTTTGCTTGTGCTCCGTGCCTTCGCGATTGTGCCCCCCGCGTTGCGGGTATAGACTTTGCACACCGATCACCCTAGGCCCCTGTGGTCTCCCGACCGCCCGCGAGCATGAAACCACCGATCCAGTTGCCCCTGGGTGTGCGCCTGCGCGATGACGCCACCTTCATCAACTACTATCCGGGCGCCAATGCAGCGGCATTGGGCTACGTCGAGCGGCTGTGCGAAGCCGACGCCGGCTGGACCGAGAGCCTCATCTACCTGTGGGGCAAGCAGGGTGTCGGCCGTAGCCATCTGTTGCAGGCCGCCACACACCGCTTCCAGCAGCGTGGCGAAGCCGCTGTGTACCTGCCGCTGGCGCAGTTGCTCGAACGGGGCATCGGGTTGCTCGATTACCTGGCGCAGTACGAACTGGTGTGCATCGACGACTTGCACGTGATTGCCGGCAAGGCGGAGTGGGAAGAGGCGATGTTCCATCTGTTCAACCGCCTGCGCGACAGCGGCCGGCGCCTGCTGCTGGCGGCATCGGCTTCGCCGCGCGAGCTGCCGATCAGACTGCCCGACCTCAAGTCCCGCCTGACCCTTGCGCTGGTGTTCCAGATGCGCGGCCTGTCTGACGAAGACAAGTTGCGCGCGCTGCAATTGCGCGCCTCGCGCCGTGGCCTGCACCTGACCGACGAAGTCGGCCATTTCATCCTCACCCGGGGTACGCGCAGCATGAGTGCACTGTTCGACCTGCTCGAGCGGCTCGATCAGGCTTCGTTGCAAGCGCAGCGCAAGCTGACCATCCCGTTCCTGAAAGAAACGCTCGGCTGGTAAGCCCGTAAATACGGGGCTTTGAGCGGCAAAACGAAAAAGTCACATCTTCTTCGATAAAATTTGCAAATGATCCTGATAGAAGGCATAGTTTCCCCCTTCTAAAGGACTACAGACACGGTCGTGCCCATGCTCAAGCGCTTCGCACCCCTCGTGCCCCTCGCACTCGTGACCCTGCTGATTGGTTGCGCGGCCCAAGGCCCTGTTTCCCAGCCCCAGGATCACACCCCGGTCGCCTCCCAGTCGGCGCCCAAGGCCAAGGCTTCGGTATCGTCCGTCTTCGGCGAGCAGGAAGAGCTGGCCACTGAAGATGACCTTCAGGCGTTCTCCAGCAACAGCAAGCCTTACCAGTTGCCAGTATTGGCCGACAGCATCCTTGAGCGCGGCATGTCGCTGATCGGCACCCGTTACCGCTTCGGGGGTACCTCGCAGGCGTCCGGCTTCGATTGCAGCGGTTTCATCGGCTATCTGTTCCGCGAAGAGGCCGGCATGAACCTGCCGCGCTCGACCCGCGAAATGATCAACGTCGATGCGCCCAAGGTTGCCCGCAACAAGCTCAAGCCGGGTGATCTGCTGTTCTTCAGCACCAATGGCCGTGGCCGTGTCAGCCATGCCGGCATCTATCTGGGTGACAACCAGTTCATCCACTCCAGCAGCCGCCGCAGCGGTGGTGTGCGCATCGACAACCTCGGTGATCGCTACTGGAGCAAGACCTTCATCGAAGCCAAGCGCGCCTTGGCCATGGCGCCAGCGAGCAATATCGCACGCAACTGATATCAAAATGATGTACCCTGCCGCGGCGACGATGCTTAAAAAGCTCGTCGCCGTGCGCATTTACAGAATGCGTCTAATCTAAATTCTCAACACTTTTCGGTTGCAGCCCAGCGATCTCAGACAGGACGTTCTGGCCATGGTGATGATGGCGCGCTTCGCACTCCTTTCCCTGGTGGCATTGCTTGCCGCCTGCTCCGGCCGTGCCCCGGCACCGGCGCCTGTGGTACAGCCACAGATCTCGTACAGCCAACCCTCTGCGTCCCCGGTTGCCGACGACGTGCTGATCCGCGCAATTGGCCTGGTGGGTACGCCGTATCGCTGGGGGGGTAACACACCCGATTCCGGTTTCGATTGCAGTGGCTTAATCAACTACGTCTACCGGGATGCGGCGGGTATCAGCCTGCCTCGCTCCACGCGAGAAATGATCGTCATGCGTGCTCCGACCGTGGATGTCCACTCACTGCAGTCGGGCGACCTGGTGTTCTTCGCTACCAGCGGTGGCTCGCAGGTGAGCCACGCCGGTATCTACGTGGGCGAAGGGCGTTTCGTGCATGCTCCGTCCACCGGCGGCACTGTACGTCTGGATTACCTGTCCAACAGTTACTGGTCCAAGGCCTACCTGCAGGCAAAACGGGTGATCACTCAAGGGCATCTGGCGCATAACCCTTGATCTGGGCCAGGTGCGAAGGTGCCTTCGCACCCTGCGTACCGCTATCAGGACGCCCATGAATCCTGTGCAGTCGGTTCAGCTGACCTCTTCCAGCTCAAGGTGGTCGATACGCTCGAACCGCTCGATCAGAAAGTCGATCAGGCGCCTTACCCGTGCCGACAAGTGCAGTTGCTGCGGGTAAACCGCATAGACGTCGGCGCGGGTGGGGGTCTGGTCCTCCAGTAAAAGCCTCAGACGCCCGCTACGCACATAGCGGGCGATGTCCCACTCGGCGCGCAGCAGGATGCCATGGCCCTGCAGTGCCCAGTTCAGTGCTACTTCACCGTCGTTGCAGCTGAGTGCGCCCTGTACTTTGATGTTCTGGGTGCGGCCGCCATTGGTGAAGGTCCATACCCCATAGGGCGACTCGTTCTGGCGCAGGAAAATGCAGTTGTGCTGGGCCAGGTCCGACAGCTTGGTTGGCGCCCCGTGCTTCTCCAGGTACAGCGGCGAGGCGCACAGCAGGCGGCGGTTGGAGGCGATCTTGCGGGCATGAAAGGAGGCATCAGGCAAGGTGCCGAAGCGAATCCCCAGGTCAAAGCCGTGGCTGGCCAGGTCCAGCGGGTGGTCGCTGATCTCCAGCTGCACTTCGATGTCCGGGTAGCGGGCATAGAAGTCGGCCAATGCCGGGCCAATGTAACGGCGGCCGAACCCCAGCGAGGCGTTCACCCGAATCAAGCCTTTGGGCTCGGCGCGGTGCCTGCCGATCAGCTGCTCCACTTCGTCGACCTGAGCAAGAATGCGCGCCGCGTGGGCAACGTACAGCTCACCCTCGGCGGTCAGGCTCATCGAGCGGGTAGTGCGGTTGACCAGGCGCACGCCCAGGCGTGCCTCCAGCGCAGCCAGACGTTTACTCACCGCTGGCGGTGTAACGCCCAGTTCACGCGCGGTTGCGGCCAGGCTGCCTTGCTTGGCCAACAGGTGGAAGAAGCCCAGGTCCTGTGTCGGATTCATCATTAACCCATGGTTACTTAAGAGGTAAATCAGGGTTAACTGCTGCCCTGGCTTCACTACATATACTCGGCTCATCCCCGCCAGCACAACCCCGGCGGGCCACAACAAGAAATGGAGTCCAGACATGAGCAGCTACAAGATTGCGGCAATTGCGGGTGATGGCATCGGCGTCGAGGTCATCGCGGCGGGGGTCGAGGTGCTACAGGCGCTTGCTGCCAAACGGGGTAATTTCGCCATTGATTTCGAGCATTTCGATTGGGGCTCGGAACGCTACTTGCGTGAAGGTCAGTACATTCCAGAAGGCGGGCTGGAGCAACTCAAGCGCTTCGACGCGATTTTCTTCGGTGCCGTGGGCAGCCAGGCTGTGCCGGACCATGTGTCACTGTGGGGCCTGCGCCTGCCGATCTGCCAAGGCTTCGATCAGTATGCCAATGTGCGCCCCGCCCGCGTGCTGCCAGGGGTGAGCAGCCCCTTGGCCAAGGGTAAGGCTATCGACTGGGTGATCGTGCGCGAGAACTCCGAAGGGGAATACTCCGGTAGTGGCGGTCGTGTCCATCAAGGCCTGCCGATCGAAGTAGCGACCGAGGTCTCGACGTTCACGCGTGTCGGTATCGAGCGCATTCACCGCTTTGCTTTCGATCTGGCCCGCACGCGGCCGGCGAAGCACCTGACGCTGGTGACCAAGTCCAACGCACAGCGCCACGGTATGGTGCTGTGGGATGAAGTGTTCGAAGAGGTGGCCAAGGACTATCCGGATGTGCGCACCACTCGCGAGCTGGTGGACGCTGTGACCACAACCATGGTCCTCAAGCCGGAGCAACTGGATGTCGTGGTTGCCACCAACCTGCATGCCGACATTCTTTCGGACCTGGCCGCCGCGTTATCCGGCAGCCTGGGCATCGCGCCTACAGCCAACCTCAACCCGAACCGTGACTTCCCGTCGATGTTCGAGCCCATCCACGGTTCGGCGTTCGATATCACCGGCAAGGGCGTGGCCAACCCCATCGCGACCTTCTGGACGGCGGTCATGATGCTTGAGCACCTCGGTGAGCAGGGCGCCGCTCGTGAACTGATGGCGGCCATCGAGGCCGTGACCGAAAGTGGTGTGCACACCCCGGACCTGGGAGGCAAGGCGACCACTCGCGAGGTGACCGATGCGGTGCTGGCGCTGATTCGTCGCTGAGGCTGAGGGCCCCATTGCCGGTTTGCCGGCGATGGGGCCAATGAAACCGACACAAGATCGCCGCCAAGTCCCCCCCTTCGATTGACGCTCCCGATGCAACACTCTAACCTTCGCGCGTGTTTCAGGTGCCCTGCCAGCCCGTCTGGGCAGGGTGAAACTGGGAAGCCGGTGTGCGCCTGCAAGGTGCGAGTCCGGCGCTGCCCCCGCAACGGTAGGTGAGTCAAAAGCCGCGCACGGCCACTGGGTGACAGTATCCGGGAAGGCGCGCAGGCCCGGGCTAACGCCCGCTCACGAGCCCGGAGACCGGCCTGTCACTGCCAACGGCATCACGGAGGGTGATGCGCGGTGCACCGTGGCGTCTGGCCACGGCTCCTGCGCGTTCTCCGTCTGCCCGCCTATCGACCTGTCGCCGTATTTTGCGGGGCGACAGCCTGCGGAGACCCCCATGAGCGAAACCACCGAACGCGACGAACGCCACCTGGCGCGCATGCAGCGCAAGAAGGCGATCATCGACGAGCGCATCGCCAATTCCCCTAATGAGTGCGGCCTGCTGCTGGTGCTGACCGGCAATGGCAAGGGCAAGAGCAGCTCGGCGTTCGGCATGCTCGCCCGCGCCCTGGGCCATGGCATGCAGTGTGGTGTGGTGCAGTTCATCAAGGGCCGCAACAGCACCGGCGAGGAGCTGTTCTTCCGGCGCTTCCCCGAGCAGGTGCGCTACCACGTGATGGGCGAAGGCTTTACCTGGGAAACCCAGGACCGCCAGCGCGACATCGCCGCTGCTGAGGCAGCCTGGGCGGTTTCGCGCCAGCTGCTGCAGGACCCGAGCGTCCAGTTCGTGGTGCTCGACGAGCTGAACATCGCCCTCAAGCACGGCTACCTCGACCTCGATCAGGTGCTAGGCGACATCCAGGCGCGTCCCCCCATGCAGCATGTGATCGTCACTGGCCGCGCGGCCAAGCCCGAAATGGTCGAGCTGGCCGACACCGTCACCGAGATGGGCATGCTCAAGCATGCCTTCCAGGCGGGTATTCGCGCGCAGAAGGGCGTCGAACTGTGAGTCAGGCGCGCCACTGCCCAGCCGTTCTGATCGCAGCACCGGCATCTGGCCAGGGCAAGACCACCGTGACCGCGGCTCTGGCCCGCTTGCACCGTAACCTGGGGCGCAAGGTCCGTGTATTCAAATGCGGGCCTGATTTTCTCGACCCGATGATCCTCGAGCGTGCCAGCGGGGCGCCGGTGTACCAGCTCGACTTGTGGATGATCGGTGCGCAGGAAAGCCGGCGCCTGCTGTGGGACGCTGCGGGTGAGGCCGACCTCATCCTGATCGAGGGCGTTATGGGCCTGTTCGACGGCACCCCTTCCAGTGCCGACCTGGCGCGCCACTTCGGCGTGCCGGTTCTTGCCGTGATCGATGGTACGGCCATGGCCCAGACCTTTGGTGCACTGGCCCTGGGGCTGGCGCGCTACCAGGCCGACCTGCCGTTCGCTGGCGTGCTAGCCAACCGTGTCGGCAGCCTGCGCCATGCGCAGTTGCTCGAAGGTAGCCTGACCGAAGGCCTGCGCTGGTACGGCGGGCTGTCGCGCGAGCGCGGTATCGAGCTGCCCAGCCGCCACTTGGGGTTGGTTCAGGCCAGCGAGCTGAATGACCTGGATGCGCGCCTGGACGCTGCCGCCCAAGCACTGGGCAGCAGCTGCGATGCCGCATTGCCGCCGCCGGTGGCATTCGCCGCGCCGGACGTACCGTCCTGCACCGCCTCGCTGGCGGGTGTGCGCATTGGCATCGCCCGGGACGAAGCGTTTGCCTTCACCTACGGCGCCAACCTCGACCTGCTGCGCAACCTGGGCGCACAGCTGGCGTTCTTCTCGCCGCTACACGACCGCGAGCTGCCCGTCGTGGACAGCCTGTACCTACCGGGCGGCTACCCTGAGCTGCATCACCATGCGCTGGCCGCCAACGCACCGATGTGCGCCGCGATCCGTGCGCACCACGGGGCAGGCAAGCCGTTGCTGGCCGAGTGCGGCGGCATGCTTTACCTGCTCGATGCCCTGACCGATGTGGCCGGTGAGCGTGCAGCGCTACTTGGCCTGCTGCCCGGCGAGGCGACCATGCAGAAACGCCTGGCGGCGCTGGCCCTGCAGGCTGTGGAACTGCCCGAAGGCACCCTGCGCGGCCACACCTACCACCACTCGCTGACCAGCACCGAACTGCAGCCCATTGCCCGCGGCCTGAGCCCCAACGGCGGGCGCGGCAACGAGGCGGTCTATCGCCTTGGGCGGCTCACTGCATCCTATGTGCACTTCTATTTCCCCTCCAACCCTGAGGCGGCGGCAGCGCTGTTGCGGCCATGAGCGAGCACGCCTTCAGTGATGCCGAACGCGCGGCCGTCTACCGGGCAATCGGCGAGCGCCGCGACATGCGCCACTTCGCCGGCGGCAGCGTTGCGCCTGAAGTGCTCGGCCGCCTGCTCGCTGCCGCGCACCAGGCCCCCAGCGTTGGCCTGATGCAGCCTTGGCGTTTCATTCGCATCAGTCAGAGTGAGCTGCGCGGGCGTATTCAGGCGTTGGTGGAGGAGGAGCGGGTGCGCACTGCACACGCCTTGGGCGAGCGCACCGGCGATTTCATGAAGCTCAAGGTAGAAGGCATCAACGACTGCGCCGAAGTGTTGGTGGCGGCGTTGATGGATAACCGCGAGCCACACATTTTCGGCCGCCGGACCTTGCCCGAAATGGACCTCGCCTCGCTCGCCTGCGCCATTCAGAACCTGTGGCTGGCGGCCCGCGCTGAAGGGCTGGGGCTGGGCTGGGTCTCGCTGTTCGACCCACAGGCACTGGCCGCGCTGCTGGGGATGCCTGCCGGTGCCAAACCGGTGGCGGTGCTGTGCCTGGGGCCTGTCGCCGAATTCTATCCGGCACCCATGCTGGTGATGGAAAACTGGGCCGAAGCACGGCCCCTGAGCGACATGCTCTATGAAAACCAATGGGGAGAGCGCCCATGAGCGTCGCCTTGCTGACCGTGGCCGGCGTGGCCCTGGATGCATTGTTCGGCGAGCCGAAGCGGCGCCATCCGCTGGTGGCCTTCGGTAACCTGGCGTCGAGCCTGGAGCAGCGCCTGAATGCCGGTGGGCGCGGTTGGCGCAGCCATGGCGTGAGTGCCTGGTTCCTGGCAGTGGTGCCCTTGACCCTGGTGGCGCTGATTCTCTCCTGGCTGCCCTATATTGGCTGGCTGGTAGACGTGCTGGCGCTGTATTGCGCGCTGGGCCTGCGCAGCCTTGGCGAGCATGTGCTGCCGGTAGCCAGTGCCTTGCGCCAGGGTGATCTGGAGGAGGCGAGGCGCCGCGTCGGTTACCTGGTCAGCCGCGAGACCCGCGAGCTGGATGAGCCGGCCGTGGCCAGGGCCGCAACCGAATCGGTGCTGGAGAACGGCAGCGATGCGGTGTTCGCCGCGCTGTTCTGGTTCATCGTGGCCGGCGCTCCGGGCGTGGTCCTGTACCGCCTGAGCAATACTCTGGATGCCATGTGGGGCTACCGCAATGAACGTTTTGAACGCTTCGGCTGGTGCGCGGCGCGCATCGACGATGTACTCAACTATGTTCCCGCAAGGCTGGTGGCACTGACCTACGCCTTGCTCGGCAAAACCCGCCTGGCCCTGGCCTGCTGGCGCAACCAGGGGCCGTTGTGGGACAGCCCCAACGCCGGGCCGGTGATGGCGGCCGGTGCCGGTGCGCTGGGTGTCGAACTCGGTGGCCCGGCGGTGTATCACGGCGAGCTGCACGAGCGCCCGCGCCTGGGCGAAGGGCCGATGGCCGATGCCGGTGCCATCGAGCGCGGCTGGGCCCTGGTGCAGCGTGGCGTGTGGTTGTGGTTGCTGGTGATCTGCGTGGGAGCTTACTGCAATGCTTGAACATGGCGGCCGACTGCTCAAGGCAGTACGGCAATACGGGATTGCACGGGAGGACTGGCTCGACCTGTCCAGCGGTATTGCGCCGTGGGCTTACCCGGTGCCGCCGATCCCGGCGCACGCCTGGGCGCGACTGCCCGAGACCGAAGACGGTCTCGAAGAGGCGGCCCGACAGTATTACGGTGTTGGCCAGTTGCTGCCGGTAGCGGGCTCGCAAGCAGCGATCCAGGCCCTGCCGCATCTGCGCCCGAGCGGTCGCGTGGGGGTGCTGTCGCCGTGTTATGCCGAGCATCCGCAGGCCTGGCAACGGGCCGGGCATCAGCTGATCGAGCTGGATGAAAGCCTGGTCGAGGCGTATCTGGACAGCCTCGATGTGCTGGTGCTGGTCAACCCGAACAACCCGACCGGTCATCGCGTGCCCCCCAACCGCCTGCTTGCATGGCATGCCCGCTTGGCCGAGCGTGGCGGCTGGTTGGTGGTCGATGAAGCCTTCATGGACAACACGCCCGAGCACAGCGTGGTCGGTTGTGCCGACCGGCCGGGGCTGATTGTGCTGCGCTCGTTCGGCAAGTTCTTTGGCCTGGCGGGTGTGCGGCTGGGCTGCGTGGCGGCCGAACTGCCGTTGTTGCGGCGCCTGGCCGACCTGCTTGGCCCATGGACCGTCAGCGGCCCGACCCGGGTGCTGGCCCAGGCGTGTTTCGCCAACCTGGCAGCGCACCCGCTGCAGATCGAGCGCTGTGCCCACGCCAGCCAACGGCTTGCCACGCTGCTGGAAAGCACCGGCCTGACACCAGCGGGTGGTTGCGACCTGTTCCAGTACGTACGCTGTGAGCACGCAGCGCACTTGCATGACTTTCTTGCCCGCCGCGGCATCCTGGTGCGCCTGTTCGAACAGCCACCTGCCGTGCGCCTGGGCCTGCCCGCCAGCGCCGCTGAAGAGCAGCGCCTGGCCCAGGCCCTGGCCGATTATCAGAAGGAAACGGCATGACCACCCTCATGGTGCAAGGCACCACCTCCGATGCCGGCAAGAGCACGCTGGTTACCGCCCTGTGCCGTTGGCTGCTGCGCCAGGGGGTGGCCGTGGTGCCGTTCAAACCGCAGAACATGGCACTCAACAGCGCGGTGACTGCCGACGGCGGCGAGATCGGTCGCGCCCAGGCGGTGCAGGCCCAGGCTTGCCGGCTGGCGCCGCACACCGACATGAACCCGGTGCTGCTCAAGCCCAACAGTGACACCGGCGCCCAGGTCATCATCCATGGCCGCGCGGTCACCAGCATGAACGCGGTGGCCTATCACGACTACAAGGCTATCGCCATGCAGGCGGTGCTGGCCTCCCATCAGCGCCTCAGTGGCGAGTACCCGGTGGTGATGGTCGAAGGTGCGGGCTCGCCTGCCGAGATCAACCTGCGTGCGGGTGACATCGCCAACATGGGTTTTGCCGAAGCGGTCGACTGCCCGGTGATTCTGGTTGCCGACATCAATCGCGGCGGCGTCTTCGCCCACCTGGTCGGTACCCTGGAACTGCTGTCGCCGACCGAGCAGGCCCGGGTCAAGGGCTTCGTCATCAACCGTTTCCGTGGCGACATTGCCCTGCTGCAGCCAGGCCTGGACTGGCTGGAGCAGCGCACGGGCAAGCCGGTGTTGGGTGTGCTGCCTTATGTCACCGACCTGCACCTGGAGGCCGAAGACGGCATAGATGTACGCCAGGGGGCCAAGGATGAGCGCGTGCTCAAGGTGATCGTGCCGGTGCTGCCGCGCATCAGCAACCACACCGACTTCGACCCGCTGCGCCTGCACCCCCAGGTGGACCTGCAGTTCATCGGCCCTGGCCAGCCGATTCCGCCTGCCGACCTGATCATCCTGCCTGGCTCCAAAAGCGTGCGTGGCGATCTGGCGCAACTGCGCGAGCGCGGTTGGGACACCGCCATCGCCCGGCACCTGCGCTACGGCGGTAAGCTCATCGGTATCTGTGGCGGCCTGCAGATGCTGGGCCGTGAGGTGCATGATCCGCTCGGCCTCGAGGGGCCTGCCGGGTCCAGCCCGGGGCTGGGCCTGCTCGATTACGCCACGGTGCTTGAGGCCCAGAAGCAGCTGCGCAACGTGGCGGGGGCTTTGAGCCTCGAACAGTCGCCCGTGGCCGGTTACGAGATCCATGCCGGCGTCACGCAAGGCCCTGCGCTGCAGCGCCCTGCCGTGCAACTGGCCGATGGCCGCAGCGACGGCGCCATCAGTGCCGACGGGCAGATCCTCGCCACTTACCTGCATGGCCTGTTCGAAGGCAGCCAGTCGTGCGCAGCGCTGCTGCGCTGGGCGGGCCTGGCGGACGTGCAGCAGATCGATTATGAGGCCCTGCGCGAGCGGGATATCGAGCGCCTGGCCGACCTGGTGGAAAAGCACCTGGACACCGCGCATCTGCGAAAACTTTGTGGGGTCGCCTGACATGCGCAACCTGATCCTCGGCGGTGCCCGCTCGGGCAAGAGCCGCCTGGCCGAGCAATTGGCAGCCGACAGCGGCCTGCCGGTGACCTATATCGCCACCAGCGAACCCCTGGATGGCGAAATGAACGAACGGGTACGCCTGCACCGCCAGCGCCGGCCAAGCGATTGGGCGCTGATCGAAGAGCCGCTCGCCCTGGCTGGCGTGCTGCGTGCCGAAGCGGCTGAGGGGCGCTGCCTGCTGGTGGACTGCCTGACCCTGTGGCTGACCAATCTGCTGATGCTCGATGACGTTCAGCGCCTGGCCCAAGAGCGCGATGCATTGCTCGACTGCCTGGTGCAATTGCCCGGCGTGATCATTCTGGTCAGCAATGAAACCGGCCTGGGCGTAGTGCCCATGGGCGAGCTGACCCGGCGCTATGTCGACCAGGCCGGCTGGCTGCACCAGGCCGTCGCCGAACGTTGCCAGCGGGTGGTACTCACCGTCGCCGGCCTGCCCCTGATGCTCAAAGGACCTGCTCTATGAACCCGACCTGGTGGCGTGACGCCTGCCAACCTCTCGATACCGCCGCCATGGACCAGGCCCGCGCCCGTCAACAGCAGCTGACCAAACCTGCCGGATCGCTCGGCCAGCTGGAAGCCCTGGCAGTGCACCTGGCCGGGCTGCAGGGGGTTGAACGACCGAACCTGGATCAGGTCGCCATCACTATTTTCGCCGGTGATCATGGCGTGGTCGAGGAGGGTATTTCGGCCTATCCGCAGGCGGTGACCGGGCAGATGCTGCGCAATTTCGTCGGCGGCGGCGCGGCGATCAGCGTGCTGGCGCGCCAACTGCAGGCAAGCCTGGAAGTGGTCGATCTCGGCACCATCGACCCACATCTGGAATTGCCGGGTGTTCGCCACCTGCGCCTGGGGAGCGGTACCGCCAACTTCGCCCGCCAGCCGGCGATGACCGAGGTGCAGCTGCGCTCAGCCCTGCAAGCCGGCCGAGACAGCGTCCTGCGCGCTGCCCAGAGCGGCGCGCAGCTGTTCATCGGTGGCGAGATGGGCATCGGCAACACCACGGCTGCTGCGGCGCTGGCCAGCACGCTGCTGGGCTGCCCGGCGCGCGAGCTGAGTGGCCCGGGCACTGGCCTGGACACCGCTGGCGTACGCCACAAGGCTGAAGTGATCGAGCGTGCCCTGGTGCTGCATGGCCTGCGTGCCGACGACCCGCTGCAGGCGCTGGGCTGTGTGGGTGGTTTTGAGATCGCCGCTCTGGCCGGCGCCTATCTGGCCTGTGCACAGCAGGGCATTGCAGTGCTGGTGGACGGTTTCATCTGCAGCGTCGCCGCGCTGGTAGCCGTGCGCCTCAACCCGCAGTGCCGGGCCTGGTTGCTGTTTGCCCACCAAGGTGCCGAGCCAGGGCACAAGGCGTTGCTCGATGCCTTGCAGGCCGAGCCGCTGCTGGCCCTGGGCCTGCGCCTGGGCGAGGGCAGCGGTGCGGCGCTGGCGGTGCCACTGTTGCGCCTGGCCTGCGTGCTGCACGGGCAGATGGCGACCTTTGCCGAAGCAGCCGTAGCGGACCGCCCGGTATGATCCTCGACCTGCTGCGCCACGGCGAAACCGAACAGGGTGGCGGCTTGCGCGGCAGCCTGGACGATGCTCTCACCGAGCTGGGCTGGGCGCAGATGCGCAGTGCCTTGGGTGATCGCGCCGCTTGGGACGTACTGGTCAGCTCACCCTTGCAGCGCTGTGCGCGGTTTGCCGATGAGCTGGGTGAACGGCTGGGTTTGATGGTGCAGCGCGAGGCCGATCTGCAAGAGTTGCATTTCGGTGAGTGGGAAGGGCGCAGCGCCTTGCAGATCATGCAGACGCAAGCGGATGAGCTCGGGCGTTTCTGGGCCGATCCTTACAGCTACACGCCGCCCGGCGGTGAGGCCGTCAGTGCCTTCGCTGAGCGGGTGCTGGGTGCTGTCGCCCGCCTGCACCAGCAGCATGCCGGCAAGCGGGTGTTGCTGGTCACCCACGGTGGCGTCATACGCCTGCTGCTGGCACGTGCCCGTGGTCTGCCCAAAGAGCAATTGCTGCAGGTCGAAGTGGGGCACGGCGCGCTGATGGGCCTGCGGCTGCATGAAGATGGGCAACTGGAAGAGGTGGGCTGAGATGCTGCCGTTCTGGATTGCCCTGCAGTTCCTCAGCAGCCTGCCGGTACGCTTGTCGGGGATGCCCGAACCACGCGAAATGGGGCGCTCACTGCTGTGCTACCCACTGGTCGGCCTGCTGTTCGGCCTGCTGCTGTGGCTTGCCAGCCATCTGTTGCAAGGCGCGCCGGCACCTTTGCACGCGGCGTTGCTGTTGACGCTGTGGGTACTGCTCAGCGGTGCGCTGCACCTGGACGGCCTGGCAGACAGTGCTGATGCCTGGCTAGGTGGGTTCGGCGATCGCGAGCGCACGCTTAAGATCATGAAGGATCCGCGCAGCGGGCCGATTGCGGTGGTGACCCTGGTGCTGGTGTTGCTGCTCAAGTTCTGTGCGTTGTGGGTGCTGGTCGAGCGCGGCGCAGGTGCGCTGCTGGTGCTGGCGCCGGTGGTGGGGCGTGCGGCGATGCTTGGCCTGTTCCTTGGTACGCCCTACGTGCGCCCGGGCGGCCTGGGGCAGGCGCTGGCCGAGCACCTGCCGCACCAGGCTGCTGGCTGGGTGCTGCTGGGCAGTCTGCTGCTGTGCCTGCTGCTGGGCGGCTGGAGCGCGATCTGGCCGATGGCGCTGGCGCTTGGCGTGTTCTTGTGGTTGCGACGATTGATGTGTCAGCGGTTGGGCGGGACAACCGGCGATACTGCCGGGGCGATGCTGGAGTTGCTGGAGCTCACCGTGGTGTTGGGGCTGGCGTTAGCGACTTGAGTGGCTGCTTGGCGCAATTGAAACTTCTTGCAACATCCATAGTGCGGGTATATACACGTAATCATGTTGACCAGTGAATGCATCTGCACCCATCTGCGTCGCGCTGCCCGTGGGGTGAGCCGGCATTACGACGAAGCCCTCGTTGGTTTTGGCATTAATGTCGCCCAGTTTTCCCTGCTGCGCCATCTGCAGCGCCTCGACCGGCCGAGTATCACCACCCTGGCTGAAGCCATGGGCCTGGAGCGTAGCACCCTTGGCCGCAACCTGAGGGTGCTGGAGGCCGAAGGCTTGGTGGCCTTGGCTGAGGGGGACGACCAGCGCAACCGTGTTGTGCTGTTGACGGACGCGGGGGCGAGCCGCCTGCAAGCAGCTTACCCAGCCTGGGAGCTGGCACAGCAGGCGTTGGTGCAGCGATTGGGTGAAGGGCAGCGCGACCAGTTGGTGCGCTTGCTGGCGCAACTGGCTTGATCCAGTTTGATTCAAAGCGGGTATATACCCGCATAACCTTATGATGTGCTGGAGATAACGACAATGACTTCGGTTTGGCGAACCAGCGGGTGGGTACTGGCGGGGGCGGCGTTGATCTTGGCGTTGTCCCTTGGTGTCCGGCACGGCTTCGGCTTGTTCCTGGCGCCGATGAGCGCCGATTTTGGTTGGGGCCGTGAGGTTTTCGCGTTCGCCATCGCCCTGCAGAACCTGATCTGGGGGTTGGCGCAGCCGTTTGCCGGCGCGTTGGCCGACCGCTTGGGCGCGGCGCGGGTGGTCATCATCGGCGGCATTTTGTATGCCGCCGGTTTGCTGCTGATGAGTACGGCCGACTCGGCCTGGTCGCTGTCACTCAGTGCCGGTCTGCTGATTGGTATCGGCCTGTCGGGCACCTCGTTCTCGGTCATTCTGGGCGTGGTCGGCCGGGCGGTACCGGCTGAAAAACGCAGCATGGCCATGGGCATTGCCAGCGCAGCAGGCTCGTTCGGCCAGTTTGCCATGCTGCCCGGCACTCTGGGCCTGATCGAATGGCTTGGCTGGTCGGCAGCGCTGCTGGTGCTTGGCCTGCTGGTGGCATTGATCGTGCCCTTTGTCGGGCTGCTGCGTGACCGCCCGTTGCCTGCCCACGGTGGCGAACAGACGTTGGGCCAGGCGTTGCATGAAGCCTGCTCGCACTCGGGTTTCTGGCTGCTGGCGCTGGGCTTTTTCGTCTGCGGCTTCCAAGTGGTATTCATCGGCGTGCACTTGCCGGCCTATCTGGTCGACCAGCACCTGGCGGCAACCACCGGTACTACCGTGCTGGCGCTGGTCGGGCTGTTCAACATCGTAGGTACCTACACGGCGGGCTGGCTGGGTGGGCGCATGTCCAAGCCGCGCCTGCTCACGGCACTGTACCTGTTGCGCGCGGTGGTGATCGTGCTGTTCCTCTGGGCACCGGTGACCCAGTTCAGTGCCTATCTGTTCGGCATTGCCATGGGCCTGCTGTGGCTTTCGACCGTACCGTTGACCAACGGCACCGTGGCCACGCTATTTGGTGTGCGTAACCTGTCGATGCTGGGCGGCATTGTCTTCCTGTTCCATCAGCTGGGTGCCTTCCTCGGCGGTTGGCTTGGGGGTGTGGTGTACGACCGTACCGGCAATTACGATCTTGTCTGGCAGATTTCGATATTGCTCAGTCTGCTGGCTGCAGCACTCAATTGGCCGGTGAGTGAGCGGCCTGTTGCCCGTCTGCAGGCCCGCGCGGCATGAACCGCTACCTGGCTGGCGGGTTGCTGGCCCTGGGGGGCGCGCTGCTGCTGGTGCTGGCGTGGTGGGGCTGGCATCGGGGCGGTATGGCCCTCATGCAACTGGGCATGGGTGTTTGTTAAGCGCTACTCTGCAAGTTCTAGGATCGTCTTGCATAGGAGTCTTTTGATGCGTGCATATGGGTTGATGATGCCGTTGCTGGTTATGTTCGCTGCCGGTTCTGCCTGGGCGGCGGATTGCCCGGCGTTGCTGCAGGGCAGCCTGCCGGAGTTGCGTGGCAAGGGCGAGGTCGACCTTTGCCAGCGTTTTGGCGGCAAGCCGTTGGTGGTGATCAACACAGCCAGTTATTGCGGGTTTGCGCCGCAGTTCGAGGGGCTCGAGAGTACCTACAAAGAGTACAACGAGCAGGGGCTGGAAATGCTCGGCGTACCGTCCAACGATTTCAAGCAGGAAGATGCTGACAGCGAGAAGACGGCCAAGGTCTGTTATGCCAATTATGGCGTGACGTTCACCATGACCAAGACCCAGTCGGTACGGGGCAAAGATGCGATCCCGCTGTTCGTGGGGCTGGCGGAGCAGAGCAGTGCTCCGAAGTGGAATTTCTACAAGTACGTGGTTGACCGCAAAGGCAAGGTGATTGCCAACTTCTCCAGCCTGACCAAACCGGATGATCCTGAGTTCAAGGCGGCGATCGAGAAGGCGATTGCATCGCAGCCATAACCCCGCGCTCTTGTTTTTGCTTTGCTTGTGATTTGCAGCCATCGCCGGCAAGCCAGCTCCCATAGGGGCCGCGCAGACCTCAAGAACTGCGCGGCCCCTGTGGGAGATTCTATGGTTGAAAACAACGGTCTTTAGGCCGTTCTGCTTACGTATTCCTCCTTCTTCTTCATCA
>NZ_CDRVFO010000025.1:0-74076 GCF_977070485.1 Lelliottia jeotgali
AACAGGGGCAAAGAGTTTCTGCGCCCATTGAAAATGATCACGAGTGGAGCTGAGAAATGCGGCTGATGTAAGTTTGGACATAGGCGTCCAATTCGCCTATGGAGGCTCGCTCAAGCGCTTGCTGGTGCAGCCTTGAGGTGACGCTCAGCGCCTCCAGATTCGACTCTTCGTCGCCGGCCAGACCCTTGAAGTATTCGGCGTGCTGCTTGCTCTGAAGAAGGCCGAACCGCGCCAGACTCGATTTTCGTTTTCGCAGCGCCTCCAGCACCTGTGCCGAAGGCGTCAGGGTGCAGTTTTCGACCTTGTCTCGCTGTGATTGGACGGCCTCGGTATGGAGGTCGCCAGCGTGGCTTCGATCCAGCAACGCGCCGAGTGGCTGAATGCTCTCCAACAAGTCGCAAGCCCAGGTTTTCAAATCGGTGTTCTGTCCTTCCCTCAGCAGTTGCAGCCCGGGTCGACGACCTTCTTTGGCGACCTTGAGGAAATTTTGATCGGCATGCAGTTGCTCATCACTGCTCAGTCGCGGACTGTCCTGCAACGCGCAAAACAACAAAAACGCATCGAGAAAGCGCATTTGGACAAGATCCATTCCCGCTGGCATAAATGGATTGATGTCCAGGCAGCGCACTTCCACGTATTGAATGCCCCGTGACAACAACGCCTGAAGCGGTCTTTCGCCGATATCTGTCACCCGTTTGGGGCGGATACTGGCGTAGAACTCGTTTTCAATCTGCAGTGTGTGAGTGCTCAGCTGCACTCGTTCGCCCGCCTGGTGAGTCCCCATTTCCTCATAGCCTGGGTGGGGCGTGGAGACCGCACGGTGTAACATTTCCATGTAATTGCCAAGGGTGTCATAACTCGGATTGAGGTCGGATTGGGCTCGGCTTTGATAACCCAGATCGCTCATGCGCAAGCTGGTGGCAAAGGGCAGGTAGAGAGTGTGCTCATCGAGCCGTTCGAGTGCGTGCGCGCTTCCCTTGAGAAAGCTGGACTCCACCGCTGGGGAGGCGCCGAACAGATACATCAGCAACCAGCTGTAGCGTTTGAAATTACGAATCAGGGCCATATAGCACGCTGACTGATAATCCTGCAGGGCCTGCGTATCACCTTCCTCCCGTTGCAGAAGCGCGAAGAGCGCTTCGGGCATCGAGAAGTTGTAATGAATGCCGGCAATGCACTGCATTTTTTTGCCATAGCGCAAGGCCAATCCTTTGCGGTAGAGATATTTCAACTGCCCTGTATGTGAAGTGCCGTAAAAGGCGATCGGTATGTTTTCTTCTTCGGGGAGGGGGCATGGCATGGACAAGCTCCACAGAAATTCCCCTTCAAGGTTGCTGCAAGCGAATCGGTGGATTTGCTCCAGGCAGGCCAAGGATTCCACTGCCCCCGGCATGGCCGGAGTGATGAATTCCAGCAAGGATTCGGAGTAGTCGGTGGTTATCTGCGGATGGGTAAGTGCCGAACCCAGTGCGACAGGGTGCGGTGTCAGTGCAAGGAGTCCCTCGCAATCCACGCGCAAACATTCGCGCTCAATCCCTCTCAGGCATTGACTCAACAGGTCGTAATGGGCCGGTTGCGCCAGCAGCCTTTGTCGACGAAACAGAAGATCACTCAAGGGTCATTCCTGCGCACACAGTTGGGTTGATGAGACCGGTTGTCCTGCTGTTCCAGTCTTTTTTCGGGTCACGCGGTCCACCAGATACACCAGCCCGTGATAATCGATCCCGCCATGCTGGCTCAGGCCAATCTCACAAGTGCGACTGGTGGAAATGCCTTCGCTGCAGTACTGCACCGCATCTTTCAGAGTGCGCAGTGAATGTGCATTCAGTTCGGGAGTGGTGAAGCCCTTGTCGCCGGCAAACCCGCAGCAATGAATGCCTTCGGAGATGACCACGTTGTTGCTGCATTTGCGCGCCAGATCGATCAGCGCCTGGCTTTCACCAAGGTGCTGGGTGCTGCAGGTGACATGCACCGCGATGGGCGCTTCCTGCGGCGTGAACTGCAGTCGATCCATCAGGTGCGTACGAATGAAACGTACCGGGTCGTACAGGTCCAGGCGTACTTCGCCCAGGTCCTGGATCAGGCGCAACGTGCAGGGGCTGGTGTCGCAGTAGATCGGGTCGAGTCCGCCACGGCTGGCGTGGCGCAGAGCGCCAATCAGTTCCTGGCGTTTGTGTTCGGCCTGTTCAGCATAACCCTTAGAGGCGAACGGCTGGCCACAGCAGAGGTTGTCCAGGTTGTCCGGGAAGACCACCTGGTAACCGGCTTTTTCCAGCAGGCCGCGGGTCTTGTCGTACAGCGACATTTGTTCCTTGTCGCCCGCCGCCGGCCCCATCGCCCGTGAAACGCATGCGGCCAGGTACACCACGCGCGGGCGTTCGTCGCTCACTGTCGGGCTGAAGCGAATGGCTTTTTCCGGCTGTGGCATGGCGTTGGTCCATTGCGGAACCTGGCCTTTGGACAAGCGCGTCAAGGTTGCGGATAACTTTGCCAGGCGTGGCGCACCCAGCAACATCCGTGCGCCATTGGCCACGTGCAGGGTGAAACGCGCACCTTGCAGCGCCGTGGCGAAATTTCCCTCCAGCCAGTTGGCAGTTTTCTTATGGGTGGCGTGCTGGCCACGAAGCTTTTTCACCAGCTCGCCGGTGTTGATTCCTACAGGGCAGCGTTGCGCACAAAGACCGGTGGCGGCGCAGGTGTCGATGCCCTGGTATTCGTAGGCCGCTTCGAGTTCGCGGGTGTCGACCCCGGCGCGTTTCTTCGCCTGGATGTCCCGCCAGATCACGATCCGCTGGCGCGGGCTCAAGGTCAGGCCTTTGGAGGGGCAGACCGGCTCGCAGAAGCCGCATTCGATGCACTTGTCGATGATCTCGTCGGCGGCCGGCAGCGGTTTCAGATGCTTGAGGTGGATTTGCGGGTCTTCGCTGAGCACCACGTCCGGATTGAGAATGCCGTTGGGATCGAGCAGGCGCTTGAGCTGCCACATCAACTGGTAGGCGTCGCTGCCCCATTCCAGTTCGACGAAGGGTGCCATGTTGCGCCCGGTACCGTGCTCGGCCTTGAGCGAACCGCCGAACTCGACAGCCACCAGTTGCGCCACGTCGTCCATGAACGCCTGGTAGCGTGCGACTTCTTCCGCGCTGTTGAAGCCCTGGGTGAAGACGAAGTGCAGATTGCCTTCCAGTGCGTGTCCGAAAAGGATCGCTTCGTCGTAGTGATGTTTGTCGAACAGCTCGATCAGCCGGTTCACGCCGAGGGCCAGTTGTTCCACCGGGAAGGTCACGTCCTCGATGATCACCGTGGTTCCGGTTTTGCGCACCGCGCCGACGGCGGGGAAGGTGTCCTTGCGGATCGCCCAGAGCCGGGCGTTTTCCAGCGGGTCTTCGGTGAAATCGATTTGCTTCTCTACCGGGAACGAAGACAGCGACGCCATGATCTGCGCCAGCTGTTCCTGCAACAACGAGGTAGATGCCGCGCGGGATTCGATCAGCAGGGCGCAGGTATTGTTCGACAGCTGTTGTACGAAAGCGTGCATGCCGGGCTTGTTCTGCACCGAGCGCAAGCTACGGCGGTCCAACAACTCTACCGCTGACACCGGTTGGCTTTTGAGCACGGTGACGGCGTTGCAGCAGGTTTCCACATCCGGGAATACGATCAGCGCCGAGGCCTTGTTCGGGTGATCGATCACCGTGTCGTAGGTCACTGCGCTGATGAAGCCGAGGGTGCCTTCGGAGCCCACCAGCAAGTGGCTCAGGATATCCACAGGTTCGTCATAATCCACCAGGGCGTTGAGTGACAGGCCGGTGGTATTTTTCAGACGGTATTTGTGGCAAATTCTCGCGGCCAGTTCGGCATTGGCGCGGGTCTCGCGGCCCAAGGTCGCGAGGCGCTCCAGCAGGTCGCCATGACTGGCGCGAAACGCCGCGATACTGGTGGCGTCTTCGGTATCGAGACGGCTGCCGTCGGCCAGCACCAGACGAATGCCGGCCAGGGTGTGATAGGTGTTTTGCGCCGTGCCGCAGCACATGCCGCTGGCATTGTTGGCCACGATGCCGCCGATTTTGCAGGCGTTGATCGAGGCCGGGTCCGGGCCGATCTTGCGCCCGAACGGTGCCAGCCAGGCATTGGCCTGCGCGCCGATCACCCCCGGTTGCAGGCGGATCTGTGTGCCTTGGCCACGGATCTCGCGACCGTTCCAGTTATCCCCAAGCACGATCAACACCGAATCGCTGATGGCTTGCCCGGACAGGCTGGTGCCGGCGGCGCGGAAGGTCACGGGAACCCGGTCGCGCTGTGCCAATTGCAGCAGCGCCACCACTTCATCTTCGGACTCGACGCGAATCACCAGTTGCGGAATCAGGCGATAGAAGCTGGCATCCGTTCCGAAAGCCAGGGTGGACAGATCGTCATCGAATCGCCGCGCACGCGGAATTATTGTATTTACAGCTTCACGAAATCTGACAGGCAGGCTCACAGATCCTCCGGCGAGGTGGGGCAGGGCAATGACTCATCTCAGTGGCAACAAGCCCCTGGTTGAGCAGGCCTGCATTTTTGTGATCGTTGTATCGATCTTCGTTCGTTTTTCCTGGAACACCGGGCCTTTGACGGCTTGGGTGTAAACACGGCCATTAGCCGGTTGCAGAGAGATTGAAGGGCGATTGCAGGTAGGGTGATGATCCTTGTTCCAGATCATGCAGGTATCGCGCAGCGGGAGGGTAATAGCCTGGTACTACGATGCGTTACGCGTTCGAAGTTCCAGACCTGTCGTGGTGATGGAGGTATTTCCTGACGGGTTGTAAACGCTAAAAAAAACGCTGGGCAAAATCCCGCCAAGGGTCATAATGAAACGCTCTAATTCAATCACTGTATCGCACTGATTACCCAAAAAACACGGAATGTCCAAGAGGGTTGCGCTCTCCCTTTAATGCACGCATTAACCTGTGGGGTGATGTGAATTGCTTAAGCGCATTTTTGTCAGCATCATTGGTATAGGGGTTGCCGGAGCTGTATTGTTCGGAATTTACGCTTGGCATCCGGAAATCGGATCCATTACACCCCCGACCAGGAACCTATTCCCTTCGGACATGGTCGAGCACGGCAAAATCATGGCCGCTGCCGGTTACTGCCGTACTTGTCAAACTACCCCGGGTGGTCAGGAGTACGCGGGTAACTATCAGATGAACACCCAGTTCGGTGCCATCTACTCCAGCAACATCACTCCGGCCCCTGACACGGGTATCGGTCGTTGGTCAGAAGAGGCGTTTATCCGCGCCATGCGTGCCGGTGTCAGCCGCGATGGTCATCACTTGTTGCCGGCGTTCCCGTTCGAGCACTTCAATAAAATGACGGATGACGTTATCAAGGCTGTCTATGCCTTCCTCATGTCATCCGTGCCGGCGATCAATCAGCAGAAGAAGGAAAACGGTATTCCGTTTCCGATCAATCTTCGCTTTCTGCAAGCAGGCTGGAAACTGCTGTTCGCCAACACCGATCCGTTTGAAAAGCGTAGCGACAAGTCTGAGGAATGGAACCGCGGTGCCTATTTGGCCCAGGGAATCAGCCACTGCGGTGCCTGCCATACGCCACGTAATGCGCTGGGGGGCGAAAAATACAGTCACATGTAAGAAGGCGCATCGATTGACGGCTGGGTCGCACCATCGCTGACCCGCACCAGCATGTCGCCGCTGCCTTGGCGAGTGCAGGACTTCCATGAATACCTGCGTACTGGCAACTCTCTATTCCACGGCAGTGCCGCTGGCCCGATGGCGCCTGTCGTGCATGAGGGCTTGTCTGCCTTGCCTGACGCGGATATCAAAGCGTTGAGTGTTTACTTTGGCGAGTTGGCGGGTGACAACAACAACGAACCAGCGGCCAGTCCTAAACTCCAGGCCGCTGACCAGGCACAGCACAAGACCACAGACTTGCGGATCGATCATGGTGCCCGGCTGTATAACAGCACCTGTTCTGCTTGCCACTACAGCAGTAGCCAGCTGGTGAAAGGCCGTCCGTTGCTGGCCCTGGGCAGCGCTACTCATCTTGACGACCCGAGTAATCTGATCAACGTCATACTCGATGGCTTCAGAAGCGATCAAGGGATTCGCGGTGTGGTCATGCCTCAGTTCCGCGAAGCGCTCAATGATGACGACATAACAGCCATTGCCACTTACCTGCGACAAACGGCGAATGAACAGCCATGGCTGATCTGAAACAGAAAGTCGCTGAGATTCGTCGTCAGCCCCGGTTTGAGCATTAATTCGCGGGAGGAGTGAGCCATGGCCAGGTTTATGTTGAACGGCAAGCCAACAGTTGCCGACGTGGACACAGACATGCCTCTTCTGTGGGTTATCCGTGACGAATTGAACATGACCGGCACCAAGTTCGGTTGCGGTATTGGTGCCTGCGGTGCTTGCACCGTACACGTTGGTGGCCGAGCCACCCGTTCCTGTATCACGCCTGTCTCCGCCGTGGTGGGTGCCAGTGTCACCACCATCGAAGGCTTGTCCGAGCAAGGCAATCATCCGTTGCAGGTGGCCTGGCATAAATTGCAGGTACCACAGTGTGGCTACTGCCAGCCTGGTCAGATCATGCAGGCCGCCGCGCTGCTGAGCGACTTTCCCGATCCGACCGATGCAGATATCGATGCGGTGATGAGTGGCAACGTCTGCCGCTGCATGACTTACGTACGCATCCGCAAAGCGATTCATGAAGCGGCTGCTGCAATGAGGCAGCAGGTCAACGATGAGCGCGCTGTTTAATACGGGCGGACCAACAGGCATGACTCGCCGTGGCTTTCTGGTTGCCATGACCCTGGCGGGGCTCAGCTTTGGCTTTCCACGCGGCGTGTTAGCGGCCATGGATCCTGCGACGACCGATGACGCGGCGCTACCCAGTGAAGGCGCAATCTACGAACCTTCGGTGTGGTACTCCATCGACAACGCCGGCAAGGTCAAGGTCAACATCATTCGGGTCGAAATGGGCCAGCACGTGGGGTACTTCCATCGCCCGAATCCTTGCGGACGAATTGGAGGTGTCTTGGGAAAATGTGGAAATCGTCCATGTGGACAGTGCCAGGAAATGGGGCCTGATGGTGACCGGCGGGAGTTGGTCGGTGTCCCAGAGCTGGCCGGTTTACTGTCAGGCCGGTGCTGCCTGACGGGTGGCATTGATTGAAGCTGCTGCCAAAAAATGGGGCGTTTCGCCCGATTCCTGTGTGGCCCGCGGCGGTAGGGTGGTTTGCGGAAAACAGGAAATTTCCTACGCCGAACTGGTCACCTTGGGCGTGACCCGTGAGTTCAGCGAAGCGGAGCTGAAAGCGCTGCCACTGAAGGCCGATGCCGACCTGAGGCTGGTGGGTAAACCGGTCACTTCGCTGGACATTGCCAACAAAACCACGGGTGACGCCGTCTTCGGTATCGACGCCAGAGTTGAGGGCATGGTGAATGCCAGCCCGTTGCTGCCACCGACCCGATATGGTGTTGGCGCTGACGCCGAATTGACCCAGTTGCCGAGATGTCACTGACCTAGGCTGATTCCTCGAAAAACATTGGTTGTGCAGAGTTTGTGCTGATTTAGAGGTGGGGCAGTCTTACGTCGGCACGTGGGTCAATTCGGCATCGCCCTCAAGAGTCTCATCACTTCTGCGATTTCCTTGGGGCCGTGCATCACCCGTTGTCGTCGCGCTGGTTTATTTATGACGATGTTTGCTGGCACCAGTTCTTGGTGGCTCGCCGCGAGAAAGCGGCAGCGCAGTCTTGTACTTGACCTGTTTGAGGGCAAAGCTCGAACGAATGTTCGCAACTCCTGGGATTTTCGACAACTGATTGACGATGAATCGTTCCATCGCCTGGACATCGGGAACTACGACCCGGATCAGGTAATCAGCGTCTCCGGTCATGAGATAACACTCCATGACTTCTGGGTAGTCTTGTACCGCTTCTTCGAATGTCTCTAATGCATGCTCTATCTGGCGCTCAAGCGTGATCTGGATAAACACGCTTACGCTCAGACCGAGTTCATATGGATCAAGCAGGGTTACGTAGCGACTGATTAACCCCGATTCTTCTAATGCTCTCACTCTTGTCAGGCAGGGAGAAGGTGACAGATGGACACGAGATGCGAGCTCAACATTAGTGAGTCGAGCATTAATTTGAAGCTCTTCCAGGATGCGCAGATCTATTGGGTCTAGCTGAGTTTTCGGCATATTCATCAAGGTATTGGTTGTTTTAAGGCATGATATACCTAAATTTTGTAAAAATGAAGCTTAGTACGGAAGCACGTTCTGTCGATTCATCGCTAAGCTAATGACAATAAGAGAGGAGGCAGATATGGGTGTGCTAATCGAAAATTCGACAACTGGGTCGATGGATATTGACCGAGATGAAACGCAGGAGTGGCTGGAGTCGCTGGAGGCAGTCGTGCGCGATGGCGGGTCCGAGCGCGGTCAGTTTCTGCTTAAACAGTTAGAGCAACACGCAAGAGCACTTGGCATCACCTCGCATGTGCACCCGTACTCGGCGTATCGGAACACAATTCCGATTGAACGGCAGGGTCCCTACCCAGGAGACCTTGCTGTCGAGGAACGGATCACGTCGATCATTCGCTGGAATGCATTGGCCATGGTGGTGCGCGCCAATCAGGCTTATGGGGATCTGGGCGGACATATCGCAAGTTATGCCTCCGCCGCGGAAATCTTCGAGGTCGGTTTCAACCATTTCTTCCGCGCCCGCGACGAAAGTCATGGCGGCGATCTGGTGTTTTATCAGCCGCACTCGGCCCCGGGTGTCTACGCCCGTGCGTTCCTTGAGGGCAGGCTGTCGGAAGAGCAACTGGCCAATTATCGCCAGGAAGTAGGCCGCAACGGATTAAGTTCCTATCCGCATCCTTGGTTGATGCCGGACTTCTGGCAATTTCCGACCGGTTCGATGGGCATTGGCCCGATCAGTGCGGTCTATCAAGCGCGCTACATGCGCTACCTCGAACACCGCAACCGGGCCGAAACCGCCGACCGGCATGTCTGGGGCGTATTTGGTGATGGTGAGATGGATGAGCCGGAATCCATCGCCGGGCTCACGCTTGCGGCGCGGGAAAAACTCGACAACCTGACCTTCATCGTCAACTGCAACTTGCAGCGTCTGGACGGCCCGGTGCGTGGCAACGGTCAGGTCATTCAAGAACTTGAGGCGCTGTTCACCGGCGCTGGCTGGAATGTCGTCAAGGTCATTTGGGGTTCGGATTGGGATCCGTTGTTTTCGCGGGACACCAACAACGCCTTGCTGCAACGTTTTGCTCAGACCGTCGACGGCCAGTACCAGACGCTCGGGTCCAAGGACGGTGCCTACAACCTGCTGCACTTCTTCCAGCAGGATCCGGAGGTGAAGGAGCTGGTCTCGCACATGTCCGATGCTGAGATCGATGCCCTCAAGCGTGGCGGCCACGACTTCCGCAAGCTACACGCGGCCTTCGCCGCTGCCAAGGCGCACAAGGGACGGCCGACCGTCATCCTCGCCAAAACCAAGAAAGGTTACGGCATGGGCGGTGCTGGCGAGTCGCGCATGACCTCGCACCAGGCGAAGAAGCTGGATATCGACGCACTCAAGGCGTTCCGCGATCGCTTCGCGCTGCCACTGTCGGATGACGATGTCGCGCAATTGCGCTTCTATCGACCGGCCGAAGACAGCCAGGAGATGCGTTATCTGCGCGAGCGCAGGACTGCGTTGGGCGGCTATATGCCGGCGCGGCAGAAGGGCAACGAGCACGTCGCCATCCCCGCCCTGGCTGACTACGCGCGTTTCGCCTTCGAGGCCGACGGCAAAGAGATGTCCACCACCATGGCTGTGGTTCGTATGCTCGGCGGTTTGCTCAAGGATAAGGAACTGGGGCCGCGGGTGGTGCCTATCGTCGCGGACGAAGCGCGCACATTCGGTATGGCCAACCTGTTCCGCCAGATTGGTATCTACTCGCCGCTGGGGCAGCTTTACGAGCCAGAAGATGCGGGCTCGATGCTGTATTACCGCGAAGCGCGTGATGGCCAGCTGTTGGAGGAGGGCATTACGGAAGCGGGCGCACTGTCGTCTTGGGTGGCTGCTGCGACTTCCTACAGCGCCCACGGCAAACCGATGCTGCCGTTCTATATCTACTACTCGATGTTTGGTTTCCAGCGCGTCGGCGATCTGATCTGGGCAGCGGCTGACCAGCGCGCCCGCGGCTTTTTGCTGGGCGCCACGGCAGGGCGTACGACCCTGGGTGGAGAAGGGCTGCAGCACCAGGACGGCAGCAGCCATGTCGTGGCAGCCACCGTGCCCAACTGCCGCGCCTATGATCCGGCGTTTGCCGGCGAGCTGGCGGTGATTGTCGACCATGGCATGCGCCAGATGATGGAGCGGGATGTCGATGAGTTCTATTACATCACCGTGATGAACGAAAACTACGCGCAGCCTTCGTTGCCGACCGGCGTCGAGGATCAAGTCATTCGCGGCATGTATCGCTACGCCGTGACGGATGCAGCGCCATCCCGTGGCTCAGTCCGCCTGCTGGGCAGCGGCACCATCCTGCGGGAAGTGATCGCGGCGTCCGAGCTGCTGGCGGCCGACTGGCAGGTATCTAGCGAGGTGTGGAGCGTCACCAGCTTCAGCGAGCTGGCTCGCGAAGCGCGGGCAGTGGAGCGACACAATCGCCTGAACCCGTCCGATCCTGAGCAGGTCAGCCATCTTTGCGCTTCCCTCGCCGGTGATGCGCCAGTGATTGTCACCTCCGACTACGTTCGCGCCTGGCCGCAACTGATCGCCAGCTACGTCGATGCGCGCTTCATTGCCCTGGGTACCGACGGGTTTGGCCGCAGTGATACTCGCGCCGCCTTGCGCAGTTTCTTTGAAGTCGATCGTCACCAGGTCGTCCTGGCAGCGCTGGATGGACTGGTGCGTGACGGCAAATTGCCGCGTCAGGTGCTGGCCGAAGCCATCGAACGCTACGGCCTGGATGGTGACCGTCCAGCTCCCTGGACTCGCTAACGGTTTGCTCTTCGTATGCGCTCGGTGAGCGCTCCATCCGTTGCGTGAACCCGCAACGGATCTATTTCTTGGCGGCGATATGTCATGAGTGAAATCAGAGAAATTCATGTCCCTGACATTGGGGACTTCAAAGACCTCCCGGTGATCGAAGTGTTGGTCAAGCCGGGCGATACAGTAGCGTTCGATGACCCATTGCTGACTCTGGAGTCGGACAAGGCATCCATGGATGTCCCAAGCCCTGGTGCGGGCACCGTTGTGGCGGTGACCATCAAGGAGGGGGATCGGGTTTCCAAAGGCAGCGTCATCCTCACGTTGCAGATGGACGCCAATGCGGCGCCTGTCGCTCAGGTTGCAGTGAATGGCACTGCCGTGGCTGATGTAGTGGTGAGTGCCGTTGCGTCGCCACCACCACTTGTCGTGGCCCCCCCTGTTGCCGCTGTGGTGTCGGTGGTGGCGCCAGTGGTGACTGCCTCTGGCCCGAAACCCCACGCCAGCCCTTCGGTTCGCAGTTATGCGCGCAAACTGGGTGTGGACGTCTCGAAAGTGGCGGCCACCGGCAAGGGCGGGCGGATGCTTCGCGAGGATGTCGAACGCTTCGTCAAGGACGCCCTCGTTCGTCTCGACAGCTCCGCGCCACGTGCCGAACACTCCACCGGACTTAACCTGCAGCCCTGGCCGGACGTGGATTTCAGCAAGTTCGGCACTGTCGAGAAAGTCGCGCTGTCGCGTATCAAGAAAATCTCCGGCGCTAACCTTTCGCGCAACTGGGTGATGATCCCCCACGTCACCAACAACGAAGAAGCGGATATCACCGGGCTTGAAGCCTTTCGCGTGCAGCTCAACACCGAAGGCGGCAAGGACGCGATCAAGTACACCATGCTGGCTTTCCTGATCAAGGCCGCGGTCGCCACCCTGAAAGCCTTCCCGCAGTTCAACAGTTCGCTGGGCAATGAAGAGGGTGAGCCGATCCTGATCCTCAAGCAGTACTACCATATCGGGTTCGCTGCCGACACGCCGAACGGGCTGGTGGTACCGGTGATTCGCGACGCCGATCAGAAAGGCATCGGTCAGATCGCAACGGAATGTGGCGAGTTGGCGAGAAAGGCGCGGGACGGCAAGTTGGGCCCCGCCGACATGACGGGTGGGACCTTTACCGTTTCCAGTCTGGGTGGCATTGGCGGTACCAGCTTTACGCCCATTATCAATGCGCCAGAAGTGGCGATCCTTGGAGTTACTCGCGCGCAAACCAGACCGGTTTGGGATGGCAATGCCTTTGCACCTCGCCTGATTCTGCCCCTGGCACTGTCCTGGGATCACCGCGTCGTGGATGGTGCTGCTGCGGCACGGTTCCTCCAGTATATGGCTGCTTTGTTGGCAGATTTCCGTCGAATTACACTTTGAGGGGCAGCCCATGAGTCAGGTTATTGAAGTGAAGATGCCGAGTATCGGCGATGCTGCCGCAATGCCGGTAATCGAGGTGCTGGTCAAAGTCGGTGATGTGGTTGCAGTCGATGACGCTATCTGCACGCTCGAATCCGATAAGGCGACGATGGATGTCCCTTCTTCTGCTGGGGGCGTGGTTCAGGAAGTGTTGGTCAAAGTCGGCGAGAAAGTGGCAGAAGGCGCAGTGTTGTTGAGGCTGGAGTCGAATGAGGTGGCTGTCCAACCTGCACCGCCTCCTTTAGCAACGCCTTCAGTATCTGCGACTGCGACTGCGAGTCTCGCGTCGCCTGCGCCAGCGTCCGCAGTGGCTACTACCCACGCCGGCAGCGTTGATCTTGAATGCGATGTGCTCGTCCTGGGTGGTGGTCCTGGCGGTTACTCGGCCGCCTTCCGCTCGGCGGATCTGGGGCAAAAAACTGTGTTGGTGGAGCGCTATGCCTCGCTTGGCGGCGTATGCCTAAACGTTGGCTGTATCCCCTCCAAAGCGTTGTTGCATATCGCCTCGGTGATGGAGGAAGTACCGCATTTGGCGTCACTGGGGATCGACTTCGGTGCCAGCAATGTTGATATTCACAAGTTGCGCACGCACAAGGAGTCCGTGGTTAACAAACTGACTGGTGGGCTCGCCGCTATGGCCAAGGGGCGCAAAGTCGAGGTTGTGCGTGGGTATGGTCGTTTTCTGGATCCCTACCATATCGAGGTCGCCATCACTTCGGATGCCGGTCGGAAACAGACAGGTGACAAGCAGGTCATTCGCTTCAAACGATGTGTTATTGCTGCCGGCAGCCAGGCCGTCAAGCTGCCCTTTATGCCGCAGGACCCACGCATCGTCGACTCCACCGGTGCCCTGGAACTCGGGGCCGTGCCCAAACGCATGCTGGTGGTGGGCGGGGGGATTATCGGCCTGGAGATGGCCACCGTGTATTCGGCCCTGGGTGCGCGCATCGATGTGGTCGAGATGATGGACGGGTTAATGCAAGGACCTGATCGCGATCTGGTGAAGGTCTGGGAAAAGCACAACAGCCATCGGTTCGATCACGTGATGTTGAAAACCCGCACGGTGAAAGCCGAGGCTAGCGAGCAGGGTATCTGGGTGACTTTCGAGGGTGAAAAAGCCCCTGCCGAGCCGCAATGCTATGATCTGGTATTGGTTGCAGTGGGCCGAAAGCCCAATGGTGACCAGATAGATGCCGGCAAGGCGGGTATCAACGTAGGTGAGCGCGGATTCATTGCCGTTGATAAGCAGATGCGCACCAACGTGCCGCATATCTTCGCGATCGGCGACATCGTCGGTCAGCCCATGCTGGCTCACAAAGCTGTTCATGAAGGGCACGTCGCCGCTGAAGTGGCAGCAGGTGAAGCCTCGAACAATGCTGAACTGGCTCGCAGCCGCTTTGATGCGTTGCAGATTCCGGGCGTTGCCTATACCAATCCAGAGGTGGCTTGGGCCGGTCTGACTCAACAAGAAGCCAAGGACAAAGGCATCACAGTTGAGTCGGCAGTTTTCCCTTGGGCCGCGTCCGGACGTGCGATTGCCAACGGTCGTGATGAAGGCTTTACCAAGCTTCTGTTCGATGCCGAGACGCATCGGGTGGTCGGTGGCGGCATCGTCGGAACCGGTGCGGGCGATCTGATCAGTGAGGTTTGCCTGGCAATCGAAATGGGCGCCGAAGCATTGGATATCGGTAAGACCATCCACCCTCATCCGACATTGGGTGAAACCGTAGGGTTGGCGGCAGAAGTCGCCCATGGCAGTTGCACGGACTTGCCTGCAACTTCACGTAAAAGATAGGTGAGCGTCCTTTGACCTGCCTCTCTTGCCAGAGTGGGCGATACGTCATCGATCTGCCTCTATTGAATGTTTTATCAGCCGCTCGGTGATCCCGCGCGGCTTTTTTATTCAATTTGTGTCACCGATACGTTCAGGGTTCATAGCCGCGCTCATCAAGTACCTGTCCTGCTTGCTCTGCACTCCGGGCGAGATAGCTCTTTCAAGGTAAGCGTCCGCCGAAGTCACCTTGCGTGACTCAGGCCGGCACCCACTGATGCGGCAGCAGTTGATCAATCTCACTGGCACGCTGCGTTGGCAGCCGCGTCAGCACATCTTTGAGATAGGCATATGGATCATGCCCATTCATGCGCGCCGACTGGATCAAACTCATGATCGCCGCTGCTCGTTTGCCGCTGCGCAGTGAACCGGCGAACAACCAGTTGGAGCGGCCGAGTGCCCACGGCCGTATCTGGTTTTCCACTGGATTATTATCTATGGGCACAGCATCGTCCTCGATATATCGAGCCAGTGCGCCCCAGCGTTTGAGGCTGTAATCCAGAGCTTTGGCGATAGCCGAGCCTTCGGGCACAAGGTCGCGCTGGGCCAGCATCCAGGTATGCAGTGCGTCGATAAGGGGCGCCGCTTTTTCCTGACGTATTCGCCAGCGATCCTCGTCGGTCATTTCCCGCGCTTGCCGTTCGATTTCATACAACCCGCCAATTGAGTGCAGCGCCTGTTCGGCCAGTTGGCTTTTGTTCGTCGCATGCGGATCGAAGAACTTGCGGCGGGCATGGGCCATGCAGCCGATTTCGGTGATGCCTTGCTGAAAGCTTGCTTTGTAGCCGGCATTATGTGCTCCAACACATAACGCAGGTTATTTTGCGGCCTGAGTTATGTGATTCCGACCGGCCAAATAGGCAGTTTCTCTGTTGTCGATAGGCGATTGACCCAACATAAATTGCAGCTCCAGTGTGGGATCAACCCAAACGCACCGGTCAGCAGCTCGATGGGGCGGCTGTCTTCGTCGTTCAACTCCGCTCTGCGTAGGAAAGGCCCCACATAACCGGGCCATAGATCGAGCTTGCCTTGATCACTCTCGCTCCCCAAGCCAAAGGTCGCAGCTAACTGCCTGGGCGTTGGAGCCTCATAGTGACTACACATTGTGATTCTCCTGATGATCACGCCCTGGAGCGCCTGTAATTCGGATCGCCATACACGCAAAAAAGTCCTCTGACGCGTCCAAAGCGAGCTGCTGGCGGCAGGGCAGGACACGATGGCGTGTCATAGCTACCGCAGTCCTGCCCTGAGTGGTTACCACCTTGCGGGGAGCACGGTCTAGCTGGGAAACGGTGAGGCGGGCAAACGAGCCGGCGGTGGCCAATCATGCGTCGAGACGAATCATGCTTGTAAAACTGGCGTCGAGGCTACGAGGCTGTTCAGTCGCTGTCCATCAAGTCCGTATTCGCGATCATGTCTTGCTCTATCGCCCTCACGACCTCATCCCGCTCGCTGGCATAGGCGAACGGATAGGCCTGGCCGGGCCTGGTGATGGGAAAGCGCGGATGGGGCACTCGGCATTCGGCGACGGTATACCCGCTATCGGTGACCCAGCACCGCGGGACGACCTGGCCAGCTGCGTTCCGCTTGGCTTGCCACTTCATCCCCAGTACTCGCACATCGGGCAGAAAGTCAGCTGCGCCGCGAGGACAGGGCGAACGATCGAATTGCTCATGACAGCTCCTGGTGGTGAGACCATTGCCTGTGCAGAAGCAGCTCCAGCGGGCGAATCTACCGAGCGACCATTCTGTCATCGCACCCCGCTCTGCACCGGCGTCGACTGGTTCGAGGTACAGGTGCAATGTTTTCATGCGAGGCGCGCTGTTTAGGCGGCATTTGCTCCATCTGAGGGGAATGGGACCTGGCCAAGCCCTGGGCCCCATCCTGAGCGCGTGCGGCCGTACCAGAGCCTATTGCCGGTCGCCGATCGAGCGGGCGCCGCCACCAACGACCGGTACCGAAGCGCTGCCCTCCATCGCCGCCAGCGCGGCCTCGACATCGACCATTGGCAGCAGGTCCATGATCTCGTTGAAGTAGCGCCGCTTCGCCCAGTCCGCGCGATCGCCGATCACGTACAGGCGCTGTTTGGCTCGGGTAACGGCAACGTTGAGGAGGTTCGGCTTGGAGACGGCCCACTCCCTGGCACCTGGTCGCTGGGGATCGGCGTTCCCCCCCAGCACCAGCACGACACAGGCGGCCTCTTTTCCTTGCATGGTGTGGACCGTGCCGCAGGTGGCCCCTGCCCTTGCCAGCTGACTCCCGGCTACCTGCCGGGCCACGTCACCGAAGGGGGTGACCACCGCGATGGACTTCGGGTCTACCCCCTCGAGGGTCAGGAGGGTGACCAGGCGATTCAGCGCCCGCCCCTCGGAGGGTACCCAGTTGCCTTGGGAGGTACCGCTGACCTGTACCCACCCCGACGGGAGGGTGAGCGGGGTGCCGGATACCCTCGGGGAGGTACCGTAGACCATGCCCCCGGAGTAGGCGATGCGGTTGGCGACCTCGAACATGGGGCGGTCGCACCTGCGGTGGACCACCAGCGGGAGACCCACCCACAACTTGTCACCCTCAGGCCCGATCTCCTTGCCGAGGGATTGGCCATGTCGGCAAGCCGCTGAGCGGACAGCTGGTGCGGCATCCAGTGCTCCGCCACCCCGAAGCCTCTTCGCATGTGCTCCAGGGCTGAGCTTCGCCAGGTGAGGCTGCAGTTGAACCAGTTGCGGTAGCAGTACAAAGCGCTGGTGATCCTGATATGCCATTCGCGCTCGATGCGGTGTTTGATTCTGACACCATGTATGCGGGTGTCGAATACGGGCAATTCTTGGTCTAGGCTTGGGTATGGCCGCTTGTGTTGGTGATTAGCAATCATGAGTTCTCCGACATTGATGAGGATAATCAAGAGAAACCGTTGCGGCCAGATTTTGCGACTCGGAGAGGAGAACGACCCGCGCTGGTTAGGTGTCGCTCCAAGTAAGCTGAACTCGAGCACGTGTTATCCGAGGTTGCCAGCTTGAGAGAGTTTCATGGTGATTCTGCCCTGTCAGATATTTGCGTAATCTCACGTAGCCGAATTTTCCGAAATGAAATTATGACAGCAATGAAGGCTGCTAATATTCCGTGCATTGACATTAAAGGGAATTTCTAAATCGACTCCGAAGGAGTTCGGGTGTCTACTGTAGAAAGTGCTAAAGGTTTTGAGTTTGGAACTGTTTTTCTGGCATCCACCATGTCCGAACCACACGCTACCCTTCGCGCCGATGAAGATAGTAAAGCAGGTGATGTTGTAAAGCTCTATGTGGCCATGACGCGCGCACGGGACAAGCTGCATATTAGCTATGTGTCAAACGGCGAGATGCGTCCTGTGGAAGCTCTTGGGACGATCAGCAGTTGGTGTGACGGGCTCAAATATCAAGATGGTGAGGTTTCAGAACTGCTTGACTAGCTCCAATCGATACGACAAACGATAGGCGATTTTGCATAATATGATGCACCTAGTGTGCTGTTCGCGAAATAAGTTCCTGAGTAGTTCGGCTACACTTCAAGCGCCATCCCTACCCTGGAGAGCTGACAGTGAGTGCCTTGGACATCACGCTTAGCCCCGAAGAAAAAGCCGAACTGAAGCGACGAGTTCGCTCTGCAACGATCCCTCAGCGCGAAGGCCGTCGAGCACGGATTATTCTGCTGGCTGCCGAGGGTGAAACCCGTGACAACATCGCACGGCTGACCGGTTTTTCATGCCCAACGATTACCGACTGGTGCCAGCGCTTCCAGGCACATCGGCTGGACGGACTGGTCGACAAACCGGGGCGCGGGCGCAAGTCCTCTTTGCCTGAGGAGACGGTTCGCCGGGTCTTGGAACAGGTCACCCGACCTCGCATTGGCGAACCGCGTTGGAGCTGTCGGAGCATGGCAAAGGCGGCGGGTATTTCTTCGACCACAGTCCATAAACTGTGGGCTGCCAATGATCTGAAGCCTCACCTGACGCGGATGTTCAAATTGTCCAATGATCCTCAGTTCGAGGAGAAATTCTGGGATGTGATCGGGCTCTATCTGGCCCCGCCGGATTCAGAAGATTCATAAAGAAACGCCAAAGCACCTCCAGCTTCATCTGATCGTCGATAACTATGCGACCCACAAGCATGCTGCGGTGAAGGCCTGGCTAGCAAAGCATCCGCGCTTTCATATTCATTTCACGCCGACCTCCAGCTCATGGATGAACATGGTTGAACGCTTCTTTCGAGACATCACGGTGTACCTGCGCGACGGCAGTTTTGCCTCAGTTCGCGAGTTGGAAAGCTCCATTACAGCGTTCATGGCGTTACGCAATGCTCAGCCGACCCGGTACGTTTGGAACGCTAAAGGAGAGGAGATTTTGAGCAAAATCCAACGGGCGCGTGAGGTACTTGAAGCTGCATGCGGCAGGTAAATTATTTCGCGAACAGCACACTAGCTCGGCGGCTGTCGAGTTTAGGCGCATCATGTCTAAAATCACCAGAACAGCAAGGCTGACCTTTGTGGATGCCCCATTGTCCTATAGCGGCTCGATTTTCCTATCGGTTAGCGAGACATCCAGCCTATCGTTGCCACGAGGTCTTCGTCACTGCAGTCACTGCAGAGCCCACGTGGTGGCATGACACTCAATCCATTCACTACGTTTTTGAGTAGTGCCTCTTGCCCTTGAGCAAGGCGAGGTTTCCACGCAGCTGCATCACCTTTCTTGGGCGCGTTTGGGAGTTGGCCGTTGTGGCACATGGCGCAGGATTTTGCGAATACGGCCTCAGGCTCTTGAGCTGCCTGGGCAGAAGCAATCATGAAGGCTGTAGCGGCAATCAGCAGTGTTTTTCTCATAGATGATCCTCTTGTTGTTGTTCAGAAATTGTCTTTCCACTTGCGCATTGCAGCGAAGCATTCCTCGGCGGATCTGATGGTCAGCCCCGCGTGACGTTCGATAGCCTCAACGATCTTCGCTTCCCGTACGCGGAGGAACGGGTTAAATGCACGCTCAACGCTGATTCGGGTCGGTAAGGTGCACTCACCGCGGTCACGGATTTCGCAGACCTCGGCCAAGCGCTCGGCGATTTGCTGATTGTCTGGGTCAACAGCCAATGCAAAACGCAGGTTGGAGAGGGTGTACTCGTGTGCACAGTAGACTTGCGTCTGCTCCGGTAGCGCTGCAAGGCATTCGAGCGAGGTCAGCATCTGCAGCGGCGTACCCTCGAACAGGCGCCCACAACCGGCGCTGAACAGCGTGTCGCCGCTGAACAGCACATTCTCACCAACCAGGTGGTAAGCCAAGTGTCCGGAAGTATGGCCAGGCACCCCGATCACGTTGATGGTACGTCCCAATACCTGGATCAGATCACCATCCTTGAGTGGCCGATCCCTATAGGGGATCGGCTCGTTTTCCGGGCCATGGACGAGAAGGTCGAACGCAGACTTCAGCTTCTCGATACCGCCCACATGGTCACTGTGGTGGTGAGTGATCAGTACATCAGTGAGCACCCAACCAGGATGCTCAGCCAGCCAGGCTTGAACTGGCCCGGCATCACCTGGATCTACGACTGCACAGGCCTGGTTTGAGTGATCAGCCAGAAGCCAGATGTAGTTGTCGGTGAATGCCGGGAGAGCGCAAATCTCCAAACGGTTGTCGGGAGTAGTAGTCATGCCGCATGCGTCCTTAAGGCATCGGCAATGTACTCAGCCTGACGGATCGCGAGGCTGACGATCGTCAGGGTAGGGTTCTCGGCTGCGCTGGTGGTGAACTGACTGCCATCCGAAATGAAGAGATTCGGGACTTCATGGCTTTGCCCGTATTTATTGCAGACGCCATCAGCTTCCTTGTGGCTCATGCGACATGTGCCCATGTTATGAGTCGAGGGGTAGGGTGGTACTCGATGCGTCTTCAGTGCTCCGACGGCCTCATAGACCGCACTACCTTGCTGATAGGCATGCTCTCGCATGGCGATATCGTTGGGGTGGTCGTCGTAGTGCACGTTGGCCACTGGAATGCCGAAGCGGTCTTTGACGGTATCGCTCAGGGTGATGCGATTGGTTTCCCGGGGCATGTCCTCACCGACCAGCCACATGCCAGCCAGATGCGTGTAGTTGTCCATGACGCGGGTGAAGTCGCGCCCCCAGGCGCCGGGGTTGAAGAACGCAGCCATGAAGGAAAGGCCGAGCGAGATGGTTTCCATCTCGTAGCCACCGACAAAGCCTCGGTCGGGATTGAAGTGCACCTCATCACCGATTAGGCCGGCCATGATGGTGCCGCGGTAGAAGTGCACCGGATCCTTGAACTCCGCAAACACTGAGCCGGTGGTATGGCGCATGTAGTGCTTACCAACCATCCCTGAACCGTTGCCAATCCCATGAGGGAACAATGTGCTGGTCGAATTCAACAGCAAGCGGGGCGTTTCGATGGCATTGCCTGCGACCGCAACAAGACGCGCTTTCTGGCGTTGCAGTCGTCCCTGCGCATCCGCGTAGACCACTCCAGTCGCGCGTCCCTTGGCATCGTGCTCGATCTTCACTGCGTGCGCCTGCGTGCGGAGCTCGAGCTTACCTGTGGCTTCCGCTGCTGGAATCTCGGTGTACAGCGTTGACCACTTTGCCCCCATCTTGCAGCCCTGGAAGCAGAATCCGAGTTGCATGCATTGAGCACGTCCTGCGCGAGCACGGCTGTTGATCGCCATGTGGCCGGTACTGCATTTCTTGTAACCAAGCTTGCGAGCACCGTTGTACATCACCTGGAAATTGTTGTTTCCCGGCAGTCCAGGAATGTCGTTGGTGCGCGTCACGCCCATCTTGTCTTCTGCCCTTGCATAGAAGGGCTCCAATTCTGCAAGCGTCAGTGGCCAGTCGAGCAGATTCGCGTCTTTGATGTCGCCGTAGGTCTGCCGCGCTCGGAATTCATGCTCCTGGAATCGAAGGCTGGCACCTGCCCAGTGAGTGGTGGTTCCACCGACGGTTTTACAGATCCAGGCGGGGAGATTCGGGAAGTCCTTGGCGATCTGCCACGAGCCCGAGGTAGTGCGAGTATCGCCCCAGGACAATTGCTCGAATGAAGGCCATTCGTCATTGATGAATGTGGCAGAGGATTGGCGCTGTCCAGCTTCCAGCAGAACGACTGGAATACCCTTCTGGCACAGTTCATTGGCCAGTGTCCCGCCACCCGCACCAGAGCCGATGATCACCACTACCGAGTCGTCGTCGAAATTGAATGTAGTCATGTACGCATCCTCAGGAAAAGGCGGGGGGACTGGCTTCGGTAGGGGCAGCAGGCAGCCATTTCAGATCGTTGAAGCCGCGCATCAAGTAGCCGCCTTTGGGGAAGGAGGCGCCCTCGTAGCCAAAGTGCTGGTAGGCGAGTTCATTGCTGTAAAGAGCATTGACCGATACTGATCTGATCAGGGTGAAAAACGGGGTGGTCTGGATGGACTCCAGCAAGGCCAATTGGCGGGGCTCATCCAGATTCAGCCAGGCGCCGTCGGCAGACTTGTCCAGCTCGTTCAAACCTTGTTCAAGCAGGGGAAGAATGGAGGGGTCAGTAACGGCGCGGTCGTCCAGTGCTTTGATCGCAAAGGCGTACACAGCGTCTTCCATCTGATCGTGAGGGTAGATCCGGCGCACCACAACGATCAGTCGTGCGGCTTGATCGTTGTTCAGCATTTTCATCTCGAGCGCCCAGGTTTTACTGGGGGCGAGCAGGGCAATGGGGCCGGAGGTGAAAAGCAACGTGCCCAAGAGAATTCCGCCGCTGCCTTTCAGAAAGCTACGGCGGCTGGCTTGTATATCCTGCATGCTGTTCTCCTTGTTGTTTTTATTAGGAGCCTGACATCACGGGTGCTGCTTTGTTGGGGAGTGGCGTTTTTCCGCGCTGTATTGATAGACGACGCCTAGGCGTCTGATGCTTGTGGTTGCGTTACTGGTAGTGGCCGGCGCGCTGCAGCACCTCAATCTTGTAGCCGTCGGGGTCTTGGATGAAGAAGAAGCGAGCGAGCATCTCCTCGCCACGTTTGAATTCCTTGATGGGGGCAGGTGAGAGCCCTATTTCGCTCAAGCGAGCGTGATGGAGATCAAGGTCTTCTACTGCGAAGGCGACATGGCCATAGCCACTGCCGTGGGTGTAGCTGTCTTGGCCCTTGTTCCAGGTCAGTTCGATTTCGGCGCCGCTTTGCTGGTCGCGCAGGTACACGAGGGAGAAATCGTCGAACTCAAGGCGATGGGATTCCTGCAGGTCGAATGCTTGTCCGTAGAAACTCATGGAGGCATCCAGGTCACCTACGCGGATCATGGTGTGGAGGAATTTCGACATTATCAGGCTTTCCTGTGGTGTTGTTATGCACTCAAGATGGCAGAATGAAAATCTGGTGGGTAATAAGTGGCTATTACGTGCGCCTCGGCAGCGAAATGGGCACGTGTAATAGCGGTGTATTACCCGCGTGATGCCTTGGGAAGGTAGCTTCAGGTGTGGGCATATGCCCACGACGCGACTTAGCCAGGTGAAACCAGCGGAGGCATCATGTGTGAGCTGTACGTGAAGGCAGACCCGATTCTCTATGAATCGCGCTCGCGCTCCTTGCGCATCCGGGGCGTGGTCACCACCCTGCGTCTAGAAAACCAGTTCTGGGACATCCTGACCGAGATCGCTTCAGCGGATGGTGTCAGCACGAACCAACTCATCGCTAAGCTGTACGAGGAAGTCATGGATTACCGGGGAGAAGTGGTGAATTTTGCCTCGTTCTTGAGGGTGAGCTGCACCCGCTACCTCAGCCAAAAGCAGGTGGCCAATAGGGTGGTGCCACTTTCGATCGCAGCGGGGTAAGTGAACTGCCTCGTGACGGTGTCCTGGCAGGTGCTCATCTGCCGGCAACCGACCACTCTTAGGCGCACCTCACAGGAGGCGAGAGTATTAGGCAACGTGCTGACGAGGCTGTTTTTAGGGTAGGGCGTGTGGCACGGCTTCTTATTGGCATATTCCAACTGCAGAGGCGTTACCTTTGGCGAATTACGATTTCCAAGAGCTGCTGGCCCGTTTGAACCATTTGGAGGACACCGATCCAGGTGCAGCAATCAGGGAAGCGCGAAGAATCGTCGCTGATGGCCCACAGGCGCCAAACCTTAAGGTTATTCAGGCTGCGGCTCTGGTAAACGCAGGTGTGTTGATTCAGGCGCGCGACGCTGTTGAGGAAGGACTTGCACTGTACCGAGAGCTTCATTCGACCTTCCCAACCCCTGATGTGAAGTTCAACCTGGCCACGGCAATAATCAGTGCAGCGGCTTTCACCAGCGAAGAAGGTGATCGGCTAGACCCACCTCGAATCTACCAAGGCCCTGCGGGCTGAAGCCCGTGGCTACTTCTGGCACGTGGCTCAGAACACTGAGGCTGCAGATGCCATTCGCACACAGAGTTGGACGAACCTTGCTAATCAGCTGGAAGGAAGCTTCCGCTTCAGTGAAGCCCATGACGCCCGATTGGCAGCGCTGAAGCTAGACCCAGGGAATGGCGTAGCTGCGGCGTCCGCAATACGCTATCTGTTGAGCTGTTACCACCAAGGCCTGTGTTCCGACCTCGCTATCCACGAAGCCTCAGCGCTTGCCCAGGTCGCGAGATCAAATCGAGACCGTATCATTGAATACGCAGGCTTGCAGGCAGCCAACAGTAAGCGTCCGGTGAACTCACCTTACGAACTCCAGCTTTTAGGGCGATGGTGTCCGCGTATTTTTAAGCGGACGCGATCACCCTTATCGCCAGGATTTCCATGCGCCAACGAAGCTCTTATCCGAAACCATTCAAAGCCCAGGTCGTTCAGGAATGCCTGCAACCTGGGGCAACCGTATCGAGTGTCGCCATCAGCCACGGCATCAATGCCAATGTCATCCGCAAATGGATGCCGCTCTATCGAGACCAGCCCGCAGCGACTTCACTACCGGCGTTCGTTCCGCTAAAAGCCGCACCTAAACGGCCAGCCGAAGCCTCAGTGATCATCGAGTTGCCCATGGCCGGCCAATTGATCACAGTGAGATGGCCAGCCTCGGATCCCGAGGGCTGTGCGCAATTTATCCGGGCTGTCGCTCAATGATCCGCATTGATGCAATCTGGCTGGCCACCGAGCCGATGGACATGCGCGCCGGTACCGAAACGGCTTTGGCCCGGGTGATCGCGGTGTTCGGTGCGGCGAAGCCGCACTGCGCTTATCTGTTCGCCAATCGCCGTGCTAACCGGATGAAAGTGCTGGTGCACGATGGCGTGGGCGTCTGGCTTGCCGCGCGGCGCCTGAATCAAGGCAAGTTTCACTGGCCCGGAATTCGCCACGGCTGTGAGGTCGAACTCGACAGCGAGCAACTCCAGGCGTTGGTGCTGGGCCTGCCGTGGCAGCGGGTCGGCTCAGGCGGCGTGATCAGCATGCTGTAACCGCCGGCCATTTGGCCGGTCTGCTTGTCGTCGTTTCGGGCCTGCTCTGGCACAATCGGCGGCATGACTTTCTCGCCCAACCTCGACCAGATGACTCCGGAACAGCTTCGTGCCTTGGCGGCACAGGCGTTGCAATTGCAGTCCCAAGTCGAGGCGATGAGCAGGAAGATCCAGAACGATGAAATTCTCATCGAACAGTTCAAGTTCGAAATCGCCCTGCTCAAGCGCCACAAGTTTGCCAAGCGCAGCGAGCAGATCAGCCCAGCACAAGACAGCTTGCTGGATGACCTCCTCGACACAGACCTTGAAGCTATCGAGGCCGAGCTAAAACAGCTCCTCCCAGCTGCGCCACAGGCCGAGCCACGGCAATCCCCGAAACGTGCGCCCTTGCCGCCGCAGTTTCCACGCACCGTCATTCGCCATGAACCCGAAAACACTCAGTGCGCCTGTGGCTGCCAGCTTCAACGCATCGGCGAAGACGTCAGCGAAAAGCTGGATTACACGCCGGGCGTGTTTACCGTCGAGCAACATGTACGTGGCAAATGGGCCTGCCGCCAGTGCGAAATACTGATCCAGGCGCCGGTGCCAGCGCAGGTTATCGACAAAGGTATCCCAACCGCAGGTTTGCTGGCCCACGTAATGGTGGCCAAGTTTGCCGATCACTTGCCGCTGTATCGGCAGGAGAAAATCTTTGGCCGCGCCGGGCTGGCAATCGCTCGCTCGACCTTGGCCCAATGGGTTGGACAAACCGGCGTGCGGCTCCAGCCGTTGGTCGATGCATTGCGTGAGGCGTTGCTGAAGCAGGGCGTGATTCATGCTGATGAAACGCCCGTGCAAATGCTTGCACCGGGCGAGAAGAAAACCCACCGGGCCTACGTCTGGGCCTACAGCACGACGCCGTTTTCGGCCCTCAAAGCCGTGGTTTACGACTTCAGCTCAAGCCGTGCTGGCGAACATGCGCGCAACTTCCTCGGCGACTGGAACGGCAAGTTGGTCTGCGATGACTTCGCTGGCTACAAAGCCGGCTTTGAGCAAGGCATCACTGAAATCGGCTGCATGGCCCACGCCCGTCGCAAGTTTTTCGATTTGCATGTGGCGAACAAAAGCCAGTTGGCCGAACAGGCGTTGCATTCGATTGGCGGTTTATACGAGATCGAGCGCCAGGCACGGGACATGAGCGATGAAGATCGGTGGCGATTACGTCAGGAGTTGGCGGTACCGATCAGCAAAACACTGCATGAGTGGATGTTGGCCCAGCGCGACTTGGTGCCCAACGGATCAGCCACGGCCAAAGCCCTCGACTACAGCCTGAAACGCTGGGTAGCGCTGACGCGCTACTAAGACGATGGGGCTGTGCCCATCGACAACAACCAAGTCGAGAACCAGATACGGCCATGGGCACTCGGGCGCTCGAACTGGCTGTTTGCCGGGTCGCTACGCAGCGGTAAACGGGCGGCTGCGATCATGAGCCTGATCCAATCAGCGCGCATGAATGGGCATGATCCGTATGCCTATCTCAAGAATGTGCTGACGCGGCTGCCGACGCAGCGGGTGCCAGCCTGACTTGCACAAGGTGAGTTGGGCGGACGCTTACTTTCCGGCACCTGCTGGAGATGCAACAACTCGCGGCAGGGATTCTGGAAACCATCAACAACTACTTGCAAGACAAAGGGAGGTCTGTCGCTACGCCAGGGTACGATTGTCGATGCCACCATCATCCACGCGCCCAGTTCGACCAAGAACAAGGATGGCAAGCGCGATCCGGAAATGCACCAGACGAAGATGTATAGTCAGCCCACCTCCTGCAACGCAGTTTGATGAACGGTAAAGCATGCTTGCGCTAATGTATCCGGGCTCGTGGTGAGCACGTTCATTAGCGCTCGGCCCTTGATGAGAAGTCGCTCCCAATTGTCCTTGATAAAGGGATCAGCTTTAAAAACTATCTTCGTCTTCAGGTTTTCAGTTGGGATGTCTGCCGTTTATCGTCATAATCACTGTCGTCGCAAAAGCCGGTGGTAAGTCGGTTAGGTCAAGCCATCTGTTTCACGTTGTAGCTGCCGCCTCGGGCTAATACTGCCCAGACGATTCTTGTCGTCTTGTTGGCCAGCGCACAGGCGACTTTGTTCGGGGGCTTGCGAGCCAAAAGATTTCTTACCCAAGCTCCGAGTGCATCGTCACGCTTGTCGATTCGTATCATCAGTGCGTGAGCGCCTTGCACCAGCAGGCAGCGCAGATACTTGTCGCCGCGCTTGCTGATGCCAAGCAAGCTCGTCTTGCCACCGCTTGAATACTGTCGAGGCACCAACCCGAGTGACGCGGCAAAGTCGCGTGAGCGTTTGTAAGTCGAAGCGTCACCGACATCGGCCACCAGCGCGCTAGTGGTGAGAGGGCCGATGCCGGGGATGCTCAGCAAGCGCATGCCGGCGGCGTCCTCAGACAACTGCTGTTTGATCTCGACATCGATCCCCTTGATATCTCTCGTCAGGCGTTGAATATCGAGCAGCATTCGCTCAACCGCATTACGCAGTCGAATCGGCAGCTCATGGCGTTCCATCAAAGCGGGCACCTGCTCCAGAGCAGCATGTCCAATGGGGAAAATGATCCTGAGCTCCAGCAGGACACCGTGCACCTGGTTGATGATTCGCGTGCGATTATCCACCCAAGACTTGCGCAGCTTGTGCTCAGTCGACAGGATCTGCTGCTCAAGGGTCTTTACTGGAACCGAGCGGGTTCTGGGTCGCGACGCGGCTTCGCAGATGGCCTCTGCATCGATAAAGTCATTCTTGTTGCCAGTGACGTAGGCCTTCACATGCTGCGCCGCGATTAATTGCACGCGGTGGCCCAAGCCCTCGATCTGCCTAGCCAGCCATTACGAACTGCCGCAGGACTCCATGCAATTTTGCAGCTTGGCAACTGCGCCAGATACGGCAGCAATTGGCAACGATTGAGCTTCTTGCGCATGAGCTGATTTCCTCTCGCATCCTGGCCATGCAGGTGGAAGGTGTTCTTGCCGATGTCGATACCTAGAAGCGTTACGGTGTTCATGAGAGATCCTCCTTCGGTCAAGAGAGAAACCCGGTAAGTCTAGACTCACCGGGTTTCTCGAACTGGGCTGACCATCTCATTAAGACAACCAGTACTTCTTCGGCATGAAAGCGCATATCGGAGCCGACGCAGAATCGGGCCTGGTACATCATGTCCATGGTACAGCCGCCAACGTGGCTGACGTGACGGAAGTTTCACATCTACTGCATGGCGCAGCGAACGTCGCCAGTGCCGATTCGGGCTATACCGGCGTTGAGAAACGACCGGAGCATGAAGGGCGACCGGCGACCTGGCAGATCGCTGCGCGACGCAGCACCTACAAGCACTTGGGCCAACGCGCGTGCTCTACTCAGCCAAGCGCCAGATCGAGAAGGTCAAGGCGCAGGTACGGGCGAAAGTCGAGCATCCGTTCCGAGTGATCAAGCTTCAGTTCGGCTATGTGAGAACTCGGTTTCGCGGCGTGGCCAAGACACGGCGCAACTGACGACGTTGTTTGCGCTGGCGAGTCTGTGGATGGCGCGCCGGCATTTATTGAACACTGCGGGAGAGGTACGTCTGTAGCGGGTCAGAACCAGGGCAAAGCCCTGGTGTTGCACTGACTTGGCGGCTGGAAAAATGGGCATTTCGGCGTCAAAGCACAGTGCACTGCGTGCTCGGGGCAACTTGTTCGGAGTTTCCCTAAGTACCGGTCCTTCGTGTGCGTTGCGTTGACCTCTAAGTTTTTGCGTTGCTTCTATTGCTTTAAAATAGCAAAGAGAGGGCTATGCAATTGAGTGGGAAAAAAATTGCTGCCAGTTCGGTGTTTCTTGGTATCACCCTGAGTGCACAGGCGCATGCTGACTTTCTAAGTGATAGCAAGGCCACCTTGGGGATGAGGAACTTCTACTTCAATAACGACAGCCGCGATGGCACTGCCGCCCCTTCCAAAACCGAAGAATGGGCGCAGGGCTTCATGTTGGAGTTTATACCGAAGGCATGGTTGGCTTTGGTGTCGATGGCCTGGGATTGCTGGGGGTTACCCTGGACAGCGGCAAAGGACGGCATGTCGGCAGCACCATGATGCCTTCTGACAGTGACAACCGTGCCGTCGACGAGTGGAGCCGGGTGGGGCTGACCGGAAAAGTCAAAGTGTCGAAAACCGAACTTCGCTACGGCACCTTGATTCCGAAACTCCCAGTTCTGGTTGCCAACGATGGGCGCGTACTTCCACAAACCTTCGAGGGCGGTCAAATCACCTCGAGCGAGTTCAAGGGGCTGACCTTGACTGGAGGTCGGATCGAACATGCGACAGGGCGTGGTTCAAGCGATCAGACGGGGTTGGCAGTTGCTGGTGGTACGCGTGAGAGCAATCAGTTTGACTTCGCCGGGGGCGATTGGAGTGTCAACAAGGATCTGACAGCTCAGTACTACTACGCAAACCTCGATAACTACTATACGCAGCATTTTTTTGGATTGATTCACACCCTTGCGCTCTCGGACAATCAGTCCCTTAAAACCGACCTGCGCTACTTCAAAACTGACTCGTCAGGTGCAAATAGCTCCGGTACGTCAGGCTACAGAATGAATGGCTACACCAAAAACGGTGATGGAGAGATCGACAACCGTACCTGGAGTGCCGCGTTGGTTTATACGCTGGGTGGCCACGCGATTACTGCGGGGTATCAAAGTGTGTCGGATGGCAGCAACTTCACTCAACTCAATCAGGGCAACCTGATAGACAAGGGCGCCGGTGGAGCAAGCCTGTATCTGTATACAGACCGCCTGATCCAAACGTTCACCCACGCAGGCGAGCGCACAGCTTTCGGTCAGTATGCTTACGACTTTGCCGCTCTGGGAGTTCCTGGCCTGAAAGGCTCGGTCATGTACCTCTCCGGCGATAATATTAAAACTACGTCCGGCGACAACCAAAAGGAATGGGAAAGAGACATTAGCCTGGACTACGTCCTTCAGTCCGGAGCGCTTAAAGGTGTCGGGTTCGGCTGGCGTAACGGCAAGTCCAACAGCGAAGCGGCTCGTAACGTAGATCAGAGCCGAGTTTTTGTAAGCTATAGCATTCCGCTTCTCTAACAAGTGTCATGAGGGTGAATAGCCGCTTTCAGTCCGGCCATGCTGAGGAAGGCACCCGACAACACGGGTGCTTCTGTGCAGGATTATCCGCCCGACGCTCAGGACATTAGGTAGGTGGTGCAGCCGGTTTGATTTATTTTGTCTACGCCCTCTTAGAAGCCTTCCAGCACGATCTTGCCCTTCGCCTTGCCGCTTTCCAGCAGAGCATGGGCTCGACGAAGATTTTCTGCGCTGATGCGCCCGTAGTTTTCGCCAACGGTGGTGCGCAAGTCACCCGCATCAATGCGCCGCGAAACTTCGTTGAGGATGTTGTGCTGCTCTTGCATGTCCTCTGTCTCGTAAAGCGAGCGGGTGTACATCAGCTCCCAGTGCAACGACAGGCTCTTGCGCTTGAGCGGTACGGCGTCAAGCGTGGCCGGGTCATCGATCAGGCCCAGCTTGCCCTGAGGCTTCAGTGATTCGATGATTTGCTCGTAGTGCCGATCGGTCTGGGTCAGGCTGGCGACATAGCTGACTTGTGCGATACCGATGCGCTTGAGCTCCTCGCTGAGTGGCTTGGTATGGTCGATGACATGATGCGCACCAAGCTCGGTGACCCAGGCCTGGGTTTCAGGGCGCGAAGCCGTACCAATGATCGTCAACCCGGTTAACTGACGCGCCAGCTGAGTCAGGATTGAACCCACCCCGCCTGCAGCGCCGATGATCAGCAGCGTTTCGCCTCGGTCGTTGGTATCGCGTGCAACACCGAGGCGATCAAAAAGTAATTCCCAAGCGGTCAAGGAAGTCAGTGGCAATGCCGCAGCCTGGCTGAATTCCAGTGACTGGGGCATGGAACCGACGATACGCTCATCCACCAGTTGCAGCTCATTGTTGCTGCCCGGGCGGATCAGCGATCCGGCGTACCAGACCTTGTCGCCGGGCTTGAATAGCGTCACGTCGCTGCCCACCGACTTGACCACGCCGGCAGAGTCCCAACCGAGGATACGCGGCTGGCTTTCGTCCTCGTGCGGTACATAGCCCTGCCGAACCTTGGTATCGACAGGATTGACCGATACGGCTTTTACCTCTACGAGCAAGTCGCGCGGCCCCGGCACTGGCTCGGGTATATCTATCTCCACCAAGGCGTCGGGATGTTCAATAGGCAGGCATTTGAAGTGTGCAATGGCTTTCATTCGAAGATCCTCAGGAGATGCGATACATTTTCGTGAAGGTGAGCTTTTCGGCAGCGCGTTCGATGAAGGGGAGCGCTGCCTGAAAATGCGGTGTCGCTTCGTGAGCAGTCAGCGCCGCTTCGTCCCGCCACTGCTCGATCATGTGGAAAGTGCGAGCCTGCTCGGCATCACGGTGGAAATCGTACTGGATGCAGTCCGCTTCGCTTCGGCTTGGGCCTTGCAGGCCCTGCAGCGTCTGCTCGAGCTCGACTTCGAAGCCGGCCTTGGCGACCAAGGTGGCAATCAGTGTCAGAGGGGCGGTCATCAAACCTCCTGTCTGTGTGCGATATGAAGAGGGAGCATTGGCTGGCACGGGTGTATCGAAGATGTCCATGCCGGCCATGCGGCCAAAAACCTGAATCCGGGTGAGAGCGCGACAACAATCTTGCCCACTTGGGCATTCGACCAAGTTGATAGCCCTAGGGCCACGCGAGCGCTCTCGCTCCGGCGGGATCACCTGTAGCGTTCAAGCCAATGGGCATAGGGAGCGGGCAGGGTCCAGGCAGCACGCTCTACACCCAGCGCCTGGGCGGCTGAATAGGACCAGTTAGGATTGCCCAGGTGCGCCCGGCCAATCATCGCCAGGTCCAGTTGACCACTTCTCACCGCTTCTTCGGCGACGCTCGGCGTGCCGAAGCCCCATGCCGAGGCCACCGCAATCCCCGCCTCGCGCCGTACGCGCTGGGTAACTTCGCCCATGAATCCGGGGGCCCAAGGAATGTTGGATTCAGGGATAGTGAACCCGATACTGACGCTGAGCAAGTCCAATCCACCATCCTTGAAACGACGTGTCAGTTCGATAGCCTCTGACAAGGTCTGCTCGTCCCGGCCGTCGTATTCGATGACACCCAGGCGAGCGGTGAGCGGCAAGTGCTCTGGCCATACTTCGCGAACCGCCGCCAGTGTTTCCAGCAGAAAGCGGCTACGGTTATCGAAGTTTCCGCCGTAGGCGTCGTCACGAAGGTTGGAGTGTTCAGAGAGGAATGACTGGGCCAGATAGCCATGGGCGAAATGCAGCTCCAGCCACTCGAAGCCGGACTCACGTGCACGGCGAGCGGCTGAGACAAAATCCTCGCGCACCCGGGCGATATCCTCCAGCGTCATGGCTTTGGGCAGCTTGGCGAGATGAGCGCCAAAGGCAACAGCCGACGGGGCGATGGTCTGCCAGCCACGTGCATCATCCTCGCCGATATGATCGTCACCTTCCCAAGGGCGGTTCGCACTGGCCTTGCGCCCCGCGTGGGCAATCTGGATACCTGGCACTGCGCCGGCAGCCTTGATCGATTGCACCACCGGCACGAAGGCGCGGGCGAGCTCATCATTCCAGATACCAGCGCAGCCAGGCGTGATCCGTCCTTCGGGGGACACGGCGGTCGCCTCGACGACCACCAGTCCCGCCCCGCCCCGCGCGAGGGTGGCATAGTGCACAGTGTGCCATTCGTTGATCAGGCCATCCTCCGCCGAGTACATGCACATTGGGGGAATCGCGATCCGGTTGCGAAGGGAAATATCCTTGAGCGTGAAAGGTTGGAACAGCGCAGACATCAGGTTTTTCTCCGAAATTTATATTTCCTTTTTTCGATAATATTCGAACTATAGGCATAGAGCAAACCCGTGTATGATTCGCTCATGCGCCCCTTCAAACACCTTCCTCTCAACGAATTCGTTCTTGAGCGTCTGTTTCACGCCTTGAGCGACCCTGTGCGCCTGGAGATTGTCCGGCGTCTCGCCGAGCTGGGAGAGGCCAGCTGTGGCGAGCTGGACGGTGGCCGAGCGAAGTCCACCATGTCCCACCATTTCCGGGTGCTGCGAGATGCCGGACTGGTTCAAACCCAGACCATCGGCACGACCCACATGAACTCGTTGCGTAGGGAAGATTTGAGTCACCGTTTTCCGGGCCTGCTGGAAACGATCCTGTCCCAGTACGACGAAAAAGGAAGATGAGGCTCACGGGTGTTTTTCCACACAACTCTTTCAGCGCGCGCTCTGCGCAAAAACACGCGGATCTGAGAAGCAGTTGACCAGGTGGTCGTACACCAGCCTCACTCTCGGTGCCACGGGCCCTGATTGCGGGCGATACATGATCAATTCGGAAGGCGGCGGGGCATCGTGTTGCATGACCTCGACCAGTCGCCCTTCAGACAGATAGGGTTCTGCCAGATAACCGGGCATTTGCCCAAAGGCGATTCCCGCCAGAACAATCTCTCGCTCGGTTTCTGGATCGTCGCAGGTAAATGCCGGGGAGGCAGGCAGGAACGTTTGCCCATCGGCAAGCACCCACGGCCAGGGGCGGCCGTTGTTGCGATCGATCAGCATCGACAGGGGCAAGCGTTTCAGATCCTCGATGCTGCCAGGGCATTGCACGGTGTCGAGGAGTGACGGCGCCGCGACGATTTTCAGGTCGACATGGGTCACCGTTCTGGCGATATAGCGCCGATCCCGCACAGCTCCGACACGAATACCGATGTCAATCTTGTTGGCCACCGCGTCGGTGAGCTGGTCATCCAGGCTCAGGTCGATGCTCAGGCCCGGATTCTCAAGCATCAGCGGCTTCAGAAACTCAATCAGATACAGCTTGCCAATGGCGTGGGGGGCCGTGATGCCGACGGCGCCTTTTACCTCCTGTTTACTGTTGGCGATAAACAACTGATCTACCCGATCCAGGGTTTCCCGGGCTTGCACGGCAAGTTTGGCACCAAAAGCGGTGACGTGAACCTGCCGCGTGCTGCGGTGGAACAACAGCTCCCCAAGCGTGCGCTCCAGTTCTTTGATGGCGCGTGTCACGGTCTGCGGAGAGGTGCCGAGACGGGTTGCTGCATCGCGAAACGTGGTCGATTGCGCCGCCACCGAAAAGATCCGAATCAGCTCCATGCGATTGAGCATTGGCGTCAACTCCCGTTGCAGAAAATGGAATTCTCAAATCCGAACTCTTCCATTTTCTGACGAATAAAACCAGCGCAGACTGCACTCATCAACCCAAACAGGTCTCAACAGGAGCGCTGAGCATGAGTAAAAACATCCAGGGTAAAGTGGTCGTTATCACCGGTGCGAGTAGCGGTCTGGGCGAAGCAACGGCGCGTCATCTGGCAGCGCTCGGGGCCCATGTGGTGCTTGGCGCCCGTCGCCAGGACCGTCTGGACGCGATTGTCCGGGAGATCGCCGCAGCAGGCGGCAAGGCGATTGCCCATCCGATAGATGTCACAAACAAAGAGGACTTGTCTGCGCTGGTCGCCAAGGCTGTCGAGGCATTCGGTCGCATCGATGTGATGATCAACAATGCAGGGCTGATGGCGATCTCTCCGATTTCGCAACTGCGCACCGAAGAGTGGGATCGCATGATCGACATCAACATCAAGGGCGTGTTATATGGCATTGCGGCCGCGTTGCCGCTTTTCGAACAACAGGCCGGCGGTCACTTCATCAACATCTCGTCGGTTGCCGGCATCAAGGTGTTCAGCCCCGGTGGATCGGTGTACAGCGGTACCAAATTTGCGGTGCGCGCTATTTCCGATGGCCTGCGTCATGAAGTCGGCGGGAATATTCGCACGACGACCATCGAGCCGGGCGCAGTGGATTCCGAGCTCAAGTTCGGCAGCGGGCACCAGCCGAGCGCCGAGGTTGTTGGCGAGTTTTACAAGAAGGCCATCCCGGCTGATTCGGTTGCACGGGCCATCGCATACGCGATCGAGCAACCTGTCGATGTCGACATCAACGAAATCGTTCTGCGTCCCACTGCGCAAGACTTCTGATAGGTACCCTTTGCCGTTTGCGCCCTTGCACAAAGGCACGGGCGTGAGCGACTAAGCTTTAGCGCTATTGAAATACTTCGAATGTCTAACCTGGAGCCAAACTCCCACGCAAGCCAACCGATTCGGTGATATCAGCGCGTTTGTCTTTGCTGTGAAGGCGGGAAGCTTTATCGCTGAGGCGACTGCACTGGGCCTGACCCGTTCGGCGGTGGGTAAAAGCGTTGTTTGCCTATAAGACCGGATGGGCGCACGATTGCTCAATCGCACGACGCGCAAACTGAGCCTGACGGACGAGGAGCAGATAGCCTGCGCTTGAAAGGCAAAATGAACTTAAAGTGCCAGTAAGCTGCGTAAACGGCGCGCCATTGCGCAGTGCTCCGGGTTTGCGTTCGAGGAGCGGGATGTAATGCTGTCAGTCATAACTGACCTGGTCTCGATCAAAGTGGCGCTCGAGGCTGGCAGTCATCGTGTCATCGGCGATGACAACCACCCGCGTGGGATACAGACGAATGCTGGCTATCGACGCGATGTTGATCGCTGTTTGGCGACGCAAGCCTCAGCAGCAAGTGATGATTCACTCGGATCAAGGCAGTCAGTTCAGCAGCTCGGATTGGCAAAGTTTCTTGAAGGCCAACAATGTAATCAGCAGCATGAGCCGGCGGGGAAACTGCCACGACAATGCCGTAGCCGAGAGCTTTTTCCAGCTTTTGAAGCGGGAGCGAATCCGACGAAAGATCTACACCACCCGTGAAGAAGCCCGAAGTGATATTTTCGATTATATCGAGATGTTCTATAATCCTAAACGCCGATACAGTAGTGCTATGCAGCTGTCTCCAGTAGAGTATGAGAAACGCTATTTCCTGAGCTTGGAGAGTGTCTAGGAAACCAGGGGCGATTCAGAGATCCGGTGCGAAGCTGTTGTAAACATCTTTGAAGGCAGCGCCGGTTTCAAGCCTTCTGCGGCCCTTCATGACCGTTTACAGCTTCGTGCCTTGGTAGCCGTATGATTGCCGCCGCTGCTTATGCTAATAGACAGATACAAGCTGTCGTCCCTATGCTGGCAGCGACTTTATAAAAATAATCAAAAAATCCATGAACCGCACTGCTTACTTCTGCTTGCTACGCAAGTGGTTCGCCCGGCCGCACAGCAGCCTGGTGGCACGCTATACCTTGCTGTCCGTCTTTGTGATGAGCATCGCCCTCATTATGCTGGCAGTGCTCTATGAGCAATTGGCCAAAGATTTGCTCAATCGCTTGACTGGTGAACGTCTGGACGCCCAGGCCTTGTCCACGGCGAACCGCTTGTCGTCGTTTCTCGATGATCGTTTTTACCAGGTCTCGGCATTGTCCAATCACCCGAACATGCCGGGGTTCATTGCCGATCAGTCCGCCCCCGGCAGTGACGTGGAGTCTTTGCTCAAGATCGAAGCGGATTTGCCGTTCCTGTATGGCGTGTTGTTTTTCGATGAACAGGATCATTTGGTCAGCGTGCTGCCGGGGCAAGCCGCCTCTGGAGAGCCCTATTGGACCAACACTCATTGGTCTATCGCCGGGCTGCCGATCCAGTGGGTCGGTGATATCGAAGTGATCGGACCATTGCTGGCCGAACCCGGGCGCTCGGGTGGTTTCTTGATCCGCAAGACCATCCGCAATGGTCGCACCGATCACCGCGTGCGCATCGCCTTGCACCTGCGCCTTGCATCGCTCACCGAGTTGCTCGTCAGTGGCGGGATGAGCGGGGTGGTTTCGCCGTTGCTGCGGGTGCCAGGCGGTGCCTTTATCGACCCCACCGGGCGCGCGGTCGAGGCGCCGAATCAGTGGCATGACGGCCCGCAGATAATTCCCGGTTGGCAACTGGTGTTCAGTGTACAGCCTGGGGCCATCCTCAAGCCGTTGAACGATGCACGCTGGTGGTTGTACTGGATAGCTGCTGGTTTTATCGTGTTTATCCTCATAGTGTTTTTTACCCTGTCCCGACAGTTGCGCTCGCGGGTCAGCACCTTGTTACAGGGCGCTCATCAGTTGTCCATGGGCGACCTGAGTTATCGCCTGGCTGAACAGCCCCGTGACGACGAAATCAACCATGTAGCGCGGGCGTTCAATGTAATGGCCGCACGCTTAGCGGACGTGCTGGAAAACACTGTGCGGACAGAAAATCTCGCGGTGCTGGGGGCCTTTGCCACGGGCGTGGCCCATGAGGTGCGCAATCCCCTAACAACCATGAAAACTACAGTGCAAGCCTTGCTGCGCCGAGAAGAAGAACCCGAGCGACGCCACTTGCTGAGCGACCTGGGTAAGGAAATCGACCGCTTATCCCATGTCACCAGCGATCTATTGGAATATGGAAGACCTCACCCGGCTCAACCCGAGTGGGTTGCCGTGGCGCCGTTGTTCGAGCAGATCGTCCGGCTGGCAGGGCCGGACGACCCGCAATTGCTGTGCGAAACAGAACCAGGCTTGCAGCTTTACGTCGACCCGGACCAAATCCGGCAGATCCTGGTCAACCTTTGTTTGAATGCCTTCCAGGCCTGCAACAACCAGAGCCCCGTGCGCCTGTGCGCCAAAGTATGGGGCGGGCAGGTGCGAGTCATGGTCATTGACCAGGGCTGCGGTATCTCCGAGGCGGACTTGCAGCGCATCCGCCAACCGTTTTTTACCTCCAAGGCGCGGGGTACCGGGCTGGGCTTGAGCATCAGTCAGCAACTGCTGGAAGCCAACGGTGCGCGCATGGACATTATCAGTACGCTTGGCGTAGGGACTCAGGTGATCCTGGACTTCCCCGCGCCCCCAGGGAACGAGGCGAAGTAAACCACCGATGACTGACATTCACGTTTTGATAGTAGATGACGAAGAGGCGCTGGTGCGCTCCCTCAGCTATGCCCTACGCGGCGAAGGAATGCGCATCAGCACGGCCGGCAGTGGTGAGGCAGCGCTGGAGCTGTTGGCGGGGGGGACCACCGGCATCGATATCGTGCTGCTCGACCTCGGTTTACCGGGCATCGATGGCCTAGCCACGTTGGACGGTATACGCCAGCTTCACGCACGACTGCCGGTGATCATGATTTCCGCTCACGGTGACACCCGCGCCGCCGTACAGGCAGTGAAAAGCGGCGCCACTGACTACCTTACCAAACCTTTTGAACTCGACGACCTGCTGGCGACCATCGCCAGCACCTTGTCATTGGCCAGATGCGAAGAACCCGCAGTGGCGGTGAGTGATGAACTGGCCGCTGGCCTGCTCGGCCATAGCCCGGCGATGAGCACTTTGCACGCAGCGGTGGGGCGCATTGCCCGTAGTTCAGCGACGCGGATTTTGTTGCTTGGAGAATCCGGCACGGGGAAGACTTTGGTCGCACAAGCCCTGCACAACCATAGCGGGCGGGGCGGGCAACCGTTCATCGAGGTCAACTGCGCAGCATTGCCGGAGCAGTTGATCGAGGCAGAGTTGTTTGGTTCGGAAAAAGGCGCGTATACCGGTGCTCACCAAAAGCGTGCCGGGCTGGTCAGTCAGGCTAATGGCGGCACGCTGTTTCTCGATGAGATCGGCGAATTGCCGCTGACGCTTCAAGCCAAGCTTCTGCATTTTCTTGAGAACGGCAGCTACCGAGCCGTGGGCGCCAGTGCCGCGAGTAGCGCGGATGTGCGGGTGGTGGCGGCGACCAATCGGGATCTGGCCGATGACGTGCAATCGGGACGGTTTCGTGAGGACCTGTTCTATCGCCTGAACGTTATCACTCTGGATATCCCTTCACTGCGCGAGCGCGGTGATGACGTGCTGTTGCTGGCCCAGCATTTCGCCCGGCGCCAGGCTCTGGAGGAAGGTGTCGAGCCGATCCGCTTCCTGCCGGACAGCGCCCAGGCATTGGCCCGTCACCGCTGGCCGGGGAATGTGCGCGAGCTTAAAAACCTGGTAGAGCGCTTGACCATTCTGTCACCGGGGCAGGCGATCAGCGCGGCGATGTTGCCGTCACCGATGCAAGGCCTGCAGATCGAGCCATTGGTACTGGGCGAGCAGCTCGAGCTCGCCGAGCGCGATCTAGTCACCGATGCTCTGAGCCGCGCATCGGGCCATAAGGGCCTGGCAGCGAGCCTGTTGGGGATTTCCCGGCACGCGCTCAAGCGCCGTCTGCATCGCCTGGGACTGGATCGTTCGTCCGAGCGGTAACCGCTCAACAATGCGCGCAGGTTGAGCGCCAAGCGCTCAATACAATCGTCGCAAATCTCAGTAGCCGCTGCCGAGGCAAGTGGCTGCGATCAATTTCAAGCGCGCTCACCCCGGGCGCCCAGGTATGCCTGGCAGACTGCATTTCCAAGCTGGCGGCCGCTATGCGTCCGATCGCAGCCACTTGCCTCGGCAACTCCTACAAGCTTTTCAGCCTATCTGGCACACCCTTTGCTCTATCCCTCTGGCGAACTAACAAGAGGCGTTGCCAACGCCCTAAAGGATACTTATGTCACTGCCACGTCCATGGTTTTATTGCTCGCTCACAGTGTGCAGTCTTTTGCTGAGCGTTGTTGCTTCAGCTCAGGTCGGCCGCGTGGAGTTGGGCGCTGCCGCCTCTCAGGCGGACCTGACGATGGGCTGCCTTTACCCGATGACCGAGCGCGCAGCGATCTACGGCCAGGACAGCATCGCGGGGATCCAGATTGCCCTAGCCGAGTTGCAGGCTCAGCGCGAGGCCGGCCAGCAAGTGCCACGTCTGCGCGTGATCATCGATGACGATCAGTCCAAGGCTTCCTATGGCGTGGGCCTGGCGAAAAACTTCATCCACCAGGACAGTGTGCAAGTGCTGTGCGGTATGGTCTCGTCCGGTGTGGGGCTGGCGGTCAGTCAGTTGGCCAAGCACGAGAAAGTACTGATGATCGGCACCGACCATGCGTCCTCGCGCATGACCCTGGAAAACGGCCACCCGTACTATTTCCGCGTCACCAATGACACTTGGACCTCGATGGCCGCCGGTGCCCGCTACCTGCAAGCCTTGCAACAACAAACCGGATGGAAACGCTTGGCGTTCATAGGCCCGGATTACGAATACGGCCACGTGTCCCGCGATGACTTGCACGAGGCCTTTGCACAACTGGATGTCAAGTTCGAGGACGTCACCGAACTCTGGCCACGCTTGTATGAGCCTGACTATTCCGCCTATATCTCCGCTCTGGAACAAGCTAAACCCGACATCATCGTCTCGGCCCTGTGGGGCGGTGACTTCCAGGCCTTCGTCAAGCAGGCAGCAAGCACCCAGTTGTTCGCCACCTCGCGCCTGGCCAACTTCGACACCGGTGGAAACTACGATTTCCTGGTGTCCTTGGGCGACCAAGCTCTGCCGGGGCTGATCCTCTCGGCACGGCACCATAACAACTGGCCGGATACGCCGCGCAATCGCTCCTTTGTCGAGCGCTTTCAGGCCATCAATGGTCGCTACCCGACCTACGCCGCCGAAGGTGCCTACACCGGTGTCATGGTGTTAGCCAAAGCCTATGACAAAGCGCTGGGCAGCACCGACTCCCAGGAGTTGATACGTGCCTTGGAAGGCCTGGAAATTGCCTTGCCAGAAGATCCGCCCGGGTTCGTCTCAAGGATCGATCCGCAAACCCACCAGATTCAGCAGACCCAGGCAATTGGCACTCCGGTGCTCAACAACGATTACCCGCCCGCCAAGGTGATGCTGGGTAATTGGGTGGTGTATTCCGCCCAGGAACTGCAGCAGAACAGCGCAACCATCAAGCGTCGAATGAGCGCTGAAAGCCCTGACTCGAAAAAGAGTCGTCCCGAGAGTCCCTAGTCAATTCATCAATCGAAAGTGGAAGCACAGATGAACAATTATAAGAAAAACATACTGAAGCACCGTTTGACCCTCGCCATTACCGCTGGCGTGGCCCTGTCCATGGGCTCCTCAGCCATGGCTGCCGAGAACGGTAAGTTTCGTATCGGCGTGGTGACTTTCCTATCGGGCCCAGCAGCGGGGCCGTTCGGTGAGCCGTCCGCGAACGCCGCCAAAGTGCTGGTGGAAGGGCTAAACCAAGGCAAGCTCCCGGCGCCTTACAACACCATTGGTATCAACGGTGCCGAAATCGAGGTGGTGATCATCGACGAAGCGGGCGGCGCGGCTAAACAGGTCGAAGAGTTCCGCAACCTGGTGCAGCGCCAGAAGGTCGATGCAGTGGTGGGCTACATTTCCTCCGGCGACTGCCTGGCCATTGCGCCTGTGGCCGAAGAACTGGGCGCCATGACCGTGTTTTACGATTGCGGCACTTCTCAGCTGTTCAACGAAGACAAGACCCCGCAGTTTGTCTTCCGCACCGGCCTTGATGCGGCCGTGGACAATATCGGCGCCGCCCGTTACCTGACCAAGACCCGCCCAGACGCGCAGAAAATTGCCGGCATTCAGCAGAACTATGCCTTTGGACAGGACAGCTGGAAAGACTTCACCCACTCCATGGAGCAGTTGATGCCCAAGGCCAAGGTGGTCGAGTCGCAGATGCCTAAGGTCTTCCAGGGCCAATACGGCGCCGAGATTTCCGCTCTGTCGGTCAAGCGCCCGGACATCATCCACTCCAGCTTCTGGGGCGGCGACATGGAAGCGCTTGTGTTGCAAGCAAATGCCCGTGGTTTGTTGGAAGACGCCACCGCGGTCCTGACCTGCGGCGAGTCTGCCCTGGACCGCTACAAGGACCAGGCTCCCAAAGGCATGATCATAGGTGGCCGTGGCCCGTTTGGTGCGTTCGCGCCGGATAACGAACTCAATCGCTGGTTCAAGGACAAGTACCAAACCGCGTACAACACCGCCCCGACTTACCCAGCGAGTAAAATGGCCCAAGCCATTCTCGGCCTCAAGCACGCAGCTGAAAACGCCAAGGTTGAATCGGGCAAGATCCCCGCGCCGCAGGAAATCGCCAAGGCCTTCAAGGGCGCGACCTTTGAGTCGGTGTCCGGCACTGTGCAAATGGCTCGCGCCGGGGGGCATCAGGCGATGCAGGGTATTTCCTATGGCGAGTACCAATACGACAAGGCGAGCAAGAAAGGCAGCGTGCAAAACGTCATCGCCTTCTCGGGCGAATGCGTGACTCCACCCGACGGCACTACCGCCCTGGAATGGATCAAGGCTGGCTTCCCCGGTGCCCAGTGCAACTGATCAATCTCGATTGATTGTTCCGAAGTGGCGGCCCGTTCGGCATCGCCACCTTTATGCCAAGGTAGGACCTCTATGATGAGTCTTTTCGCGGTGCTGATTGACGGCACCATCTATGCCTCGTGGCTGTTTTTGGTCGCGGCAGGGTTGACGGTGATCTACGGGGTCATGCGGATCCTGAACATGGCCCATGGCAGTTTTTATGCCATTGGCGCCTACACCGCAGCTTCGCTGGTGGGCTGGTATTTCAATAATGGTATCGGCCCGGTCTGGGCCGGTTACCTACTGATGCTTGGCTGTGCCCTGGTGGCTGGGCTGATCGTTGGCCTGATTATCGAGCGCGGGCTGCTCAAGTTTATGTACGGCCGAGACGAAGTGCTGATGGTGATCATCACCTACGCGCTGCTGCTGGTGTTGGAAGACACCATGAAAATGATCTGGGGCGTGAACCCCTATTTTGCCTATCAACCCTATGCCGAAATGGGCCGTAGCGCCTTGGCCGGGCTGAAGGTTTCCAATTACGACCTGATGCTGGTAGGCGTGTCGCTGGTGCTTGGACTGGGCTTGTACCTGTGGCTGGAACGCACCAACCAGGGCAAGGTCCTGCGGGCTGTGATCCACGATCGTGAAGTGGCTATGGCCATGGGCGTCAACGTCAAGCGTATGTTCACCCTGGTCTTTGTGTTGGGCACCATGCTCGGCACCTTGGCCGGCGCCTTGACCGCTCCGGCGATTTCCGTAGCGCCGGGCATCGGCGTGGAGATTATCGTCCTGGCCTTCGCCGTGGTGGTGATCGGTGGCATGGGCAGTATCGAAGGCGCTGCGGTAGGCGCCTTGCTAGTAGGACTGAGCCGGGCGGCGGCGGTGCACTATGCGCCGGAATTCGAACTGTTTGTTATTTACGGCGTCATGGCGCTGGTTCTGGCGGTACGTCCGCAAGGACTGTTCGGCCGCGTGCTAGCGAGGAAAATCTGATGCGCATGGATAAAACCGAACTGATTGTGCTGGCGGTTGCAGCGCTGCTGGCCGCCGGTGGCTGGATTGCTCCCCAATGGCTGGTGTTTTTGCTGACCATGGCATTAGCCAAGGCCATGGTAGTGCAAGGCGTGGTGATGCAGATGCGCGCCGGACTGGTGACCTTTGGTCAGGGCTTGTTCTTCTGCGTTGGCGGCTATGCCGTGGGCATGAGTGGGCATTTCCTAAACATTACCGACCTAGCCTTGCTGCTAGTGATCGGCGTTGGCTCCGCGGTTCTATTGGCGATGATTCTAGGTCTGCTGATGACCCGCTATCGGGAGATTTTCTTCGCCATGCTGTCGTTGGCGTTCTCGATGATCCTCTATGGCGTGCTAGTGAAAAGCTCGGCCCTGGGCAGTACTGACGGCTTCAACGTCAAGGCCTGGACCCTGTTTGGCTGGTCGCCGGCCGCCGGGCAGGGACCGCTGGTATTGTTCATGATCATCGTTGCCAGTTCGGCGGTGCTGGCGGTGTTGCTGCATCGCTACAGCCGCAGCAATGCCGGGATGATGTGTGAAGCAATTCGTGAAAACGAAGTGCGTGTCGAATACCTCGGGCAGTCCCCACGCTGGGTGCTGTACATGAACTACGTAGCCGCCGCGGCCGTATCGGCATTGGGAGGTGGTTTCATGGGCTTGTCGGCCGGGCATATCGACCCGGAAATGGCCTACTGGATCACCTCCGGTGAGTTCGTGTTCATCGCCTTGCTCGGCGGCACCGCCCACGTGGCGGCACCCTTTATCGCCGCCATCGTGTTTGCCTTGGTGCGCACTTACGCCATCGAACTGGTGCCCCATAGCTGGCAGATGATTCTGGGCTTCACCTTACTGGCGATCATCGTGTTCCTGCCCAAGGGTTTGTGGAGCCTGTTTACCGGTAACGCCAAGAGGGCTAAAGCATGACCTGCATTCTCGAAACCCAAAGTCTGTGCAAGGAGTTTGGCGCCGTCACTGCAGCCAAGGACGTCAATGTGCGGATCAACAAAGGGGAAGTGGTCGGTGTGATCGGCTCCAATGGCGCCGGCAAGACCACTTTCATCAATATGGTCACAGGTTACTTGAAGCCGAGTCGGGGCGAGATCCTGTTCAATAACCAGTCGATCATTGGTCGCACGCCTCGAGCGATTACCCGCTCGGGCATGGCCCGCTCGTTCCAGGTCGCCCAACTGTTTGCGCAATTGAGCGTGCTAGACAACCTGCTGATTGCGGTGGCGGCGGCCGAAAGCCCGTTTCCAGCGCTGCTGGTGCCTATGCGCAGCGCCTCACGGATTGCCCGTGCCGACGCCATTCTTGTCGAGTTCGGCATACCGCAGTGGCGTGACACTCTGGTCACCGCGGTGCCGCAAGGGGTGCGCAAACTTATCGACATTGCCATGGCGTTGATTGGTGATCCGCAGATGTTGCTGCTCGACGAACCCACCAGCGGCGTTAGCGCCGAAGAGAAAACCGCGCTGATGGACACAGTGATGCGCGTCGTTGCCGAGCATCAAGTAACCGTGCTGTTCGTCGAGCATGACATGGACGTGGTACGCCGCTATGTGTCGCGCATTCTCGCGTTCTACAGCGGTGAAGTCCTGGCCGACGGCGCCCCGGAAGAAGTCTTGGCCAATGCGCAGGTGCAGGAGTTTGTCACTGGCGGCGCCAAAGCCCACGAAAAGGCGCAAAGGAGTGCCGTGAAATGAGCCTGGAAATTCGCAATCTCAATGTATCGATTGAAGGCATACCGATCCTCAATGACGTCTCGCTGTCCATCGGCCCCGGGCAAATGGTCGGTCTGATCGGCCACAACGGCGCCGGTAAGACCACCTTGATCCGCGCCATCATGGGTTTGTTGCCCACGGACTGCGGCGAGATGTTTTTTGACGGACATGACCTGCGCGCGCAGCCGGCTTTTACCCGCGCCGCAGCGGGTATCAGCTACTTGCCCGAAGACAGGCGCCTGATTCCGTCGCTGACCGTGGAGGAGAACATCATGCTGCCAGTGTGGGCCAACAAACTGGCCGACAGCAAACAGCGTTTGGACTGGGTCTACAGCCTGATTCCAGAGATCGCCCAGTTCCGTGACCGCAAGGCGATGCAGTTGTCCGGTGGCCAGCAGAAGCTGGTGGCCATGGCCCGGGCACTGATGCCGGGCAACCAACTGTTGATTCTGGACGAACCTTTCGAGGGCGTAGCGCCGGTCTTGTCCCGGCGTTTAAGCGAGGTGATTGCCAAGCTGGGCCAGGAAGGCCTGTGCGTGTTGATCTCCGAATCCGATGACACACATTCTGCCGACCTGGTCGATGCGTTGTTTCGCATCGAGCGCGGCAGCGTGACAGCAGGGTAGGGCAGATGTATGTCGACATTTAACTTTGAAACGACGCCACGTGTGATCTGTGAGATCGATGGCGCGTTGCGCCTGGGCACCTTATGCCGCGAGCTAAAGGCCGAGCGGGTATTGCTGGTCAGCGATCCGGGCTTGTTGCGCGCCGGTTTGCTGGATGCACCCTTGCGAGCCCTGCACGAAGCCGGGGTCGACGCGACATTGTACAGCGATGTGCAGGCCGATCCGCCGTCGGAATCGGTGCAGCACGCGGTGGATGCCGCCCGTAACTGCCGCGCCCAAGCAGTGATCGGCCTGGGCGGCGGCAGCTCCCTGGACACCGCGAAGTTGGTAGCCTTGCTCTGTGGTCGCGAGCAGGCGCTGGAGTCGATCTACGGTATCAACCTGGCCCAAGGCCCGCGTTTGCCATTGATCCAAGTGCCGACCACGGCGGGTACGGGCTCGGAAGTGACGGCGGTGGCGATTGTCACCACGCCCGGCAATGAGAAAAAGGGCGTTGTCAGCCCATTGCTGTATCCGGATATCGCGCTGCTGGATGCCCGACTGACCGTCGGTTTGCCGGCAGCCGTCAGCGCCATGACCGGTATCGATGCCATGGTCCATGCCATCGAGGCCTACACCAGCGTGCACAAGAAGAATGTGCTGTCCGATGGCCTGGCAATGCAGGCGTTGCGCCTGCTGGCGGGCAATCTGGATCGGGTCCTGGCGACGCCTGGGGATTTACCGGCCCGCTCCGACATGCTTCTCGGCTCGATGCTAGCAGGCATGGCCTTTGCCAACTCGCCGGTGGCGGCGGTGCATGCCCTGGCGTACCCGTTGGGCGGCCACTTCCATGTGCCCCACGGCTTGAGCAACGCCTTGGTGCTAGTGCCGGTGTTGAACTTCAATCGTCCTGCAGCCGAGGCGCTGTACGCGCAACTGGCGGCGGCGGTGCTGCCAGGGCAGCGCTTTGCCAGCGAGGCGTTGGCCTGTGATGCCTTTATTGAGTTCATGACCCGGTTGGTGGAACGCATGCCGTTTGCCCAGCGGCTACGGGACGTGAGCGTGACTGCCGACGACCTGGATCGCCTGACCGATGACGCGATGAAGGTCGAACGCCTGCTTATCAATAATCCGCGTCCGGTAACTCGCCAAGATGCCCGCGCCATCTATGCCTCGGTGCTGTAAACAAAAAGGACTGACCGATGAGTTATGAATTCAGAAGCGTTCCGCGCATTGTCTGCAAAGCGGGCGCGTTGCACAGTGTGGGCTCGGTGCTCAAGGGCCTTGGCGCACAACGGATAATGCTGGTGTGCGATCCTGGCATCGTCAGCCTCGGTTTTGCAGGTAAGGCCCAGGCAGCGCTAGAAGCGGTTGGCTGCGCGGTCACGGTGTTCGATCAAGTGGTTCCCGATCCGTCGTCCGCCGTGGTCAAGGAGGCGGCCGGGCAGGCACGTCAGTTCAAGGCCGATGGCGTGCTGGGCCTCGGTGGTGGCAGTTCGCTGGACACGGCCAAACTGGTGGCGTTGTTGATTAACAGTGAACAGCCCTTGGAGGAGTTGTATGGCACTGACAAAGCCCAGGGACAACGGGTACCGCTGGTCTTGGTGCCGACCACGGCGGGCACCGGCTCGGAAGTGACTTGGGTCTCTGTCATCACTGACGAGCAACAGCGCAAGCAAGCGGTGTATTCGCCGCAACTGATGCCGGACGTGGCGGTGCTGGATCCACTACTGACACTCGGTCTGCCGGCCAAGGTCACCGCCGCCACCGGCCTGGACGCCATGGTGCATGCCATCGAGGCCTACACCAGTTGCACCCGCAAGAATCCGATTGCCGATGGCCTGGCCACCACCGCCCTAGGGTTGCTGGGCGCCAATCTGCGCAAAGTGCTGGCCAACGGTCAGGACGTGGCGGCGCGCACGGCGATGCTGCAAGGCTCGCTGATGGCGGGCATGGCCTTCGTCAACGCCTCGGTGGCGGCGATCCATGGGTTGGCCTATCCGCTGGGGGCGCGCTTTCACATTCCCCACGGCCACGCCAATGCCCTGGTGATGGCGCCGGTGCTGCGCTTCAACCTGAGCGCTGCGCAAAGCCAATACGCGGAGCTCGCGGCGTACCTATTGCCGGGCCGCCATTTCGAGGACGACGCCGAAGCCGCCGAAGCCTTTGTCCAGGTCATTGAGGCGCTGGTGGCCGACAGTGGCCTGGAAACCCGACTGTCGAAACTGGGAGTGGACGAACCCGCCCTGACCGAAATGGCCAGCTCGGTGGTGGTGAACCTACGTCGCCTGATCGACAGCAACCCCAAGGACATGACCGAGCAGGACGTAGAAGCCCTCTACCGCAGCATCTTCTAACCGATTGACGCGCATCGCCTGTTAACAGGCGGTGTGCTGAAGGGGTACGCACCCTCATTTGAGGGGCCGTATCAGCTTGCCCCCCCCTCCCTTTTTTCACCTCGTCTGTCAACGCAGAGGGGAGGGTTCTGTGCGCTTTTTAACCATGAGAATAAAAATAATGAACTGCAGCAGTAAAACCATCCGCATGCTTGCACCTGTCGTCAGCACCCATGCCCTCGGACTGGCGCTGGCCGTGTCTGCCTTTCCGGCCCTGGCCGAGGGTTTATTCGAGGACGCGAAGGCGAGCCTGACGGCGCGCAACTTCTACATCAACCGCAACTTCACCAATCCGGCTTATTCCCAAGGCAAGGCCGAGGAGTGGACCCAGAGTTTTATCCTCGACGCCAAGTCCGGCTTTACCCAGGGGACGGTGGGTTTCGGTGTAGACGTGCTGGGGCTGTATGCACTCAAGCTCGATAGTGGCCGTGGCACCACCAACACTCAATTGTTGCCGGTGCATGAGGATGGCCGTCCTGCCGATGATTTTGGGCGATTGGGCGTGGCGTTGAAGACTCGCCTGTCGAAAACCGAATTGAAGGTCGGCGAATGGATGCCGGTACTGCCGATCCTGCGTTCCGATGACGGGCGCTCCCTGCCGCAAACCTTCCGGGGCGGGCAGGTGTCCTCCAAGGAAATCGACGGTTTGACCCTGTATGGAGGGCAGTTTCGCGGCAACAGCCCACGCAACGACGCAAGCATGGACGATATGTCGATGACCGGTCGGGCCGGAGTTACCTCCGATCGGTTCAACTTTGCCGGGGGCGAGTACAGCTTCAACAGCAAGCAAACCATGATTGGCCTGTGGAATGCCGAGCTCAAGGACATCTACAACCAGCAGTTCATCAACCTGGTGCACAGCCAAGCAGTGGGTAGCTGGGTATTGGGTGCCAATCTTGGCTACTTCGTCGGCAAGGAAAGCGGCAGCGAGCGGGCAGGGGAGTTGGACAACAAAACCGCCTCCGCCATGTTCTCGGCCAAGTACGGCAGCAGCACCTTTTACCTGGGCTTGCAGAAAGTCAGCGGCGACAATGCCTGGATGCGCGTCAATGGCACCAGCGGCGGCACCCTGGCCAACGACAGCTACAACTCCAGTTACGACAATGCCAAGGAGCGGTCCTGGCAGTTGCGTCACGACTTCAACTTCGTTGGTGTCGGCATTCCCGGGTTGACCCTGATGAACCGCTACATCAGCGGTGAAGACGTACACACCGCGACTGTGATTGACGGCAAGGAGTGGGGCCGGGAGAGTGAGTTGGCCTATGTGATCCAGAGTGGCAGCCTGAAAACCCTGTCGCTGAAATGGCGCAACAGCACCCTGCGTCGCGATTACAGCAGCCTGGAGTTCGACGAGAACCGTCTGATTATCAGCTACCCCTTCTCGGCGCTTTAATACCGCTAAACAGATCGCACGCTACGCCAGCGGCTACAGACTTTTGTAGCCGCTGCCAAAGAACGAGATTGCGATCGGGCCCGCAGGAGTTGCAAGCACATCTGAAACCTGCTGAACGAGCCCATGAAAGACAGGACACCGTTTCCCCCCCCATCATAGATGCAGACACCTCGCCCGCACCGGCGGTGCCAATGAAGAGCACAGCGGTGACGTCTTGGGTAGCAATAGGCACGAATTACAAATATGCAGCCGATGCTAATTCTACCGAGGCGTCAGGAATCGCTGGATAAGATTGTGTATCTGTTGAATATTCCCTCACCATAGACGCTATGGTCGGGCTCAATGCTCACGTCGATCACGGGTTGGCAATGCCGAGCTTCTGCGCCACTTTCAGGTACTGTATTGCACTCAGCTTTTGAAACCGTGACCCCAAGCGACGATTAGTTCAGCGTGTTGTCAATTGTGGCATTAGGAATACTCTTTATGGTGAGCTCCAGTTCATCCCAGTCGATGCAAGACTTCAGTCAAAACTTGCGCCTTCTCTGCGGATATTATAAGTCGGTGGCGAAGGTGTGCCGCTCCCTTGATATCAACCGCCAGCAGTTCAACAAATATTTGGGGGCGCAAGCGACTCCCTCATCCTTTACCCTGCGCAAGATCTGCACTTTTTTTGGGGTGGATGAGGATGAAATATTCTCCGAGCATGAATCCTTCCGCGCTCTGCTCAACAGGCAACGCACGGCGCGAGAGTCGGACAGTGCGGTACCAGCCGACTTTTTTCCGAGCTCCGCGCAGGAGCTGTCGAAGTACCAGGGCTACTACTTTGTCTATTTGATGTCGCCTTCTGCGCCGGGGGAGGTGATCAAGTCGATTACCCGCTTGACCCGCTCCGGCGAAAAAATCCTGAGTAAAACCTACGAGCGGATGAGGTTGGGCGATGACCAGCTGAAGAGCTTCGGCATCAATAAATATCGTGGGTTCTGCTTTGCCTCATCGGATCTGATTTACATCGTCGAGCGCGAGTACCTCTCGTCCCGGGGCTATATCTGGTCAGCGATTTATCCCTCCTACCGCAGTCGTTTTCGTTTTCTCAACGGCTTGGTACTCGGCGTCTCGGGTGACAATTTCCGCCGTCCTTTTGGTGCCCATATTGTATTTGAGCACCTAGGCGAGTCGATCGACCTGCGTAACGCGCTCACCAGTTGCAGCTGTTTTCCGATTGATGCCCCTGAGATTCCCGTCGAGGTGAGGGCGCGGCTGCTGGTACATCCACCAGAAGGTGAGTTCAACCTCGTCCCTCCGCTGTTTTAGTCCTTTTTAAAAAAGACGCTAGGTGACGCTTCTGGGCGTCATCTGGCGTTTTTTTCTTCGTGCTCGCGAAATTGAGCTGGCCGTGCGGCAGATCGATAATGCCATACACCCCTTAGAAGTCAGTTTCGTTAACGGCCAATCACATCATTCATTCCAGTTGAATGAGTGCCTGTTTCTACAAGTGATCCGCTGCGCCCACCATAAAAATAAGAGGAACACCTATGAAATTCAAAAGAACATTGATGGCGGGGTTGATGGCACTGTCCATTACTGCGCCATTGACCAGTGGTTTGGTGTATGCGGCAAACAATACCTTGGTTGTCGCGGATCGAGCCTCTTTCAAGGATTGGGATCCAGCCTCGGCTTTTTCGGAAGAAGTGCGGGTGCTTGGCAATATCTACGAGACACTAGTGGTATACAACGTGCCAGGCAGTGCTGAGGAGTTTTCCCCCGGGCTTGCCACCTCCTGCGAAAGCAGCGACAACGGCAAGACCTGGACTTTCAAGCTGCGGCACGGCGTTAAATTTCATGACGGTTCACCCTGCACCTCACGGTGCAACATGCATGACTCGGGGCCTGGTTGATTCGCCATTTCTTACCAGTATCGAACTTTCATCGACTATCCTCCGCCAGCTTTAACTGGCGCACTAAGCGTCCGGTAGACACATCTTGATGACTTCGTTCCAACGAATGGTGTTTGTCTCCGACAAAAACCATTCTCCCCTGTGCTCTTCAAACCACGTTCATTTGCTTCGCTTTGCATAAATGCTGGTAGTAAAGAGTCTGGCCAGTTCGGTTAGTGGGGGGATTACCATTCAACCGGAGGGGTGAGCCACCGAGGCTCAGTGCCCCGCTTTCCAAGGTGTGTGCCCTACAGCGTCTTGCGACGTGTCAGCGCAAAGCTGGCAACGATCCAACGGCGACCAGCATTTCATCAAATACCGCTCGAACCCTTCCCGGAATTGGGCCACGCTGAGGCCGATAGACGTACAACCCCCATGCCGGAGGTTCTTCGTTCTCCAGCACTCGCACGAGCTTCCCGCTGGCAATGTAGGGGGCGGCCATGTAGTCCGCCAGCTGCGCGAACGCGATCCCGGCCAGCGCCGCTCCCATTTCCATGTCGGCATTGTCGGCGACGAGAGTGGGTGCGGTAGGTGTCCACTGGCGTCCCGCCTTGAAGTGCCAAGGCCAGGGACGACCGGTATTAATATCCAAGGCCACGGTAACTGGCAGACTGCTTAGCGCATCGATCTTTGCAGGTACGCCCACTTTCTTGATCAGGCGCGGAGCGGCAACGATGGGGAGTCTCATGTCGGCGGCCTTGCGTGCGACGAAGCGGCTATCGCGCATGAATCCGACCCTGATCCCGACGTCAATCCCTTCGTCAACCGTATTGCTGATGCGATCGGACAGGCGCACATCCAGCGTGATGCCGGGATGACGCGCGGCCACGCGCTCCAGTGCCGGTAGCACCGCTCTGGTGCCCAAGCTGTGCGGTGCGGTGATGCGAACCGTACCGGACAGAGTGGCCTGCTGGTCGGAGCCAGGCGTTCGCCACAGATCCTCGAACCGCTCCAATGCGGGGCGCACTTGGTCTAGCAGCCCTTCGCCGAAGGCGGTGATGCGCACCTGGCGCGTGCTTCGATGAAACAACACCTCGCCGTAGTGTTGCTCCAGTTGCTGGATGGCACGGGTTACACCTTGCGGAGAAGTCCCCAGCCGGACGGCCGCATCGCGAAAACTGCTGCTTTCGGCCGCCACCCGAAAGATGCGCAGTAGTTCCAGTTCCTTGTTCATGACGCACGCCTCATGGCCGATTTCGCTGTTCGTTGATTGTTTCAGATTGTGGAATTATAAAATCGTAACAATTCCATATACAAGGGAGGCGCGGTTGCCCAGACTGACAACACCCCGGAATGCTCCGCTCCGAACAATCCAATAAGGAACGCGAATGAACGCTGCGACTCTCATCACTGCCTACTACGACGCCTTCAACCGCGGCGACCGCGAGGCCATGCTGTCAATGTTGACCGATGACGTCGCGCACGACTTGAACCAGGGCGCTCGTGAGGTCGGTCGCGAAGCCTTCCGCGCCTTCCTGCAGCGCATGGACCGCTGCTATGGCGATCAACTGCGCGGGATCGTGGTGATGGTCAGCGCCGACGGCCTGTGTGCAGGCGCGGAGTACGTGGTGCATGGCGAATACAAAGTCACGGACGACGGGCTGCCGGAAGCCCAGGGCCAGCGCTACGTGCTGCCGGGCGGCGCGTTCTTCGAGATCCGCGATGGCAAGATCGCTCGTGTCACCAACTACTGCAATCTCGGCGACTGGATCGCACAGGTTGGAGGGGACGCCTGAAATGACCAGCGATGTGCAGGTGCTGGTTCGTCGTGGTCCGGACATTGCCGAATGGTTCGATGCCGTGGCAGGCCTGCGGGCGAGCGTTTTCCGCAGCTTTCCTTACCTGTACGAGGGCGACACCGAATACGAGAAGCACTACCTCGCTATGTACGCCCGTTCGGCAGACAGCCTGCTGGTACTCGCGCTCGCTGATGACGTGGTCGTGGGTGCGTCCACGGGATTGCCGCTCGGCGATGCGGAGCCGGCCTTCCAGGTGCCGTTCGCCGATCGAGGAATCCCGATGGAGGCAGTGTTTTACTGCGGCGAATCAGTCCTTCTCCCGGCCTTCCGGGGCCTTGGCCTGGGCCATCGCTTCTTTGACGAACGCGAAGCGCATGCCCGTTCGTTGGGCGGCATGCAGTGGACATCGTTCGCGTCGGTGGATCGCGCAGGCGACGATCCCCGGCGTCCTTCCAACTACCGCAGTAATGATCCCTTCTGGACCCGTCGTGGTTACGTGCGGCAGTCGGACATGAAGGTTACGCTGCCCTGGAAACAGGTGGGTGAGCCGAGCGAAACCGAGCAGACGCTCACGATGTGGCTGCGCTCCCTGGAGAACGCGAAATGAAAGTAGCAGTTGCGAAATACGCAGTGGGTCAGCCCACGGGCTTCGAGGCATTCGCAGCGCGGCAGCGGCGGGTTCTGGAGGAGGCGAGCCGTGCCGGAGCGGAACTGGCCGTGTTGCCCGAATATCTGTCCCTCGAACTGGCTGCGATGTTCGAGTCTGGCATCCGCCAGGATTTCAACGCCTCGCTGGCCGCGCTGCAGGCCTTGCAGCCTGCGTGGCTAGCCCTGTACACCGACCTGGCGCGCGAGCAGCGCATGACCATTCAGGCCGGTACGTTCTTGACCCGGGTTGGACCGGATCGCTATCGCAACCGGGCGTGGTGGTTTGCGCCGGACGGCACGCGTGACTACCAGGACAAATTGCAGTTGACGGGGTTCGAGAAAGACACTGGCGTCATCGAGGGGGGCGACGAACTCAAGGTGTTCGACCTGAATGGCGTGCGTGCCGGCATCGCTGTCTGCTACGACAGTGAGTTTCCATTGCCTGTGCGAGCCCAGCGAGAGGCGGGTGCACGCCTGCTGTTGGTCCCGAGCTGTACGGACACGAGGGCAGGTGCAACCCGGGTTCGTGTGGGCTGCATGGCGCGGGCACTGGAGAACCGGATGTTCGTCGCGCAGGCCGTGACGACCGGAGCTGCTGACTGGAGTCCGGCGCTGGACACGAACACTGGCGAGGCCACGATCTATGCACCCATGGATCGTGGATTCCCCGAGGATGGCATTCTCGCGACTACTTGCGGCACGCAGACATGGGCGATCGGTGATCTTGACGTTGAAGCACTCGAACGAAACCAAGAACAGGCCCAGGTTGCGGTCGATCGTGAGTGGGACGGACAGATGTTGCCTGCACTGCGGAAAGCTCGACACTCGGGTCATCAGGTCGCCTAGCCGGTCTCATCTTGATAGCTTCAACTCAATTAGTCGGCTTAGATAGGTCATATCTATCTGCGCATAGATTTTTCCAGTTTGACCAGTTTTGAACTTGCCCCGATGCTGTCGATACATGCAAGAAATATTCATTGATATGAATGTTTCGCGCTTCTTGGGAACAAACCTGTACTAGCCTGTAAGAGTGCTCGAAGAACACAGAATTTGTGGTGAAGTTCGGCCGCATATACTATGGGGGAGTATTGTATAATGCGGCGGTGTACCCAACTAGAGAGGTGTTCGATGCCACACAGTCCGGAAGAAAAGAAGCAAGCACTGACGCGCATCCGGCGCATCAAAGGTCAGGTAGCGACTCTTGAGCAAGCGCTTGATGCAGGTGCGGAATGCCCTGCAATTCTTCAGCAGCTTGCGGCCGTTCGTGGGGCAGTCAACGGATTGATGGCAACCGTTCTGGAGAGCTATCTGCGGGAAGAATTTCCCAGTAGCGAAATCAGGAGCGATTCGCAGAACAAGTCCATTGACGAGACCATCTCTATCGTCCGCTCCTATCTGCGATAGAGGCACCAGGGTGCCCTCGGTGAGGGCAAATTTAGTTAGCTAGTAAAGGAAGCGACATCATGAAATCACGTGCAGCAGTTGCCTTCGGGCCAGGAAAGCCGCTGGAAATCGTCGAGATCGACGTCGAGCCGCCGCGCAAGGGCGAGGTGCTCATCAAGATCACGAATACCGGCGTTTGCCATACCGACGCCTTCACCCTGTCGGGCGACGACCCCGAAGGTCTCTTCCCGGTCGTGCTGGGTCATGAAGGTGCGGGTATCGTCGTGGAGGTGGGTGAAGGTGTGACCAGCGTGAAGCCTGGCGATCACGTCATTCCGCTCTACACCGCCGAATGCGGCGAGTGCCTGTTCTGCAAGTCCGGCAAGACCAACCTGTGTGTCGCGGTTCGTGCAACCCAGGGCAAGGGGCTGATGCCCGATGGTACGACTCGCTTCTCGTACAACGGTCAGCCGCTTTACCACTACATGGGCTGCTCGACCTTCAGCGAATACACGGTCGTCGCCGAAGTCTCGCTGGCCAAGATCAACCCGGACGCCAACCCCGAGCACGTCTGCCTGCTGGGCTGCGGCGTGACCACCGGCATCGGTGCCGTGCACAACACGGCCAAGGTACAGCCCGGCGACTCGGTGGCCATCTTCGGCCTCGGCGGCATCGGTCTCGCTGCGATTCAAGGTGCACGCCAGGCCAAAGCGGGCCGCATCATCGCCATCGATACCAATCCGGCGAAGTTCGAACTGGCTCGTACCTTCGGCGCGACCGAATGTCTCAACCCGAAGGACTTCGACAAGCCGATTCACGAGGTTCTGATCGAGATGACCGGCTGGGGTGTCGATCACACCTTCGAGTGCATCGGCAACGTCGACGTGATGCGTTCGGCTCTGGAAGCTGCCCACCGCGGCTGGGGCCAGTCGATCGTCATCGGCGTGGCTGGTGCTGGCAAGGAAATTTCGACCCGCCCGTTCCAGTTGGTCACCGGTCGCACCTGGAAGGGTTCGGCTTTCGGTGGGGTCAAGGGCCGCACTCAGCTTCCCGGCATGGTGGAAGACGCAATGAAAGGCGAGATCGATCTCGCCCCGTTCGTCACCCACACCATGGGCCTCGACGACATCAACAAGGCCTTCGACCTGATGCATGAAGGCAAGTCGATTCGCACGGTGATCCACTACTGATCACTCACTATCCATTCAACACCAGCCACCAAGGAAATTAACCATGTCCAATCCTGTCATTTCCGGCGACGGCATCTTCTCGCACGTCTTCGTCGGCGCCGCCGACGTCCAGAAGTCGACCGCGTTCTATGACGCCGCTCTGGGTGCTCTCGGCATCAAGAACCTCGGTCCTTTCGGCAACGGATGGGTGCTTTTCGGTCGCGAAAAGCCGGCTTTCATCATCGCCCGTCCTGGCAATGGTGAAGCGCCTTCCAGCAACGGTGTGACGGTCGGCTTTGCGGCCGCCACTCCCGCCGAAGTGGATGCCTTCCACGCCGCCGGCCTTGCCGCAGGCGGCACCGACGAGGGCCAGCCTGGCCCGCGTGGCCACCTGCCGGGTGCCTATGCGGCCTACCTGCGTGATCCGGCGGGCAACAAGGTTTGCTCGTACACCTTCGTCTGAAAGCTAGGAAGCTGAGGGCGTTCTGAAAGGGCCAGCACAAGCCTCTACACGTAGACGGACCGTGTAGAGCGGTGCCCGCTCATGAAGATCGGCCCGCAGCCATGTGCGAAACGCATGGCTGCGGGCATTTGCTTTGAAGCGTGTTTTTCAACCAAGAAGAAATGAGGTCGTTATGCAAGAGCCGGCCAACATCAATACGACGACCGTACACCCCACCCCGACCGCCACCGTGTACGGCATGCCGGCCTATGCCGATCGTGCTGCGGCCGTGGGTGAAGTGCATGCGCGCCCGCATCTGTTGATTCAGGCCCCCCGCGGCATATTGCAGCTCGCTTTCATGACCGAAGGCGATCAGGCCAGGGATCAGATGGCGATGAGTGAGTTGTCTCATTGCTTCGGCGTTGCCGAGCCCGACCACGCTACGCCGCTTCACGGCGTGACATGGGATGAGGGAGACCTGCACTGTGAAAAACACACCGAGTTCTCAACGTATCTCTGGTGCGCTTCGCTGGATTCCGAGACGGGAGAGCCGTGCGGCGAAAATCCGTTCAAGCATGGATTTGTTCCTCCCGGCCCGATCGTATCCGGCATCCGTTTGAGACTTCTTTCATGGACGCCGGAAACGGAGAAGGAGGCCGATCGCTTCGATCCTGCCAGCCTGTGCTACTCGCTGGTGGAGAACGGCTCTGCCGCCATCCTGACCGACTTTCGACAGGATGAGGATGGCCTGACGCAGATCCTCGTCCTTGCCCGCGATTTGACCCCGGCGCGGGTGGGTGCGCTGGCTCAACGTCTGCTGGAGATCGAGACCTACCGTACCTTGGCGTTGCTGTCCTTGCCGTTGACGCGGTCGATGACGTCGGAGCTGCGGCGCATGGAGTCGCGCCTTGCGGCGATCACCGACGAGATGTGTACGAGCTTGGTGGAACGGCGCGACAGCGACGTGCTGCTGTCCGAATTGACCGGTCTGGCTGCCGAGCTGGAAGCTGGCACTACGAGATCGTCGAGGAAAGGTTGGCAGCGCTTTCGGAAGAGGCCGTATCCGGGTACTGCACCTGGGCGGATTTCCTGCAGCGTCGCATCGCTCCCGCCATGCGGACATGCCAATCCGTAAAGGAGCGCCAGGCCAAGCTCTCCGACAAGCTGACCCGGGCCAGCGCGTTGCTGCGTTCCTGGATCGACGTCGAGCTTGAACGCCAGAACCGCGATCTGCTTGCGTCGATGAACAACCGGGCCAAGATGCAATTGCGCCTTCAGCAAACCGTCGAAGGCCTGTCGGTCGCGGCAATTTCTTATTACGTCATGAGTCTTCTCGGCTATTTGCTCAAGGGCATTCCGATGGTTCACGACAGCGTGGCGCCGGTAATGGCGGTTCTGGTGCCTGCGGTGATGCTGACGATCTGGTGGATCGTGCGCAGGATCAGACACGCCCACGGCGACACGGCAGCGGAAGAGAAATCTTCCTGACGAGATGCCGTCCTGGCGCGCGAGAGCTGCGCCGTTCCTTTGAGCATAGGAGAACACCATGGAACGCATCGAACATCACGCCAGCTTTGATGGTTGGCAGGACGTTTATCAGCATGAATCCACGACGCTCGGTTGCACGATGAAAGTCGGCGTCTATCTGCCTCCGCAGGCACAGCACGGCAACGTGCCGGTGCTGTACTGGCTTTCAGGCCTCACCTGCGCCGAGCAGAACTTCATCACCAAGTCCGCCGTCCAGCGCTACGCGGCCGAACATGGCATTGCCGTCGTCGAGCCCGATAGCAGCGCTCGCGGCGAAGGCGTTGCCGACGATCCCGCCTTTGACCTCGGACAGGGGGCGGGTTTCTACGTCAACGCCACGCAGGAACCCTGGGCTGCGAATCATCGGATGTATGACTACGTGGTGCAGGAACTACCGGCGCTGATCGAGGCCCACTTTCCCGTGACAGCGGAGCGGAGCATCAGCGGCCATTCCATGGGCGGGCATGGCGCCCTGGTCATCGCCCTGCGCAACCCGGGCCGTTATCGAAGCGTCTCGGCCTTCTCGCCCATCGTCGCCCCCACCCAGGTTCCCTGGGGACACCAGGCCTTCGAGGCGTACCTGGGTAGCGACCGGGAGGCGTGGAAGCAGTACGACACCGTGGAGCTGATTCGCACCGTGCAGGAGCGTCTGCCGCTGCTGCACCATCGGCCGCAGCCTGGCCGTAATTGACATGGGGCGGGTTAAGCTGCGTGGAGCCTTTGCGTGGTGGATCTGGAAGCTCGCGCATATCTACTTTCTGATCGGTACGCGAAATCGTCTCAGCGTCGCGTTGAGCTGGTATGGAACCATAGCATCGGCTACCGCGGCTCTCGCATCATCATGCATGCGATTAGCGACAAAGAGCCCACGGCGTTGGATAAATCCGGCTCTCTGGATTGAGGTGCCCACCTTATCGGAACGTCAACTATCAGAAATGCCAGGGAGAGGAACTTGACTGATCTATTCACGACAAAGCCCAAGCCTCCCTTGGCCGAACTCCTGCGGCCCAAGACGCTGGATGAATTCGTCGGGCAACGGCACTTGCTCGGCCCCGGCAAGCCGCTTCGTCTCGCGTTCGAGGCGGGCAAGTTGCACTCATTCATCCTCTGGGGGCCGCCAGGCGTGGGCAAGACCACCCTGGGGCACCTGGCCGCCAGTGCGACCGACAGCCGATTCATCGCCATCTCGGCCGTGCTGGCCGGGGTGAAGGACATCCTGCAAGCCATCGACGAGGCCCAGGCAGAACTGGACAACCATGGTCGACCGACGGTGCTCTTCGTCGATGAGATCCATCGCTTCAACAAGGCGCAGCAGGATGCCCTGCTGCCCCATGTCGAGTCGGGGCTCCTGACCCTGGTGGGGGGGACGACCGAGCATCCGGGGCTGGCGGTCAATTCCGCTCTGCTCTCGCGCGCGCAGGTCTATACCCTCGAACCGCTGTCCGGCAACGAACTGAACCAACTCTACGAACGCGCACTGCCGCATCTCCAGGGCGTCACGTTGGACGCGGACGTGCTGGATCTGCTCAAGGGCTTTGCCGATGGCGATGGCAGGCGCTTCCTCAATCTGCTTGAGCAGGTGACGAATGCGGCGTCGGGCGCTGGCAAGACCGTGGTCGATGGCCAGTCCGCCAAGCTGTCCACCAGTCCATCGCTGCGCAGGTTCGACAAGGGCGGTGACGAGTTCTACTGGCAGCTCTCAGCCTTCCACAAGTCGCTACGGGGCTCCGACCCTGATGCGGCCCTGTATTGGCTGGCCCGCATCCTTGACGGTAGCGGCGACGTCAGCCAGGTGACCCGCCGCATGGTGGTAGTGGCCAGCGAAGACATCGGCAATGCCGACCCGCAGGCGCTGCAACTGGCGCTCAATGCCGCGCTGGCTTATGAGAGGCTGGGTTCCCCCGAAGGCGAAATACCGATTGCCCACGCGGCGACCTACCTTGCTGCCGCCCCCAAGTCGAACGCTGCCTATGCCGCCTGGAACAAGACGAAGACCTTCGTCAAGAACAGCGGCTCCCTGCCTGTGCCTCTCCATCTTCGCAATGCGCCGACGAAGCTGATGCAGCAGATGAGGTATCACGAAGGCTACCGCTACGCTCCTGACGAGCCCAACGGCTACGCCGCTGGGCAAAGCTACTTTCCCGAGGGCGTGGCGCGGCCGGGCTGGTATCAGCCAACGGACAGAGGTGTTGAGCGCAGGCTGGGAGAATGGCTTACTTGGCTGCGCTCGCTGGATGATGGGACGCTGCCAGAGGCGGACGCCTGACCGGTCGCCTCCGAAACCGGCTCATCGCGACTTCACGAACTACAGGAACAGGATAAGAACATGTCAGCCACTTCTTTCGGTGCATCCTCGGCGAATGTCAGCCTGGGACGCGTTGCCCGCTATCTGCGCACGGAGTCTGGTGCTGCGGTGCTGCTGGTGATCGTCACGGTCGTGGCGCTCGTGTGGGCGAACTCGCCGCTATCTAACGCCTATTTCGAGTTGTGGCACCTAGACGTCGGGTTCAACTTCGGGCCACTGCGCCTACACATGGATCTGCATCACTGGGTCAACGACGGCCTGATGGTCGTCTTCTTCTTCCTGATCGGACTGGAGGTGCGTCAGGAGTTCGCCCACGGATCGCTCCGGGACCGCAGCCGTGCCCGCCTCGCCCTGATCGCGGGGGTCACGGGAGTCGTGCTTCCCGCGCTGGTGTATGTCCTGATCGTGAAACTAGCCGGAAGTGAGGGCCTGCACGGGTGGGGTGCGGTGGTCGGCACCGATACGGCGTTCATGCTGGGCACCTTGGCGATCGTCGGCCCGCGGCTATCGGGTCAGTTGCGCGTGTTCCTGCTCACCCTGACCGTGGTCGATGACTTCCTCGCCGTGTCCATCATCGGCATCGTCTATAGCGAGGAGATCCGGGTCGTCCCGTTGTTGATCGCCCTCGCCAGTCTCGTTGCGCTGTGGTGGCTAGGGCGCACCCGCCAGTGGCGGGCAATGCCGTATGTGCTGATCGTGATCGTGCTGTGGCTCGCAACCGTGTATTCCGGCATCCATGCCTCTCTCGCCGGGATGGCCGCGGGGCTGCTGATCCCCGCCTATGCGACGCAACGTCACGGGGTCGTTGCGGCAAGACAACTGTTCCGCGACTTCTGGCAGTCGCCGAGTGCCGCATCGGCCCGCGCGGTGGACTGCGGGCTGTCCCGGGGTATCTCGGTGAACGAGCGATTGCACGAGTTCCTGCGGCTGCCGACGGCGTTGCTGATCGTGCCGATCTTCGCCTTGGCGAACGCCGGGGTGGACGTGCGTGGCGGGCTGCTCGCCGAGGCCTTTGGCTCGCCAGTCACGTGGGGCGTCATCGCAGGGCTCGTGCTCGGCAAGCTCTTGGGCATCGGGCTCACCACGCTCGTCGCCGTCCGTCTCGGCCTGGGCCGGCTGCCCGAGGGCGTCGGGGTGGGGAGCGTGTTCGGTGGGGCGGCGCTGTCCGGGATCGGCTTCACCGTGTCGCTGCTGATCATCGGGCTCGCGTTCGGCACGACCTCCGACCTGGGCCGCCAGGCGACGGTCGGCGTGCTCGTGTCGATGGTGTTCGCCACGTTGCTCGGGTGGCTGATCTTCAAGGTCGCCGCCCAGCGGTGGGGTGAGAAGACCGCTGACCTGCCGATGGTGCTTGAGCCGCCGGTCGATCCGGAGATCGATCACATCCGCGGGCCGGAGGACGCCCAGCTCACACTCGTCGAGTACGTGGACTTCGAGTGCGCGTACTGTGCGCACGCCACCGGTTCGTGGGACGATCTTCGCGCCCACTTCGGTGACGACCTGCGGTATGTGGTGCGCCATCTGCCGCACCACCCGCACGGGCCGATTGCCGCGCGGGCGTCCGAGGCAGCGGCGAACCAGGGGATGTTCTGGCCGTGGCTGGACTTCGTGTTCACCCGTCAGCATGCGCTGGAGCGCGAGCATCTGATCGGCTACGCCGCCGAGCTTGGGCTCGACGTCGAACGGTTCATCGCGGATCTCGACAGCACCGCGGTGATCGAGCGTGTCGAGCGCGACCTCGCCAGTGCGGTCGCCAGCGGTGCGCACGCCACGCCGACGTTCTTCGTCGAGGGTCGTCGTCTGCGCGGCAGCTACGACGCCCGCACTGTCACCGCAGTGCTCGAAGCCAGCCGCCGCGGCACCCGAACTCAGGAAGTCCCGTCCTGAGCGGGACGAACTACAGGATAAAAACTTGCCAAACAATTCTTTCGGTGAATCCTCTTGTACCGCTGCGGCCAGCGGCATGGTGGAAGTGCGCGGTGCGCGCGAGAACAACCTCAAGGAGGTGGACGTTTCCATCCCGCGTAACGCGCTGGTGGTGTTCTCGGGTGTCTCCGGCTCCGGCAAGTCCTCGCTGGCCTTCGGCACCATCTATGCCGAGGCCCAGCGACGCTACTTCGAGTCGGTGGCCCCCTATGCGCGGCGACTGATCGAGCAGGCCGGCGTGCCGGACGTCGATGCGATCGACGGCCTGCCGCCGGCGGTGGCGCTGCAGCAGCAGCGGGGCTCCAGCAACGCGCGTTCCTCCGTGGGCAGTGTGACCACCTTGTCCAGCCTGGTGCGGATGATGTATTCGCGCGCCGGCGCCTATCCCGCCAACCAGCCGATGCTGTACGCCGAGGATTTTTCGCCGAACACACCGCAGGGGGCGTGCCCGGCCTGCCACGGCTTGGGTCATGTGTACGAGGTGACCGAGGCGCTCATGGTGCCCGACCCCTCCCTGAGCATCCGTGAGCGGGCGATTGCTTCCTGGCCACCCGCCTGGCAGGGCCAGAACCTGCGCGACATCCTGGTCAGCATGGGCTACGACGTTGACCGGCCGTGGAAGGACCTGCCAAAAAAGGATCGCGACTGGATTCTGTTCACCGAGGAAACACCAACGGTGCCGGTGTACGCCGGTTTCACGCCTGCCGAAACCCGCACCGCGCTCAAACGCAAGATGGAGCCGAGCTACATGGGCACCTTCACCGGCGCCCGGCGGTATGTGTTGCACACCTTCGCCAATACCCAGAGCGCGCTGATGAGAAAGCGCGTATCCCGGTTCATGGAGGGCAAGCCGTGCCCTACCTGCCACGGCAAGAGGCTCAAGCCCGAAGCGCTGTCGGTCACCTTCGCAGGGGTGGACATCGGCGCGTTTATGCAGATGCCGCTGGACCACTTGGCGGCATTGCTCGAACCCATCGCACAGGGCGGTTTCCGCGCCCATGCAGCGGGTGCGGCTACGGACAAGGAAGCGACCCGGCGCGAGCGTGCCGAACGCGCTGCCACCGGCCGTGCGGTCCATGCGGTATCGCCCGACGTGCGCCGTACCTCCGCGCTGTCGGAAGAAAAGCGCCTCGCCGCACAGCGCCTGGCTGGAGGCGTGATGGCGCGCCTGCGCCAACTGCGCGAGCTAGGCCTGGGCTACCTGACGCTGGACCGGGCCACGCCGACGCTTTCGGCCGGCGAGTTGCAACGCTTGCGGTTGGCCACGCAATTAAGTTCCCTGCTGTTCGGCGTCGTGTACGTACTCGACGAACCATCGGCGGGCCTGCATCCCTCCGACAGCCAGGCCCTGTACGATGCACTCGACCGGCTGCGCGACGCGGGCAACTCGGTGTTTGTGGTGGAGCACGACCTGGACCTGATGCGCCGCGCGCAATGGCTCGTGGATGTCGGGCCGGATGCAGGGGAGCGTGGCGGCTGCGTGCTCTACAGCGGCGAGCCGGATGGCCTTCGCAAGATTGCCGAATCGCGTACTGCACGTTACCTGTTCGACGAAATTCCCGCACCCGGAAGCCGAGCACGCGAAGCGACCGGCTGGTTGGAGCTGCAGGGCATCCACCGCCATAACCTGCATGGCGTGGATGCGCGCATTCCGCTGGGCGTGCTGACAGCCGTTACCGGCATCTCTGGCTCCGGCAAATCCAGCCTCATCGCGCAGGCCCTGCCGGAATTGGTGCTGCTGCACCTGGGCCACGAGCCTGAAGACGATGCCGCCGAAAGCGCCACCAGCGAAGGGCCGGCAGTGGTCGAAGCGACCGGCGGCCATCTGGCGGGCGACGTGGACGCCATACAGCGCCTGGTGCAGGTGGACCAGAAGCCGATCGGGCGCACGCCGCGGTCGAACCTGGCTACCTATACGGGTCTGTTCGACCATGTGCGCAAGCTGTTCGCCGCCACGCCCGATGCTCGACGCCGCCGCTATGATGCCGGACGGTTCTCGTTCAACGTCGCCAAGGGGCGCTGCGAGACTTGCGAGGGCGAAGGTTTCGTTAGCGTGGAACTGCTGTTCATGCCTAGCGTGTACGCGCCGTGCCCGACCTGCCATGGCGCGCGCTACAACGAGGCCACGCTGAAGGTGCAGTGGAACGGGCGCAACATCGCCGAGGTGCTGCAGATGACCGTGGACGAGGCCAGCGAATTCTTCGCGGGTGAAGCCGCGGTGGCAAGGCCCCTGCAACTGCTGCGCGACATCGGACTGGGCTATCTGCGCCTGGGGCAACCGGCCACTGAGCTTTCCGGTGGCGAGGCGCAGCGCATCAAGCTGGCGACCGAGCTTCAGCGCAGCCAGCGCGGCCGAAGCCTGTACGTGCTCGACGAGCCGACCACCGGGCTGCACGCGTCGGATGCCGACCGGCTGCTGGTGCAGTTGCAGCGCCTGGTCGATGCCGGTAATACCGTAGTGATGATCGAGCACGACATGCGTGCGGTGGCCCAAGCCGACTGGGTGATCGACGTAGGGCCAGGCGCGGGCGCTGCCGGCGGCAGCATCGTGGTGGCGGGTTCCCCTCAGCAGGTGGCCCGAAAGTCTGGCAGCCGAACCGCTCCGTTCCTTGCACGGGAGTTGGCGCGGGCCGAGTAGCTTAGTTCGCCAAATGTTGCCAGCTTCGCGGGGCACTGATCGTCGCCACACGGTGGTGACGGTCGCTGCCCGAGTCGCGTCATCCTTCCTGAGTCAGAGCAAGATAGGGATTGTTGGGCGGTATTTCGGCGAATACCAAGGACCCATTTTCGAGGAGGTAGCCATGCAGTCGGCGGGACTTCCTCGGGCCCGTGACTTCACAGGTCCAAATGTTCAGGCCATTTGGGTGCTTGCGGTATAGCTGCAGTTTCTAAAAGCGCTTTTGCACCCACTGCCAATCCGGTTGCTTGTCCTGCCTGACCAGCGCATCCACCTGGGGATGTTCCTACGCATAGCGCTGGAACACGCTGGGACTGACCAGGTAGGCGGTGTCGCTCACCGTATGCACGAGCGCCTTGGCGTCGTTGATGATGAGTCGCCGCGCGGCGACTCCCTGTTGCAGCCACGTCATGAAATGCTCCCCGGATGGTATCGCGACTGTTGGAGTTGATGCAGGTCCAGGCGCAGGGGTAAGTGGCAAGGGAGACGCTGCGGCTGTGGTTGGGGCAGGGACTTTCTCCACTGGATCTTCACCCTTCCCCATGTCGGCCGTGCGATCCAATCCAACCATCGCCAGCATGTCCTCCATGACGTCAGGCACGGGCGGGGCCGCAGTCGGCAAGGCGGTATCGCTGCGAGGGCATTCCCAAGGGGGAGTCTCCAGACCTTCGGGGGGTGGCTGTCCCACGACCGCGGGCGGTGTGCCTGGTGCACTGCCGTTGGTTTCCGCTGGCGTCGTGTCGATCGCCACCGTGCCTGCGAAAAGCGCTGGCCGTTCGCCGGATTCCCAGATCAGCGCGGGCGCGAGGCGCAACAGGGTGAACGAGTAGGACCAGCCGGTCGCACTGGTCACGGTCGCGCGCCAGACCGCCTTGCCGTCTGAGGTGGGCTGGAGCATGCCGAGGTTCTGCAGCACGTTGAAGACGGCGGTGTTGTTCACAGGAATGCCGTCGATCCCCTGAGACAGCAGGTGCGCGCGCAGCTTGTCCGAGACAGTCTTGCTCACCAGCCACAGCCCATCCTCAGTGAGCCAGCCATCGGAGGCTTCCGGCTGATTCAGCTTCAACTGTTCCTTGAGCAGGAAGCGCAGCCCGTCCAGCAGCTTGCGTTGCAGCGCGTGCCTGGGCGCGGCCATGGCGCGCGCGGGATCGCCGCCCAGTTCCTGTGCCACAGAAGCGCGATCAGCCTGCACGACCAGTTCACCCAGCACGCCGGCGTGCTCGTACTGCCCGGCCAAGACGTAGAGCAATGGTGCCCACAGAGACGGATAGCCGCTGAGCCAGTCTAGGAGCGGACCATCGAGCAATTGGCGGTAGAGCAGCCCTGTTGCGGCGCTGTGCAACCGGTACTCGCGGTCTTCGCGGTAGCGGAAGCGGTACGACTGGTGCAGCGGGCCGTGCCAGGGATGCCACAGCGAGCCGTCTGCCAGCTCGACCAGCAGATCGACGGCCACCTTGCCGATGTCGTGCAGGAGCGCGGCGTAAGCAACGGCGGCGGTCCAGGCTTCCGACTGCGCCGCCTGGTCTTCGGGGCTGGCGCCGATGGGCAACAGATGGGACTGCCGCAGCTTGAGCGCATAGGCGACGATCTCCAACCCGTGATCCAGCATGCCGCCGGGGTAAGCGTGATGATGGCTCTCGGAAGCGGGGAATTGCTGGACCAGCTCGGCGTAGCGCTCCAGCGGCGTGCGGTACAGCGTGGCGAACTGCCGGCGCGACAGCGACGTGCGCTGCCAGATGTGTTCCAGCAGCTTCTGTCGGCGCGGTGTCGCCAGCAGCGATGCGGCCGATTCGGGCCGTAGCAGCCCTTTGGGGAGGTCGGTGGCGGGCGCTGGTGATGGGGCAGTGACCGGAGGCCGTTTTCGCTGGAACAGGGAGAGCATGTGGGTGTCCTCTGGGGGGGGCCGGCCGGGATGCCTTTTCGCCTTTTCGAGGTAGGGCCTTTCCCCTTGCACCCCCATTCCCCTGCCGTTTCGGCCCTTTGGTCTTTAACCGCTTCGGTATAGCGGGAAATGGGATGCGGCTCCAGCGTCAATGGGGAACCCGCTGGAATGGCCAGCGTCCTTCAGGTCACGCTCGATGCCGTAGAGCTTGTTGATCAGGCTCAGCGCCACGTCGGCACGCCCAGTCTTGCCCTTGGGCTGCACCTTTTTGGGTTTCGACGAACTTGCGTCGCGCATGCGCCCAGCAGCCCAGGCGTTCGATGCCGTCGCGTGCAGCCACGGCGTTGTAACCGGCGTAGTCGTCGGTCATCAGGTAGCCGCGGTAGCCATCGAGCAGGCGTAGCGGCACCTCCTGCGCGCGGCTGGCTGTGTAGTCGAAAAGGATCACCGGCTTGTCCGGCGGCCCACCGCTTTGCACCCACATCCAGGATTGTGCCGAGGGGTCTCGTCCCGGTTCATGCAGCACCTGCAAGCGCGTTTCGTCGCAGTGCAACACGGGGTAGTCCAGCAGCTTGTCGCGCATCAGGTTGAGCAACGGTTGCAGTTGCTCGCCACTTTGGATCACCCAACGCGCCAGGGGCTGGCGTGGGATGTCGACGCCGTGGCGGCTGCCCCCTAAAGAAGGTTGGCCGTAGAAGAGCACTTGAAGGGCTTCGCGTCCTTCTCTGGAGTGTGCTGTCTTTTGCGTGTAAATCCCCTGGTTTCAGCGTTGTCAAGTGGCAGTTTTGCTATAGAAGCGTTTTTTCCGCGCACAGCATCACTGGTAATGCTGTTCGATCACTCGAAGCTTCGGATGATCTGATCGTTATTTGGTCAGATTGCTGTTTTTGACATCGGCAAAGACTGAAATCGGTCAGAAATACAAGGGTGTGCAGTCCTAGATTCTTTCTTGCAGCGCCTTGAAGAAGGCATCGATATTCTCATTGTGGCGTTTGTAGTAGGTCCAGGGGCCGATCCGCTGCGATGTCACCAATTGCGCGCGCTGTAGAGCTGCGAGATAAAGCGATGTCGTTGACTGAGAGAGGCCCGTGCGCTCTTGGATGATACTGACGCACACGCCTACCGTTTCTGGGTCGACTTCCTGCTCGGGAAAGACTGTCCTGGGATCCTTGAGCCAATTGAGGATGGCAAGGCGCGTCGGGTTCGCCAATGCTTTCAGGGCTTCGTTGACGTCAATAGTCATGAATTTTTTGAGACCTGTTTTTTTCGATATCTAGATATCTTCCTGATTCGCGCATCAAATTGGAAGGCTTCGCCATGATCTCTGCGCGCCAGCCCGTCGCAATGACGGGCTGGTTTGGACTGGAATCCTATTGTCCTGTCAGGTAGAACTATCGGGCACCTGTGCGCCGAATTGCGGGACGATATGCTTGCCAATTTCCTCGATAACCTCTGCTGCGGGGCGTTTACCATACTTGAGGTTCAGGATGACGTGATCTACACCGATTTCCTGAAGTGTATCCAGCAAGGCCCGCAGGTGGTTACGTCCCAGTCGGAATCCTAGATGGATAGGCGAGGGCGGCGTGGATGGGTGTTCGTCCAGGTCGATATACAGCGATTGCAAGAACGGCTTGTAGATAGTGCCACATTGTTTAGCCGTTTCCTGTCGCCAATCATCCACGATGAGTCGCTGTATTTTTGGCGGACGTGGATAGTTGATCCATCCATGGCTTTCACGCGCGATCCAATCGAGCGACTGGCGGCTGTGTCCGGTTACGAATAGCGGTATTTCCCGAGTCGTAGGTTTGGGAACGAGATCGGCCCCCAGTAACTCGCCGTGACTCCAGCGAATGGGCTCGAAGTGTGTTCGATGGGCTTGGCGTATCACATTGAGGTTTTCTTGAAAGGTCTCGCCACGCTTTTCTAGATCAACGCTGAATGCGGGAAACTCCACGGGCCGATCGCCAGAGGCTACTCCCAGGAGCAAACGACCTCCGCTCAACTGATCAATGCTCGCTGCGGCCTTTGCCGTGTGCAAGGGGTTACGCAAAGTAAGGGCGATGGAGGCGGTGCCTAGTGCGATTTTTGTTGTATGGGCTGCCATGTAGCCCAGATACACCCAAGGGTCGAAAACTTGGCCGACATCACCGAAGCTTGGGTCCCTGAGCGGGACGTCGCGAAACCAGAGCGCCGAAAAACCTAGTGCCTCTGCACGTTTGGCCAGCGCGACCTGATCCAGCATGCGCGGTGTGTCACCCTCGAAAGCCTCCAGGGGAAAGAACAGCCCAAGGCTTAGATGACCCTGCCTGAAGGTCCGTTTGAATCCCCTATGCTCTTGGTAGGGAGTCGTGCTCGGTTGGTACATGCTTAACTTCCTCGGTCAGCAAACGCTGAGCCACGCCCCTTAGTTATGGGGCGTGGCTCTGAGCGTTTAGGATTTGTAAGTCGGGTAGTCGGTGTAGCCCTTATCGGTACCGCCGTACATGCTGCTTGGATCAACTGGGTTAAGCGGCCAGTTGTTGGCGATACGAGCGGGCAGGTCGGGGTTCGCAATGAAGGGGCGGCCAAAAGCGATCAGGTCGCCCCAGCCAGCTTTTATCACGCGATTTGCTCGTTCAGCGGTGTACTTGCCGGCATAGATAATCTTGCCGCTGAAGGTCTTACGAACAGCTTCCCGGAACGTCTCAGGCAGCTCGGGTGCGTTTTCCCAATCGGCTTCGGCGAGCGACAGGTAGGCAATGCCCACTTCCTCGAGGATCTTCACTGCCTCGATGTAGGTTTGATGAGGGTCTTCTTCGACCAGACCAAGGTAGACGCGGTCTTCGTCTGTGGTCGCGAACAGCGGGGCGAAGCGAACGCCAACGCGCTCCTTGCCGACAACACCAGCAACGGCGAGGGTGATTTCGCGCAGGAAGCGAAGACGATTCTGCAGCGAACCGCCATATTCATCATCACGCTGGTTGGTATGGGCCGAAATGAACTGGTTTACCAGGTACCCGTTCGCGCAGTGAAGCTCCACCCCGTCAAAACCTGCTTCCAGAGCATTTCGGGCTGCTTGGGCGTAGAGCTCAACCAGTTCCTTTACCTCCTCGGTGGACAGAGCTCGTGGGGTCGAAGGGTCGGTCAGTGTACCCGTGCCGGGGCCAGTTTCGATGAACACCTTGACGTTGTCCGCGCGTATGGCTGACGGCGCGACGGGCGCTTCACCACCGGGTTGCAGCGATGTGTGCGACACGCGGCCTACATGCCAAAGTTGAGCAAAGATCACCCCCCCTTCGGCGTGAACAGCGTCGGTGACCTTACGCCAGCCTTGTATCTGTTCCGGGCTATGAATGCCGGGTGTCCAGGCATAACCCTGTCCTCGGGGTTCGATCTGTGTGCCCTCGGTCACCATGAAGCCAGCACCGCTGCGCTGACGGTAATATGTGGCCATCAGGTCGTTCGCAATATTGCCGGGTTGGGAGCTGCGCGAACGCGTCAGTGGCGGCAGAACGATACGGTTCTTGAGGGTGTATGGGCCCAGCTGAGTGGTTTTGAAAAGTTCTGATTGTGCCATTTTGTTTACCTGCATATCTAAAATAGTCGATGTAATAGGTCAAGAAATATGGATCAACGAGGTCGGAAGAGTCCGAGCGGTCCAGGTCACGAAGGCGCGCTGTGCGCCCTGCACCGCGCGGGCGACATCGGCAGCTGTGGCGTTGATGTTGATAATGTCGAGGGCTTCACCGTATTCGTCCGAAACTCACTGGTTGTCAATAAACAGGCCGTAGCTGCTGTCGGGAAGGTGATTCGGATGGGTATCGCTGGAATCTTTCATGGGACTACCTCCTGGGGTTTCTAGCGCGGTTATGGGTAGACTATTTCCGATATTCACATATGTCAATATGCTAATATTGCTTCCGGCACGTACGCATGGTTCCACGTCCTTGCAGCTCACTTCTGGATCAGCTGGGAGCGCGCCGTGCTTCGCGTCAGGGTTGCCTATGCAGCCAGCTCCCTTGATTTTTTCATCAAGGAGGCTGGTTGCATCAGGTATTGATGTTTGCGTTGATGTGCAGATGAAGTTAGAACGGCGCGTCAATATCGATGACGCTAATCAGCTTGTGATTGACGAATTCCTTGATGCCCAACGCTTTGATAATCGATGGACGTTGCCCCGTAGGACTCGATGATTGATTGCTTCGCCGGGGACACGGTTGCATAAACATCCGCACCAAACACTTTGGCGAGTTGTACGGCCACATGCCCGACTCCGCCAGCGCCACCATGAACCAAAACGCGGTCACCCGCTTTCACAGCTGCTTTATCTACTAGGCCTTCCCATGCAGTCAGCGTCACCAGTGGCAGAGCTGCCGCTTCGCGCATGCTTAGATTTCTGGGCTTGATGGCTAACAAATTTGCATCGACTGCCGCGTACTGGGCTAGAGATCCCTGCAATCCACGCACACCGCCAGTCAGACCATACACCTCATCCCCAACTTGGAATTGAGTAACGCCTTCGCCCACTGCCTCAACGACGCCAGCCAATTAGAATTCCTGCACGGTTGGGCGCAGAACGATCTCGTTAATATCCACTTCAGCAGGCTGCTCAATTGCGAAGGCGATAGCCCGAGCGACGGATTGAGCGGGAATTGCTTGCTTGTAGAAGTCCACCACGAAATCGCGGCTCTGTTGGTGGGAGCTGTCGAATTTCAACTCGGAGTCCACGGCACCCGGTTCGATAGTCGTGGTGCGAATGCTGCCACCGGCTTCGTGACGCAGTCCTTCGGAGATGGCCCGCACAGCAAACTTGGTGCCGCTGTACACCGTGCCGCCAGGGCTGAATACCTTCAGGCCTGCAACCGATGCGATGTTGATGAAGTGGCCACTGTTTTGTTTCTGGAAGACCGGCAATGCAGCCGCGACTCCGTACAACAGCCCCTTGATGTTGATGTCGATCATGCGATCCCACTCGTCAGTGCGAGCATCACTGAGCGGTGCAATCGCCATCAGCCCGGCATTGTTGACCAGTACATCAATGCGCCCGTAGGGTCCACGGCACCTTGAATGAGCGTTTTGACCTCTTCCTGAGAGGTGACATCGGTCTGATACGCGATTGCCTGACCACCTGCATTGGTCAGCTCAGTCACCAATGCGTCGAGTTTATCTTTGCGGCGTGCGGCCAGCACTACGCGCGCGCCAAGCGCAGCAAGGTGGCGTGCAGTCGCTTCACCCAAGCCACTGCTGGCGCCGGTGATAAAGACAACTTTTCCAGAAATGTTATTGCTCATGTTGAGAACCTCATCGGCGGGTTTGTACTTCGCCATGGCTGGTTAACCTGGCAGTGCGCAAACCTTAGTCCGATGATTGATCTCAATAAATGGAAATGATTGGATTGAGCTATTCCTGAATATGGAATAAATGGGAGGGCAACATGCTTAACCGCATGGAGATGGTCAGGATTTTTTGCACAGCAGCAGAGGCAGGTAGCTTCCGCGAAGCGGCAACCCGATTAGGTATCTCCCCGCAAGGGGTTACCCGAGCCATTCAAGCCCTGGAAACGGAGCTTGGCGAATCGCTGTTTCACCGTAATACCCGCCAGATGAGCATCACTGCTTTCGGTCAGGATTACGCCAAAGATGTCAGATCAGCTCTGGAGCATTTCGACACGCTATTCCGGTCGCACAGGATGGAACCTGAGCTGTCAGGGAGGGTGGGAATCACGGCTCCACATGCTATTGGCAGGCGCTTCTTAATACCGTTTCTTCAGCCCTTGGCCTCAGCACATCCAGACCTGCAATTCGATCTCCGCCTGGAAGATCAGATGACCGATGCCGTTGAGGCGCATATCGATATTGGCATCAGGGTGGGTGTTATTCGCGACCGGCGCTACGTCGCACGGGCCTTAGCTCCCGTGCCGTTTTACGTTGTCGCAAGCCCGGCGCTAATAGAGCAAAAGACAATACCTAGATCTCTGGATGCCTTGGCTCAGCTGCCACTTTCAGTCCTGATCGACCAGAAAAATGGTCGCCCTTGGCCTTGGCTATTTGCCGACGGGCAAACATTCACGCCCAGGCAGCCAGCTCTTATCTGTGATGATCCTGACACGGAACTGGAAGCCACCCTGGCAGGCATGTGCTTTGGCCAAATTCCTGCCTATCTGGCTGAGCCCCATCTGCGGTCAGGCAAGCTGGTTTCTGTTTTGGCTGATCTCGCTCCAGCGCCATGGGATCTGTTCATATACCGCCCGCAGCAGGGCCCTGTATCGAAGCGGGTGCGATTGGTGTACGACCATCTTAAGCAGGCTTTCTCAAACCCCGAGCTATTTCCCCAAGGCCTGGGGACATAGCGATGCATACCTGCCAGCCAATCGTCCGCTATTGGCCGAAAGCGGCCGCTCTGCAGGTAGGCGAAGCGCTCATAACAGTGAGATAAGCTTCACGATGTAGCCTTGGCCCGTGTCTTCACGATCGCAAGGAGAATTCCCGCAGAGATCGCAAGTACTCCCGCTATGAGACTGGCACTCAAGGTCTCACCGAGCCAGAACACCGAACTCATCAAGCCCACCAGGGGTACGCCCAGCATGGCCAGCGACATGCTGGTCGCCGGCAACCACATGCTTGCAGCGTTCACGGCGCAGAAGCAGAAGGCAGTAGCCAGCGGGCCGACGAACAGGATGATCTGCCAGAACGCCACCGAGCCATCGCCTGTGAACGGCCCTTCGACGATTCGCGCGAGTGCCAATAAAGGAGCCGTAGCGACGAGCATTTGCCAGGGCGCGAGCTGGTAGGCCGTGGCGCGAACTTTGGCGTAGCTCAGATGCAGGATGCACAGCGCCCAGCAAGCCGAGGCGATAAGCAACATCAGGTTGGCGCGCACCAGGTTCGCATTGTGCCAATCAAGTGCCAGCGGATTGAACAAGACGGCTACGCCGAACATACCGAGTGCGGCGCCGAGGAGCTGACGAGGGACCAGCCGCTCACGAAAGACGAGCACTGCCAGTGGCGTCACCCACAGCGGGGTGGTGTAGGCGAGTACGGCCGAGCGGCCCACCGGGATATCGGTCATGGCCAGCGCGCCGAGCAGTGTGAAGGCGAGCATCTGCAGGAGCCCGACGCTAAGCAGGAGCGGCACGTCGCCTCGGCTGGGTCGATAGAGGGTGCCGGTCAGCAGCTGCAGAAGGAACAGGCACAAGGCGCCCAGTGCGAAGCGGCTGGCTGAGAACCAGAGGGGTGTGACGTGGCCAAGTCCTGCCTTCATCACCGGCCAGTTCGCGCCCCACACCAGAATCGCCAAGAGCAACAGCACCATGCCCTTGAGTCGAGGCGTCAATAAGGTACGGCTGGATACCGGGGTATTTCGTGCTTCGGTAGTTAGGCTGTGCGGGCAGGTCATCACCGTGGCCTCCAATAGCTATTGGTGTTGAGAACAGCCTAAGGGAACCCAAGCGGAGAAGCTTTCC
>NZ_CDRVFO010000026.1:0-72312 GCF_977070485.1 Lelliottia jeotgali
CATCTGCATACTCACAGCCACACACAATCCCAGTGAGAATACTCGCCAGCACGCTGTACCAGTCCGGCACGGATTGGAGTGGGTTTGGCAACCACGGCTTGTGGTTTGCGTTTCTCGGGTTCATGGCGTTGCGGGCGCTGACGTTGGGATGGGTGGGTTGGCGCCTGCAACGAAAAAGACTGTGGATTCACTGATGCTGGGGCTGCCTTGCAGCCCTTTCGCGACGCAAGGCCGCTCCTACAGGCGACGCGGTACCGCTGTAGGAGCGGCCTTGTGTCGCGAAATGAGGGCGCAGCCCTCATCTGCATACTCACAGCCACACACAATCCCAGTGAGAATACTCGCCAGCACGCTGTACCAGTCCGGCACGGATTGGGTTGGGTTGGGTTGGGTTGGGTTGGGTTGGGTTGGGTTGGCTATGATGTATCGAGCAACGGCCCTGATGTCCTGCTCACGCCGTAACGCTCGGTCATGGAAGCCAGGTTGCCAGATACGACGCCTATCAGCTCCGGCTCGATAAAGCGCGCAACTGCTCCGAGATTTGAATGCGCACATCAATTCGCCAAGCGTTCCGTGGCCTAGCTCGATCAGCCAGTGCAGATGATCTGGCATCAAGACCCACGCTAGCGTTCGACAGCACGCTTCCTGATCGCTTAGCCGCAACTGTTGAATGGCGGCTCGGGCGAAAGGAAGATTCTTGAAGATTGGAGCGCGATTGCGGGTAACCGTTGTTAATAGATACAGCCTCCCCTGCTCCGAGTGGCGGCCTTTGCGCAAACGGTGATTGCCTTGAAGGTCCATGTCGGTATCCCTTGAACATTGCGTTCAACGGTAGTCAGCCCCATGCAGCCGGGTACGTTTGTTCCTTTTCTTGATGTGACACCGGTGAGGGCTGCGCCCTCATTCGCGACGCAAGGCCGCTCCTACAGGGGTAGCAGGAGCGGCCGTGACAATCACGACGACAGGTAGGAAGACCGGGTCAGCCCCAGGCGCAATGCATCGAGGAACTGGGTACGCTCGCGGGCGCTGATCTTGGCGCTGGCCACCTTGTCGCGGTAGTGGGTCATCAACTCCTCCGGCGACAGGTGCACATAGCGCAACATGTCTTCGATGGTGTCGTGGGTCTCGATACCGGCGTGGAACACGCTGCCATCGGCGTTCTGGTAAATGTTCACCGAGTCGGTATCACCGAACAGGTTGTGCATGTCACCGAGGATTTCCTGGTAGGCACCGACCAGGAACACGCCTAGCAGGTAGTCCTCACCGTCCTTGAGCGAGTGCACCGGCATGCTGGTCTCGATGCTCTGCTCGTCGACGTACTGGTTGATCTTGCCGTCGGAGTCGCAGGTCAGGTCCTGCAGCACTGCACGGCGCAGCGGCTCTTCGTCCAGGCGGTGCAACGGGATGATCGGCAGCACCTGGCCGATGGCCCAGGTGTCCGGCAGGCTCTGGAACACCGAGAAGTTGCAGATGTACTTGTCGGCCAGCTTGTCGTTCAGTTCGTCCAGCACCTGGCGGTGCGAGCGCTGGCGGGCCTTGAGCGAGTTGTGCAGACGACGGCACACGGCGAAGTAGCACTGCTCGGCCAGGGCCTTTTCGGCCAGGCTGATCTTGCCATCGGCATATTGCGCTGCCACGTCACCCATGTAGTGCGTGGCGCGCCAGTAGGTCTCGGTGACCATCTCGATATCGGTCGGGCCGAGCAGGTCGGCCAGCCACTGCACGGTCTCGGGCAGGCTTTCCTTGTTTTCGATGGTCGGCACGTCGTCGTTGTGTTTCTCGACGTCGGTCACCTGTATCACCAGCATGGCGTGGTGCGCAGTCAGCGAACGGCCACTCTCGGAGAAAATGTGCGGATGCGGCAAGCCCTGCGCGTCGCAGAACTCCTTGAGCATGCCCACCACCACGCCGGCATAGTCGTCCATGTCGTAGTTGATCGAACTGGCGTTGCGCGAGTGGGTACCGTCGTAGTCCACACCCAGGCCACCGCCCACGTCGATATGGTCGACCGGCAGGCCCAGGGCACGCAGCTCGCCGTAGTAGCGGATGGCTTCCTTGAAACCGTGCTGGTAGTCGGCCAGGTTGGCGATCTGCGAACCCATGTGGAAGTGCAGCAGGCGGATGCCCTGGTCCAGCCCGGCATCGCGGAAGCGCTGCACAACCGAAATCAGCTGGGCAGCAGAAAGGCCGAACTTGGACTTCTCACCACCGGTGTCTGCCCATTTGCTCGAAGCCAGCGATGACAGGCGAACGCGCAGCCCCACCTGCGGCTTGACCTTGAGTTCGGCGGCCTCTTCGATAACCAGCGCCACTTCGGACTCTTTCTCGATGACGATGAACACATTGTGGCCGAGCTTCTGGCCCATCAGCGCCAGGCGAATGAACTCGCGGTCCTTGTAGCCGTTGCAGACGATGGTGCCGCCCTTAGGGGCCAGCGCCAGCACCGCCAGCAGCTCAGGCTTGGAGCCTGCTTCCAGGCCGATGGAAACGTTCTGCGTGGCGATGATGTTCTCTACCACCGCTTCCTGCTGGTTGACCTTGATCGGGTACAGCGCGGTGTACTGGCTCTGGTACTCAAGGCGCGCGATATTGGCGTCGAAGGCACCGGTCAACTGGCGCACGCGGTCCTGCAGAATGTCGGGGAAGCGGACCAGCAGCGGCAGCGACAGGCCGCTCTGGCGCAGCTCATCGACCTGCTCGAACAAGTCGATCGGCGCGCTCTGAGGGCCGTTGGGGCGCACTTCGACGCGCCCGGCCTCATTGATGGCGAAATAACCAGCGCCCCAATGGCGGATACCATAAACACTGCGGCTGTCGGCCACGGTCCATTGGCTACCATCGTCTTTGCGTGTGCGTCGTACGGACATTCAAGTCCCCTATAAAGTCGAAAACACTGCCCCACATGGTGGCGGGCGCAGTGTAAAAGCTGGAAATGACGATTCATCCGTGCCCAGGAATAGACCCTGGTCACGGGAACGAGTTTAGAAAGCGCTGGGCAAAAAATCGCGTGATGGCCTCAGCCCCCGGACTTTTTCGCCTTGAAACCCTGTTTGGTCAGCTCGCCGATCAACAGCTCGACATGGTCGCCCTGGATCTCGATAACCCCGTCCTTCAGGGCACCACCGGTACCGCAGCGGCGCTTGAGGGTGGTGGCCAGCTCCTTGAGCTGGTCTGGCGGCAGCGGCACGCCGGTGACAGTGGTCACGGTCTTGCCGCCACGGCCTTTGCTCTCACGGCGAACACGGGCGATGCCGTCGCCTTCGGGGATGGTTTGCTGCTTGCAGATGCAGGCATCCACCGGCTGGCTACAGTCGGGGCAGTGCCGACCGGCGTCGGTGGAGAACACGAGACCGCCAAGGGCGGAAAAGGAAGAAGCTTTCTTGGCCACTTTTGTTCCTCTGTGCTGAGGACAAAAACTGGTCGGCATGAGCCGACCGCGAAGCCCCACTCTGGCAGGGGCGGCGCTACTGCCGCAAGATCCTGCAACAGCCCGAAAAGGGCGCGCAGTGTAACGATAAATCAGGTGATTGCTAAGTACCGGAATGCGCCATTTTGCGAAAGATTTGCGACCCATGGGACCCTGGGACCGCAAAGCGGCCCCAGCCTTAGCCAAGACTGACCTTGTACCGCTGCAGCGCCGCCAGCGAGTCCGGACAGTAGGGCTTGCTGAGGCTTTCTGCCTCAGCTTGGGCGAGGCTGATGAACCTCGCCTCGCTCACCTCTTCAGGCTGCAACCGCAGAGGCGCGTCCGACACAGCCGAATACACCGCGCACCACAACCGGTTGTCGGGCTGGTCGAAGTAGAACCGTTCGTGGAAACGCAACTCGGCGCCCTCGATGCCCAACTCCTCGGCCAGCTCACGGGCCGCCGAGTCGACATACGCCTCCCCCGCCGCCACCATGCCGCCTGCGGCCACATCCCAATAGCCCGGATACAGCGCCTTGCTCAAAGTACGCCGGTGTACGCACAGCTCACCGGCGCCATTGAACAGCAGAATGAAGGTACAACGGCCAATCAGACCACGCCCGCGAAGCTCAGCCCTGGGCAGCGCTCCAAGCACCTGGTCGGCTTCGTCCACCCAGGCGACCAGTTCGCGGTCGGAAGCCGCCCGGTGGGCGGCCTCGTTAGGGCTTATTGCCATGTTCAACCCTGCGACAGCAGTTGACGCAGGTCGATGACCGCCGCATTGGCCCGCGAAATATAGTTGGCCATGACCAGCGAGTGGTTGGCCCACATGCCGAAGCCGCTGCCGTTGAGCACCATGGGGCTCCACAATGCCTCCTGCGAGGCCTCGAGCTCACGAATGATCTGGCGCACGCTGACGGTGGCATTCTTTTTCGCCAGCACGTCAGCAAAGTCCACTTCGATGGCACGCAGCAGGTGCGACAGCGCCCAGGCTTGGCCACGGGCTTCGTAGAATACGTTGTCGATCTGCAGCCAAGGCGTTTCCACCACCTCCTCGTCCACCTGCGGCGCCTGGCCAGCAACCACCGACTCGGTCTTCAGGGTGGTATTGAGCTTGACCCGGCCGACGCTTGCCGACAGGCGCTGCGACAGCGAGCCCAGACGGGTGGCGACATCGCCCAGCCAGTTGTTCAGGTTGTCGGCACGAGTGTAGAAGATCGCACCCTTGTCGCCTGCAGCCAGGCGGGTCTGGTAGCGGGCGAGCGATTTGATGCCCTCTTCGAACTCCGACTCACTGGATGGGAGAATCCAGCTCTTGTTGTCGAAGTTGAAACGCGGCTCGGCCTTGGCCAGGTCGGCGTCCTCGGTGGACTGCGACTGCGAGCGGGCGAAGTCTTTGCGCAAAGCGCGGGACAGGTCACGCACCTGGACCAGCACGCCGTATTCCCAGCTCGGCATGTTGTCCATCCACAGCCCCGGCGGGAAGCGGTCGTTGGAGATGTAGCCGCCCGGCTTGTTCAGCAGAGTACCGGCTACCGTCTTGAGCGTTTCGATGGTGGTGTAACCAATCACCATCTGCTGGCCATTGCGCTCGGCTGCTGCCTGGGCGTTCTGCTGCACCGGGAACAGCTCCGGTTCCTGGCTCCAGTACCAGCCCAGGCCGATGCAGACCAGCAGGTACAACCCGATCAGGGTTCCCAGGGCTCGGCTCCAGAGGCCACCCACATAGCTACGGGCGGCAGCACCGCGGCCATCGACACGCTCACGGGGCTCGGCCTTGGCCTCGCGGTTTTTCCAGTCCAGCATGGCTTTGTCCTTATCAGTCACGACGGTTCAGGGCTTTTGACCACAGGCCAATGCCAGGGTGCCACGGCAAGCCCATGTTGCTGCACTATAAAGCAGACACCACCGTACGCATAAGCGACCAATCAGTCAGCAACTGAATATTCGTCATCAACGCTTTGTTGATCCCGCGCACTCGCATGCCTGGAAAGAGCTGCTAGCATAGAGCCATCATCGCACCTGCACATCCCACTAATAAGTAGTCAGGACATGACCCAAGCCGCGGAGCCGAGCCAAGAGCGCCTCAAGCAGGAGCTCGATCACCTGCTGCAACGCCTGTCGCGCACTCGTTTGCGCAAGGGCGACCAACTTGATCAGCTGACGTTGCCAACTGCCCGCAGGCCGGTGTATCTGCTGCTGCGCGACCATGAGCGTGCCGAGCGTCTGGCCCAGCAGCTGGAATTCTTCGGCCTGAGCGTGCAACCGCTGTTCAGCGTCGACGCGTTGCTGGCGTCAGTGGCCGAGCAGGCACCATCCGCCATAGTCATGGATGTCGACTTCAGCGGGCCGGGATGCGGCATGCAACTGGCGGCACAGGCGCAGTCGGGTCTGGAGCAGCCGATCCCGCTGTTGTTCTTCAGCTTGCACGAAGCCGACACGCCAACGCGCCTGGCCGCAGTACGCGCAGGTGGTCAAGCATTTCTCACCGGCACACTGGAAGCCTCCAGCCTGCTTGAGAAGCTCGAGATCATGACCAGCACCGTGCCTCTTGAACCGCTGCGCGTGCTGATTATCGACGACTCGCGCACCCAGGCACTGCACACCGAACGCGTGCTGGGCAGCGCCGGCATGATCACCCGCAGCCTGACCGACCCGATCCGCGCCATGGCCGAGTTGGCCGACTTCCAGCCCGACCTGATCATTCTCGACCTGTACATGCCAGCCTGCTCGGGCCCGGAACTGGCCAAGGTGATCCGCCACAACGACCGCTACGTCAGCGTACCCATCATCTACCTGTCCGCGGAGGACGACCTGGACAAACAGCTCGATGCCATGAGCGAGGGCGGCGACGACTTTCTGACCAAACCTATCCGCTCGCGACACCTGATCACCACTGTGCGCAACCGCGCTGCCCGTGCGCGCCACCTCAGGTCGCGCATGGTCCGCGACAGCCTTACCGGCCTGTACAACCACACGCACATCCTGCAACTGCTGGAAGACTGTAGCTTTCGCGCCCGTCGCGAGGGCCAGCCGCTCAGCTTCGCCATGCTCGACATCGACCACTTCAAGAAGATCAACGACCGCCATGGCCACCCCATGGGCGACCGGGTCATCAAGAGCCTGGCACTGTTTCTCAAGCAACGGCTGCGCAAGACCGACTTCATCGGCCGCTATGGCGGCGAGGAATTCGCCATCGTCATGCCCAACACCGCACTGGATGCCGCGCACAAGGTGCTCGACGAGATTCGCCGGCGCTTCGCCGAAATCCTATACCCGGCACAACCCTGCGACCTGCAGTGCACTTTCAGTGCCGGGGTAGTGCAGCTGGACGATGAGCTCGATGCGTTGAGCATGGCCAGCACCGCAGATGAGGCGCTGTATCGGGCCAAGCATGCGGGACGCAACTGTGTGGTGCGGGTCGAGCCTTAGCTGGCCGGACCGCACCTGCAAGATAGCCTTAAGCCATCATCGTCATCACCCCGTCACAAAATAGCAATAACTTCAGGCACCTACCTCTCCATCCCCGCAGGAAGTTCGCGGCTATGCGCCTGAAGTGGCTGACCAATTTCAACACCCTGTTACTGGTGACCGTGTGTATCGCTCTGGGTGCGACCCTTTGGTGGTCCCAGCGTGCCCTGGAGCGCCCCTATCAATTGATGGAACGCTACCTGGGCCTGTCGCAGCAGTTCCAGAACCAGGCCGCGCGCAACATCCAGGCTTATCTTGGCAGCGGTGACGCCCTGCGCCATGCGGCGGCGCTGGAGGCCAACCAACAACTTGAGCAGGCACTGGCCGACTGGCCTGAAGAGCTGGCCGGCCAATTGCGCCCAAGCCTCGATACCCTGCAAGCCTTCACAGCCAACGAGCTGCTCGCGGCCGGCAAGCTGGCCGGCGACCCTCAAGCCCTGCTGTTGCAGGCCGAACGTGAGCTAGGCGCCAATTTCGAACAACTGTCCGGCTATGCCCGTGACAGCGCCAGCAGCGACGCGAGCCGTTATCTGCCGCCATTGCTCGACGCCAGCGTACACCTGGGCCGCCTGTCGCTGGCCCGTGACAAACTGGTCAGCAGCGGCCGCGCCGAGCTGGCCGACGAGGTGGAGCGCGAGCTGCAACTGATCCGCGCACAGGCTCAGGTCATCGACAACCTGCCGTTGCTGGGCGTGACCCGCGCCGCCGAATCCAACGCCGATGATTTCGCTGCCATGATGGGCCTGGAAACGCAGGCAGCCGGACAACAGGAAGACGTAGCCGTTGGCCTCAAGCGCGAACTGCAGAGCCTGCTCAGCCGCTACCCTGGCGAACTGCAACGCACCCGCGAACAGATCGAGCGGCGCACAACGCTGGCCGCCAGCACCAACGAACGGCTCGACGCCGTGCAAAAAGCCATCGCCAGCCTTGAGCCTGAAGTGCGGGGCCAGCACGCCCGTATCGCCAGCGAAGTGCGCCTTATCCAGGGCCTGATGATCGGCCTGATCCTGCTGATCGCCCTACTCATCGACACATTGCAGCGGCGGCTGACGCGTACCCTGACCGGTCTGGCCCCGGCCCTGTCGCAATGGGCCGAAGGTGATTTCGCCGCCCCCATCGCCCTGGGCAAGACCAACCGCGAGCTGCACGACATCCAGGAATCGCTCAACCGCCTGCGCCAGTACTTGGTGGAGCTGGTCGGCACCATCCGCCACAACGCCGAACTGGTGGCCGGCAGCAGCCACGCACTGGCCGGCATGAGCGCCGCCCTGCATGACGGCGCAGAGCGCCAGGCCGGTGACACCGGACAGATACGCGATGCGCTGGGCGAACTGGAAGCCACCATTTTGCAGGTGGCCGGTGATGCCAGCTCCGCGGCCGATGCCAGCCGCGATGCTGGCCGCGCCGTTGAGCAAGGCCAGACGGTGATCGGCCAGAGCCTCGGCGGGCTGCGTACGCTGGTCGATGAGGTGCAGGGCAATGCACGCATGATCGAACAGCTGGCCGAGGAGTCGGCCACCATCGGCGGTGTGCTCACCGTGATCAGATCGATCGCCGAGCAGACCAACCTTCTGGCATTGAACGCCGCCATCGAGGCCGCCCGCGCGGGGGAAATGGGCCGCGGCTTTGCCGTGGTTGCAGACGAAGTACGCTCGCTGGCACAACGCACCACAGGCGCCACTGGCGAGATCCAGGCCTTGATCGACCGGCTGCAGCAGGCGGCACGGGAGTCGGTGACAGGTATGCGGGCGCAACTGGAGCATGCGCAAACCACAGCTGACCAGGCTCAGGCTGCAGATGGCGCGCTCGATGAGATCGTCAACGCGATCCGCACCATTGCCGATACCGCAGTGCGCATTGCCGACGTCACGGCGCAGCAGAGTGATGCGGTGAGTGAAATTCGAGGGCACAGTGAGCGGATTCATGAGCTGGGTGAAGACAACCTGCAGCGCATAGGTGAAGGGCGCGAGCAGGGCGAGCAATTGCTGACCCTTGGCGGCGAGCTGAACCGTGCGGTGCGGGCCTTCAGGCTGTGATCGTTTGCCTGCACTGCCCCCCAACCAAGGCCAACTCCGCTATCATGCCGGGCACGTTCCACCTCGCGAGTCCGCCATGCGCCGCCTGTTTTTCCTGCTGTTCCTGCTGCTGGCCAGCCCTGCCTTCGCCACGGGCCTGCTCGACAACCGCCCCAGCGCCACACTCGGCGCCGCCTCGCTGAGCAACAGCGCAGACTTTTTGCCCGTACACGAAGCCTTCAAGCTCAGTTTGGTCCAAGCCGATGCGCACACCATCAAGCTGCGCTTCGTCGCCACCGACGGCTATTACCTCTACCGCCATCGCTTCCAGTTCCGCAGCGAACCGGCAGACATCGCCCTGGGTTCGCCGAACATACCCAAGGGCGAGGCCAAGCACGATGAGTTCTTCGGCGACGTCGAGGTCTACCATGGCGTGCTCGACATCGAACTGCCGCGCACCGACACACGCGCATTCACCTTGCTAGTCGGCTACCAGGGCTGTGCCGACAAGGGCCTGTGCTACCCACCAGAGACCGCACGCCTGAGCATCGACGGCGCAGGGGGTAGCACAGCCGACGCCCCCGCGACGGTCAGCGAACAAGGCTGGACTTGGAAATCATTGCTACTGTTCTTCCTCGCCGGGGTCGGCCTGACCTTCACTCCCTGCGTGTTGCCGATGCTGCCGATCCTCTCTGGCGTGGTCCTGCGTGGCCAGGTAGGCGGCCTGCGCGGCCTGGCCCTGTCGCTGGCCTATGTGCTGGCCATGGCCGCCAGTTTCGCCCTGTTGGGCGCGCTGATGGGCCTGTTCGGTGCAGGCCTGAACCTGCAGGCGCGGCTGCAATCGGCTTGGGTGCTGGTGCCTTTCGCGCTGTTCTTCGTGCTGTTCGCACTGGCCATGTTCGGCCTGTTCGAACTTAAACTGCCACAGGCCTTGAGCACTCGCCTGGACACGCTCGCGCACCGCACCAAGGGCGGCTCGCTGCTGGGCGCAGCAGTGCTGGGCGTGCTGTCCAGCCTGCTGGTTTCGCCGTGCGTCTCGGCACCACTGGCGGGCGCCTTGCTGTATATCAGTGCCAGCGGTGACGCCTTGGGCGGTGCACTCAAGTTGTTTGTCCTTGGCCTGGGCATGGGCGCGCCGTTGTTGCTGGTTGCCACGGGGGGCGCGGCCTGGCTGCCGAAGAGCGGGCCTTGGCTGAACACCGTGAAAAACGCCATTGGTGTATTGCTGCTGGGCCTCGCCATCGGTCTGCTCAGCCGCGTGCTACCTGGGCCGGCGACTTTGTTGCTGGTCGGTTTCCTGAGCGTAGGCGTAGCCGTGTTCCTCGGGGCGCTGGAGTTCGTGGTCAAGGCGCCACGCCAACGTCTGGCGCAACTGCTGGGCCTGGCCCTGCTGGTCTACGGCCTGGCCTGCTGGTACGGCGCCCTCAATGGCCAGGGTGACCCGCTGCGACCATTGCCTGCGCCAGCGCCGACAACCAGCGGCAGCGGCCCAACAGCCTCGGTGGATGCCTGGCAAACCGTCACTGCGCCGGCTGCACTTGACGCGGCCCTGGCCGAGGCGAAAGCTGCGGGGCAGCCGGTCTTGCTCGACTGGTACGCCGACTGGTGCATCAGCTGCAAAGTCATCGAGCATGAAGTACTCAACGCAGCGCAGGTCCAACCGCAACTGGGCGCATTCAAGTTGCTGCGTTTCGACATCACCGAAAGCAACGCCGAGCAACGTACCCTGCTCGACCGCTACCAGCTGTTCGGCCCGCCTGCGCTGTTGTTTTTTGCCGCGAACGGCAGCGAAATGACCACCGATCGGGTCATTGGCGAGATAAACGCCGCCGAATTTGCGGGTGTTCTGGCGCGCGTGCGCGGCAAACTCGGTCTATAACTTCCCGCGTGCCGGCATATTTCTGCGTACGAGTGACCAGAATTTAATATTTGGTCACATACTTCGCGCGAACCTCGGACATCGTGCTGGCTATTGCCGGGAACTGGACACTTGCCGTCGCTTTACGGCACACTCGCCGCGCTGTGTCGAATTGCCCTACAAATCCAAGGAATCTGCAGATGGCAACGCTACTGGTGCTTCACGGCCCCAACCTGAATATGCTCGGGCTCCGCGAACCGGGCCACTACGGCGCCGTGACCCTGGCCCAGATCAACCAGGACCTGGAGCAGCGCGCCCGCGCCGCAGGCCATCATCTGCAGTACCTGCAGAGCAATGCCGAGTACGAGCTGATCGACCGTATTCACGCCGCGCGCAACGAGGGTGTGGACTTCATCCTGATCAATCCGGCTGCTTTCACCCACACAAGCGTCGCATTACGTGACGCATTGCTTTCGGTGAGCATCCCATTCATCGAAGTGCACCTGTCCAACGTGCACAAACGCGAACCGTTCCGTCACCACTCCTACTTCTCCGATGTAGCCGTAGGGGTGATCTGCGGTCTGGGCGCCAGCGGGTATCGCCTGGCCCTGGAGGCCGCACTGGAACAACTGGCTGCCAACGCACAGCCCTGATGATAGAAGCCCTGGCCTGAGTGGGCCGGGGTTCGAGAAAAACGTTTCAGATACGTTTTTAACTTATGCCCCCTGACCGAACCTTTGGGAGTTGATGATTAATGGATATCCGTAAAGTCAAGAAACTGATCGAGCTGCTGGAAGAGTCTGGCATCGACGAACTGGAGATCAAGGAAGGCGAAGAGTCGGTCCGTATCAGCCGTCACAGCAAGACCCCAGCCGCTCAACAGTTCTACGCACCTGCGCCAATGGCCGCCGCGCCTGTAGCTGCTCCGGCCGCTGCTGCTGCCCCGGTTGCCGAAGCTGCCGCCGCTGCCCCGGCCCTGAAAGGCACCGTGATCCGTTCGCCAATGGTCGGTACCTTCTACCGCAAACCTTCGCCGACCTCGCCGAACTTCGCTGAAGTTGGCCAGAGCGTGAAGAAAGGCGACACCCTGTGCATCGTCGAAGCGATGAAGATGATGAACCACATCGAAGCCGATGTCGGCGGCGTTATCGACGCCATCCTGGTGGAAGACGGTCAGCCGGTTGAGTTCGACCAGCCGCTGTTCACCATCGTTTGATTCGCGGAGAGCCAACGATGTCTGGGAAGCTGGAAAAAGTCCTGATCGCCAACCGCGGGGAAATTGCCCTGCGGATCCTGCGTGCCTGCAAAGAACTGGGCATCAAGACCGTCGCCGTGCACTCCACGGCCGACCGCGAACTGATGCACCTGGGCCTGGCAGACGAGTCGGTCTGCATTGGTCCTGCTTCATCCAAAGATTCGTACCTGCACATCCCGGCGATCATCGCCGCAGCTGAAGTGACAGGCGCTACAGCCATCCACCCGGGTTACGGCTTCCTCGCGGAAAACGCCGACTTCGCCGAACAGGTGGAGAAGTCCGGTTTCGCCTTCATCGGCCCACGCGCCGACACCATTCGCCTGATGGGCGACAAGGTTTCGGCCAAGGACGCGATGATCAAGACCGGCGTACCGACCGTACCAGGCTCCGATGGCCCGCTGCCGGAAGACGAAGAGGTCGCCCTGGCGATCGCTCGTGACGTCGGCTACCCGGTTATCATCAAGGCCGCCGGTGGCGGCGGTGGTCGCGGTATGCGCGTGGTGCACAAGGAAGAGGACCTGATCGCCTCGGCCAAGCTCACCCGTACCGAAGCCGGTGCAGCCTTCGGCAACCCGATGGTCTACCTCGAGAAGTTCCTGACCAACCCACGCCACGTGGAGGTTCAGGTGCTGTCCGACGGCCAGGGCAACGCCATCCACCTGGGCGACCGCGACTGCTCGCTGCAGCGTCGTCACCAGAAGGTACTGGAAGAAGCGCCTGCCCCGGGCATCGACGAGAAGGCCCGCCAGGAAGTCTTCAAGCGTTGCGTCGATGCGTGCGTCGAGATCGGCTACCGTGGTGCCGGTACCTTCGAGTTCCTGTACGAAAACGGCCGTTTCTACTTCATCGAAATGAACACCCGTGTGCAGGTTGAGCACCCGGTCTCGGAAATGGTCACCGGTATCGACATCGTCAAGGAGATGCTCAGCATCGCCGCTGGCAACAAGCTGTCGATCCGTCAGGAAGACGTGGTGATCCGCGGCCACTCGCTGGAGTGCCGGATCAACGCCGAAGACCCGAAGAAGTTCATCCCGAGCCCAGGCAAGGTCAAGCACTTCCACGCCCCGGGTGGCAACGGCGTTCGCGTCGATTCGCACCTGTACAGCGGTTATTCGGTTCCGCCGAACTACGACTCGCTGATCGGCAAGCTGATTACCTATGGCAAGGACCGCGACGAAGCCATGGCGCGCATGCGCAATGCCCTGGACGAAATCGTCGTCGACGGCATCAAGACCAACATCCCGCTGCACCGCGACCTGGTGCGTGATGAAGGTTTCTGCAAAGGCGGCGTGAACATCCACTACCTCGAGCACAAACTGGCCAACCAGGAGTGATCGCGTTAGCGTGATGCTGCAAAGAACCCCGGCCCTGTGCCGGGGTTTTTTGTGGGGTTGTACTCAAGCCATCGGTTATGCGGTACCACGTCTACTGGCCCGATCGCCGGCAAAGCTGCGCCTACAGTCAGATCACTGCACTGAACAACAATGAAGGGCCTGCGGGAGCCGGCTTGCCGGCGATTGGGCTGCAAGGCAGCCCCTCAAGTCATCCACAAACACCCCGCACTCGCGTAAACTGCCAGCCTTCGTGCAGCCTCAGGCTGCCCCTCTCGATTTACCAAAGGTGCCCGCCATGCCTTGGCTGCAAGTACGCCTGGCCATCAGCCCGGAACAAGCCGAAACCTACGAAGACGCCCTACTCGAAGTCGGCGCCGTATCGGTCACGTTCATGGACGCCGAAGACCAGCCCATCTTCGAACCCGACCTCAACACCACGCCGCTGTGGTCGCATACGCACCTGCTGGCACTGTTCGAGGCGGACGCCGACCCTGAACAGGTATTCGCTCACCTGCGCCTGCTGACCGGCGCCGAGCTGCCGGAACACCAGGCCGAAGTGATCGAAGATCAGGATTGGGAACGCAGCTGGATGGACAATTTCCAGCCAATGCGCTTTGGCCGCCGCCTGTGGATCGTGCCAAGCTGGCACGAAGCGCCGGAAAAGGACGCAGTCAACCTGCTGCTTGACCCTGGCCTGGCCTTCGGCACCGGCACCCATCCGACCACCGCCCTGTGCCTGGAATGGCTCGACGGCCAACAGCTCGAAGGCACCCAGGTGCTGGACTTCGGCTGCGGCTCAGGCATCCTTGCCATCGCCGCATTGTTGTTGGGCGCACGCGAAGCGGTCGGTACCGACATCGACGTGCAGGCCATCGAAGCCTCGCGTGACAACGCCCAGCGCAACGGCGTCGCCGACGAGAAGCTGGCGCTGTACTTGCCCGAGCATATGCCGGCCATGCAGGCCGACGTGCTGGTCGCCAATATCCTGGCTGGCCCTTTGGTCTCGCTGGCGCCGCAGCTGTCCGGCCTGGTACGCCCAGGCGGCCTGCTCGCCCTGTCAGGCATCCTTGCCGAACAGGGTGAGGAAGTGGCCGCGGCCTATGCCGCCGACTTCGAGCTGGACCCGATCGTCGTGCGCGACGGCTGGGTGCGCATCAGTGGTCGCCGCCGCTAAGCGGGCCTAAAATACTTCTCTGCACAGCTCCCGGATCGCCGCATGACCGACAGTTTCGTCACCCAGTGCCCGCATTGCCAGACCAGCTTTCGCGTCACTCATCACCAATTGAGCGTGGCGCGCGGCGTAGTGCGCTGCGGCCATTGCCTGCAGGTGTTCAACGCGGCGAAGCAACTGCTGGAGCAGAACCGCGCCAGCGCCGCCCCGGCAGTGCCGCCGATACCGGCGGTCGCGCCCGTCACCGCGCCCGAGCCACCGGTCAGCGAACGCCTGGCCGCCGAGCCGCAAGACTGGGCAGCCACAGCGCAAGCCCTCGACGAACTCGACCTGGACCAGGAACTGGCCCGCCTAGAACGCCGTGGCAAGCCAGACGAGCCGCGCCCAGCCGTCCCTGCCGATGCACTGCAGGCGCGGCGTGACGAGCCCGCCGCCGAGCCCCATGGCGACGAGCTGTTCGGTAATGCAACCGACGATCACCATGAACCGCTGGAAACCATCGATTCCACCCCGGTACTGCTGAAGCAGGAGCCACTGGACCCGGAGCCCGCCCCCGGCGATCGCACCGAGCCCACACTGGACGGCAACCTGGATCTGGACTTCGATGATGAACCTGCCACGCATCGGACTGCCGAGCGCGACAACGCGGACGACTTTCCCGAGCGGCTGTCGCCAGATGACGAACCCGTTCACGAAAAAGGCCTGAGCGCCCGTGATGATGACGATACGGATCTGCATCTGTCGGCGCACGATGACACCCCTGCCCCAACGCTGACCGGCGAGCGCCTTGAACCTGGCTTCGCTGCAAGGCCCCAGCGCCCGTCACGCAAGGAGCCGCTCATCGACGTGGTCGACGATCCTTTGCAACTGGGCTGGGAGAAGCCGCGCCCCCACTGGGGCAAACGCGTGCTCTGGGGCTTGCTCACCCTGCTGGCCGCCGGCCTGCTGGCATTCCAGTACGTGTGGTTCCATTTCGACGAAATGGCGCGCCAGGACCAGTACCGCCCGCTCTTCCAGCAGATGTGCCCGATGCTTGGCTGCGAGGTGCCCACACGCGTCGACATCGGCAGGATCAAGAGCAGCAACCTGGTGGTGCGCAGCCACCCCGACTTCAAGGGCGCGCTCATCGTCGACGCGATCATCTACAACCGCGCCCCCTTCGCCCAGCCGTTCCCCCTGCTGGAACTGCGTTTTGCCGACCTCAATGGCCAATTGATCGCCAGCCGGCGCTTCAAGCCGAGCGAGTATCTCTCGGGTGAACTGGCCGGCCGTGGCGAAATGCCCAGCCAGACGCCGATCCACATTGCCCTGGATATCCTCGACCCTGGCCCGAAAGCAGTGAACTACAGCCTCAGCTTCCGCTCCCCCGAATAAACGTCGAGCGGCAAGTTGCAAGCTACAAGAGAAGCGAGCCGACAACCGGTCTGCTTCTTCTTGCAGCTTGAAGCTTGGAGCTTGTAGCCCGAAGGCATAAGCCTACAACTGTTCAGAATTTATCCAAATCCATCTTTATCCGGTCACCGAGAGCGGGTATTATGCCAACCCTTTTTCGACTCCAATGATTCGGCCCCACAACAGGGAACACCTATGTCGGCGGTACGCATCGGCCCATACACACTACGCAACAACCTGATCCTCGCGCCCATGGCCGGGGTCACGGACCAGCCTTTCCGTACACTTTGCAAGCGCCTGGGCGCGGGCATGGTGGTGTCGGAGATGGTCAGCAGCGACATGAGCCTGTGGAACAGCCGCAAGTCGAGCCTGCGCCGCATTCACGAAGGCGATCCCGAGCCGCGCTCGGTACAGATCGCCGGTGGCGATGCGCAGATGATGGCGGCGGCGGCCAGGGCCAACGTCGAAGCTGGCGCCCAGATCATCGACATCAACATGGGTTGCCCGGCGAAAAAAGTCTGCAACAAAGCTGCAGGCTCTGCTTTATTGAGAGATGAAGCTTTGGTCAGCGAGATTCTCCACGCCGTCGTCGGCGCGGTGGACGTCCCGGTGACGCTGAAGATCCGCACCGGTTGGGACCGGGCGAACAAGAACGGCCTGAACGTGGCGAGGATCGCCGAGCAGGCTGGCATCCAGGCGCTGGCGGTGCATGGCCGCACACGCGCCGACCTGTACACCGGCGAAGCCGAATACGACACCATCGCTGCCATCAAGCAGGCGGTGTCCATCCCGGTTTTTGCCAACGGCGATATCACTTCGCCAGAAAAGGCCCGGGCGGTGCTGGACGCCACCGGCGTCGACGGTCTGCTGATTGGCAGGGCCGCCCAGGGGCGGCCCTGGATCTTTCGCGAGATCGAGCATTACCTGGGGACTGGCCAGCACTTGCCGGCCCCGCAGCTGGACGAAGTGGAACGTATCCTGCTGGAGCACCTTGCCGCGCTGCACGCCTTCTATGGCGATGTGATGGGTGTACGTATCGCCCGCAAGCACGTTGGCTGGTACCTGGCAACACGACCCGGCGGCAAGGAGTTTCGCTCCCGGTTCAACGCTTTGGAAGACACACAAGCGCAGTGCGCCAACGTTCGAGCGTATTTCAGCGAACGTCGACAGAGCCTTGAGACAGAGGACGGACAAGGGGTGGCCGCATGACGATGATGACCGAGACATTAGTGAGTGGAACAACGCCCGTGAGCGACAACGCCAACCTCAAACAGCACCTCAACACGCCGAGCGAAGAGGGCCAGACCCTTCGTGACAGCGTCGAGAAGGCGCTGCACAACTACTTCGCACACCTGGAAGGCGCTACCGTCACTGACGTGTACAACCTGGTGCTCTCCGAAGTCGAGGCGCCCCTGCTCGAAAGCGTGATGAATTACGTCAAGGGCAACCAGACCAAGGCCAGCGAGATGCTCGGGCTCAACCGAGGCACCCTGCGCAAGAAACTCAAGCAGTACGACTTGTTGTAAGCCAGAATCCCAATCAGAAAAGGCGGCTCCCTGAACAGAGGCGCCTTTTTTGCTGACTCCACCGCGTTATTGGAATCCGAAATGACCGACCAGACTACCCGCCTGCCAGTCCGCCGCGCCCTGATCAGCGTCTCCGACAAGACCGGTATCCTCGAATTCGCTCGTGAGCTGCAGCAGCTCGGTGTCGAGATCCTGTCCACCGGCGGCACCTACAAGCTGCTAAAGGACAACGGCGTGAACGCGGTGGAAGTGGCCGACTACACGGGCTTCGCCGAAATGATGGACGGCCGGGTCAAGACACTGCACCCGAAGATCCACGGCGGCATCCTCGGCCGTCGCGGTGTCGACGACGCCATCATGAACGAGCACGGCATCAAGCCGATCGATCTGGTCGCCGTCAACCTGTACCCATTCGAAGCCACCATCGCCAAGCCTGGCTGTGACCTGCCGACCGCCATCGAGAACATCGACATCGGCGGCCCGACCATGGTCCGTTCGGCTGCCAAGAACCACAAGGACGTCGCTATCGTGGTCAACGCCAGCGACTACGCCAGCGTCCTCGAAGGCCTCAAGGCCGGCGGCCTGACCTACGCCCAGCGTTTCGACCTGATGCTCAAGGCGTTCGAGCACACTGCCGCTTACGACGGCATGATCGCCAACTACATGGGCACCATCGACCAGGCCAAGGACACGCTGTCCACCGAAGCGCGCAGCGAGTTCCCGCGCACCTTCAACAGCCAGTTCGTCAAGGCTCAGGAAATGCGCTACGGCGAGAACCCGCACCAGAGCGCGGCGTTCTACGTTGAAGCCAAGAAAGGCGAAGCCAGCGTTTCCACCGCCATCCAGCTGCAGGGCAAGGAGCTGTCGTTCAACAACGTGGCCGATACCGACGCCGCGCTGGAGTGCGTGAAGAGCTTCGTCAAGCCGGCCTGCGTCATCGTCAAGCACGCCAACCCATGCGGCGTCGCCGTGGTGCCTGAAGACGAGGGCGGCATCCGCAAGGCCTACGACCTGGCCTACGCTACCGACACCGAATCGGCCTTCGGCGGGATCATCGCGTTCAACCGTGAACTGGACGGCGAAACCGCCAAGGCGATCGTCGAGCGCCAGTTCGTCGAAGTGATCATCGCCCCGAAAATCTCCCAAGCTGCGCGCGACGTAGTGGCTGCCAAGCAAAACGTACGTCTGCTGGAATGCGGCGAATGGCCGGCAGAGCGTGCGGCCGGTTGGGACTTCAAGCGCGTCAACGGTGGCCTGCTGGTGCAGAGCCGCGACAACGGCATGATCACCGCCGAAGACCTGAAGATCGTCACCAAGCGCGCACCGACCGAGCAGGAAATCCACGATCTGGTGTTCGCCTGGAAAGTGGCCAAGTTCGTCAAATCCAACGCCATCGTCTATGCCAAGCAGCGCCAGACCATCGGCGTCGGCGCTGGCCAGATGAGCCGCGTCAACTCCGCGCGCATCGCGGCCATCAAGGCAGAGCATGCCGGCCTGCAGGTGCAAGGTGCGGTCATGGCGTCGGACGCGTTCTTCCCTTTCCGTGATGGCATCGACAATGCGGCTAAAGTGGGTATCAGCGCCGTGATCCAGCCAGGTGGTTCGATGCGCGATGCTGAAGTCATCGCCGCTGCCGACGAAGCCGGCATCGCGATGGTGTTCACCGGTATGCGCCACTTCCGCCACTGATAGCAGCGGCAAGCTTTTAAGCTGGAAGCTGCAAGCAAGAGCAGGCCAAGTTGCTCCCGCTTGCAGCCACAGCCCCTTGAATCCCTGAGTTGTGAGCATTTACAAGGATCAGCGCGAACCGCTTTTTCTTGACGCTTGCAGCTTGCAGCTTCTCCGAAGGAGCCTGTAATGAAAGTTTTGATCATCGGCAGCGGCGGCCGTGAGCACGCCCTGGCCTGGAAAGTCGCCCAGGACCCACGCGTCGAGAAAGTATTCGTCGCCCCCGGCAACGCCGGTACCGCCATTGAAGCCAAGTGCGAGAACGTTGCCATCGACGTCACTGCCCTTGAGCAACTGGCAGACTTCGCCGAGAAGAACGTCGACCTGACCATCGTGGGCCCCGAGGCGCCGCTGGTCATCGGTGTGGTCGACCTGTTCCGCAGCCGCGGCCTGGACTGCTTCGGCCCGACCAAGGGCGCGGCCCAGCTGGAAGGTTCCAAGGCATTCACCAAGGACTTCCTGGCTCGCCACAAGATCCCGACCGCCGACTACCAGAACTTCACCGAGATCGAGCCGGTCCTGGCCTACCTGCAGGAAAAAGGCGCGCCGATCGTGATCAAGGCCGACGGCCTGGCTGCGGGCAAAGGCGTGATCGTCGCCATGACCCTGGAAGAAGCCGAAGCCGCCGTGCGTGACATGCTCGCGGGCAACGCCTTTGGCGAAGCCGGTTCGCGCGTGGTGATCGAAGAGTTCCTCGACGGCGAGGAAGCCAGCTTCATCGTAATGGTCGACGGCCACAACGTGCTGCCAATGGCCACCAGCCAGGACCACAAGCGCGTGGGTGACCAGGACACCGGCCCGAACACTGGCGGCATGGGTGCCTACTCCCCAGCCCCGGTCGTTACCGCCGATGTACACCAGCGCGTGATGGACCAGGTGATCTGGCCGACCGTGCGCGGCATGGCCGAGGAAGGCAACGTGTACACCGGCTTCCTGTATGCCGGCCTGATGATCGACAAGGCAGGCAACCCCAAGGTCATCGAGTTCAACTGCCGCTTTGGCGACCCGGAAACCCAGCCGGTCATGCTGCGCCTGGAATCGAGCCTGGTGCTGTTGATCGAAGCCGCTTTCGCCAAGGCGCTGGACAAGGTCGAAGCGCAGTGGGACCCACGCCCAAGCCTGGGTGTGGTGCTGGCCGCCGGCGGTTACCCCGGCGACTACGCCAAGGGCGACGTGATCAGCGGCCTGGAGGCCGCAGCCAAGATCGAAGGCAAGGTGTTCCATGCCGGTACTTCGCTCAAGGACGGCCAGGTAGTGACCAACGGTGGCCGCGTGCTCTGCGCCACGGCCATGGGCAGCACAGTTGCCGATGCCCAGCAGCAGGCTTACCGCCTGGCCAAGGAAGTCACCTGGAACGGTAGCTTCTACCGTACCGACATCGGCTACCGGGCTATCGCCCGCGAGCGCGGTGAACATCAGCAATAACCTTACCGGATAGCCGCAGCGTCCTGCGCATGCGGCCTTCGGCTCGTCGACAGGGCCCCATCGGGGCCTTGCCTTCGACTTGGCGCGCCGCGCATAGTTACTACACGGCACATCAGCTAGGAAGGGATCTCGTAGTGCGTCGGCTTCGGATTGCCACAGCTCTGATCGTCAGCTTGCTGACCCTGCTCTGCCTGCTCCCGGCTTCGGCCGACCAAGGCGGAGGCTGGTCCGTTTTGCTCGACGTACAAGCCAACCTGCAATTGAGCGACGTCCGCTCGGATCGCTATCGCAACCAGTTCAGCCCTACTACCCTGAGCGACCTAGATGCCGCGCCGTCGCAACAGGCCCTGTGGCTACACTATCGCCTCGAACCAGGTGACCAGGAGCAACTGCTGCGGGTCTTTGCCCCGGACCTTTCGCGTCTGGACCTCTACGCCCTCGACGGCGACAGGCTGCTACGCCAGCTGCACCACGGGCGCCAGGCCGGCAACGCCAGCCCGACCCTGCGCGGCAGCGATCACGTTTTGCCCTTGCCAAACAGCCCGAAAGCGGTGGACATCTACCTGCGCCTGGTTTCCGAGCATCAACTGCGCCCGGCCATCAGCCTGGAGCCTGCGGCAGTCGCCGCTTCAAACCATGGCCAGCCGTTGCTGTTCGGCATGCTCTTCGGCGGCCTGGTCATGCTCATCCTGCACAACCTGATCCGCTTTCTGTACACCCGCTCCAGCACCACCCTGATCCTTGCGCTGTACCACGGGCTGATGCTGCTCAGCGGCCTGATCCTGCTCAACCTCAGCGGCCCCTGGTGGCACCTGTGGCACAGTGCGCAAACCCCGGCCGCCTATCTGACCCTGGTGCTGGCGGGCCTCGCGGGGCTCTATTTCACCCAGCACTTCTTCTCGCGCTGCAGTTCCCCGCAGCTCAATCGCTTGTTGCAAGGCGAAATGCTGGTGGCCGGAGTCAGCGGCCTGATCCTGCTGTTCGTGGATACCCTTCCACTCAACCTGATGACCTACGCCCTGCTGGCCCTGGGCAGTGTGAGCATGCTGCTGGTCAGCAGCTACCACTGGTACAAAGGTTATGCGCCGGCACGCCTGTTCAGCCTGGCCATGGTGGTGTTCAACCTGGGCGGGCTGGTGCTGCTGCCGGCCCTGCTCGGTCTGACCCGCACCTCTACGCCTTGGCTGCTGTGCATTCTGCTCGGTTTGACGGTGGCCAGCGGCCTGCTGCTCAACCTTGCGGTCAGCGAGCGCCTGCGGCGGATGAGCGAAGAGCGCTTCAGCGCCAGCCGCGCACTGGCGGCCAGTGATGCCGAAATCAATGCCAAGGCCGAGTTCCTGGCCAAGATCAGCCATGAAATCCGCACCCCCATGAACGGCGTGCTGGGCATGACCGAACTGCTGCTGGGCACGCCGCTGTCGGTCAAGCAGCGTGACTACGTGCAGACCATCCACAGCGCCGGCAACGAACTGCTCACACTGATCAACGAGATTCTCGACATTTCCAAGCTCGAGTCGCGGCAGATCGAACTGGACGATGTGCAATTCGACCTCAATGCCCTGATCGAAGATTGCCTGAATATCTTCCGCGCCAAGGCCGAACAACAGAACATCGAGCTGATCAGCTTCACCCAGCCGCAAGTGCCACGGGTCATTAGCGGTGACCCTACGCGCCTGCGCCAGGCTCTCTCCAGCCTGCTGGAAAACGCCCTGAAAAACACCGACCAGGGCGAAATCCTCCTGGTCGTTGCACTGGACCAGCGCGGCGAGGTGCCGCGCCTGCGTATCGCCGTGCAGGACAGCGGCGAGCCGCTGCCTGCGGCCGAGCGCGAAGCCCTGCTGCAGGCAGAGCTGCACAGCCATCACTTCCTTTCCAGCAACAAGCTTGGCGGCCACCTTGGGCTGATCATCGCCAAGCAACTGATCGGCCTTATGCAAGGCGAATTCGGCATCAAGAGCAGCACCAGCATGGGCAACACCCTGTGGCTGACCCTGCCGCTCGACCCCTCCCGCCTGGAGCAACCCCTGGCCGACCTCGACAGCCCATTGCGCGACGCCCGAGTGCTGGTGGTGGACGACAACGACACCTGTCGCAAGGTGCTGGTGCAGCAGTGCAGCGCCTGGGGCATGAACGTGAGTGCCGTACCCTCGGGCAAGGAGGCCCTGGCCCTGCTACGGACCAAGGCGCACCTGCGTGACTATTTCGATGCGGTCTTGCTGGACCAGAACATGCCGGGCATGACCGGCATGCAACTGGCGGCCAAGATCAAGGAAGACCCAAGCCTGAACCACGACATCCTCGTGGTGATGCTCACCGGTATCAGCAACGCACCGAGCAAGGTCATTGCCCGCAATGCCGGGGTCAAGCGCATCCTGGCCAAACCGGTGGCCGGCTACACGCTCAAGACCACCCTGGCCGAAGAGCTGGCCCAGCGCGGCCGCGAACAAACCGTGCCGATGCCCTTGCCAGGCACACCGCCCACCCACGAGCTGCCGGGCGACTTTCGCGTGCTGGTCGCCGAGGACAACAGCATCTCGACCAAGGTGATCCGCGGCATGCTGGGCAAACTCAACCTCGAACCGGACACCGCCAGCAATGGCGAGGAAGCCCTGCAAGCCATGAAGGCCCAGCGTTATGACCTGGTGCTGATGGATTGTGAAATGCCGGTGCTGGACGGCTTCTCTGCCACCCAGCAACTGCGCGCCTGGGAAGTCGCCAACCAGCGCCAGCGCACCCCGGTGGTGGCACTGACCGCGCACATCCTGGCCGAACACAAAGAGCGCGCGCGGCTGGCCGGCATGGATGGGCACATGGCCAAGCCGGTGGAGCTGTCGCAATTGCGCGAGTTGATCCAGTATTGGGCAAACCAGCGGGAAGCCAAGACCGATCCGCTGCATACTTCGTAGCCGATTAAGCGCTGTAGGAGCGGCCTTGTGTCGCGAAGGGCTGCGCAGCAGCCCCAGAATTTCAGCAGCACCACACGGAACGGGGGCTGCTGCGCAGCCCTTTCGCGACACAAGGCCGCTCCTACAAAGGACTCACCCTCATGCTTCATGAGTTGTTCAGTGTCTACCTGAAGATGCTGGTGCTCTACAGCCCGTTCTTCGTGCTGTCGTGCTTCATCAGCCTGACCCGTGGCCACTCCAGCAAGGAGCGCAAACAGCTGGCCTGGAAGGTTGCCTTCGCCGCATTGGTCGCCAGCGTGTTGCTGTACCTTTTCGGGCGGGCGATCTTCGGCATCTTCGGCATCACGGCCGATGCCTTCCGCATCGGCGCCGGCAGCGTGCTGTTCATCTCTGCCTTAGGCATGGCCCAGGGCAAACCGGCCGTGCAGGCCGACAACGTGCAGCAGGACGTGACCATCGTACCGCTGACCATCCCGCTCACCGTAGGCCCGGGCACCATCGGCGCCCTGCTGGTGATGGGCGTCAGCCAGCCGCACTGGGACGACAAGTTGCTGGCCATCGTCAGTATCGCGCTGGCCAGCTTCACCGTGGGCCTGGTGCTGTATCTGTCGCACGGGATCGAGCGCATTCTCGGCGATCAAGGCCTGCAGATCGTCAGCCGCCTGATGGGGCTGTTTGTCTGCGCCTTGGCGGCGCAGATCATCTTCACCGGCATCAGGGGCTACCTGGTCGGCTAGCCCTGCGACTCAGGGCGCAACAGGATACCAGCGCGGGGTATAGACCCACTGCCCACCCTCGGCACGGGCAAAGGTGCAGGTCGTGGAAGAACCGACCAGGACCATGGTACGCATGTCGACCATCTCTGGCGTCAGCTCGGCGAGGGTGACCACCCTGAGCGTCTGCCCCGGCCTGCCGATGTCACGCCCAAGCACCACGGGTGTATTACCATCCCGGTGCTGGCGCACGATCTCCAGCGCGCGCCCAAGCTGCCAGGGGCGCGAACGCGAGATCGGGTTGTAGAAGGCCAGCACCAGGTCGGCCTGGGCCGCCAGGTCCAGCCGATGCTCAATGGTCGACCACGGTTTGAGGTTGTCCGATAGCGACATCACGCAGAAGTCATGCCCCAGCGGCGCGCCCGCTTGAGCGGCAGTGGCCAGCGAGGCCGAAACCCCCGGCAGGATTTCCAGCTCGACACGATGCCAAGCGGGGTCAGTGGACCCGTGCAGCGCTTCCAGCACGGCTGCAGCCATGGCGAATACCCCCGGGTCACCCGAAGAAACCACCACCACCGAGCGTCCTTGTGCGGCGAGCTCGAAAGCATGACGCGCGCGCTGCATTTCTTCACGATTGTCGGTGCAATGTTGCACCTGGTCGTCGCGGAACGGCCCGGCCATGCGCACGTAGGTTTCGTAACCGAGAATATCCTCGGCGCGCGCCAGCTCGGCTTTGACCGCCGGCACCATCAACTCGGCGGCGCCAGGGCCAAGGCCGATGACGGCCAAGCGACCACGCCTGCGGCCCAGGTGGTTGACCTTGACAGGCACTGGTGACAGCGCAATGACCAGGCCCGTCTGCTCGATCAGACGCGCATCCGGCAGTGCTTCGGCGGCCATGCTGACAAGAGTGCTTTCTTTGGCAGCAAAACGCAGTGCGACACCCAGCACCTTGGCCGCTGCCTGCAAGGACGGTTCGGCCATGGCCTGTTCGGCAACCAGCAGGCACGCCAGTGACTGCTCGGCGATGCCCGCTTCACGCAGGGCATCGCTGACGCGTTCAACCAGATCAGGACCGCCCGCATCCACCACAACCACCACCGAACGGGGGTGGATCAGCAACTCGTCACGGCTGGCCGGGCGCGCAGTGCATCCCACATGAATGGTGCGCTGGGCGGCTTCACTGGCCGGCAATTGGGCCTGAGCCAGCCAAGGCGCATCGCCCTCGATACGTACGGCCTCCCCCGCCAGCAGATCGGAAACGAAACGCTTGCCCTGTTCGATATCCGCCAGGGCATAGCCCTCGGGTGGGTTCAACAGGCAGGTGCCGAAACGCAGCTCACCGCTGGTGGTGATCGCCGCCGCCACGCCCAGCGCCTCACCGATCTCGCGGGCCATGACATTGACGCCGCTCAGCCCGCCAAGCAGCGGCACTACCGCACTGCCGTCCTCGGCCACCGCCAGCACCGGCGGCTCTGCGCCTTTCTCGCAAAGCAAGCTGGCCAGGCTACGGATGACGATACCCGCCGCACACAGGGCTATGATCGGCGTGTCTTGCAGATAAAGGGCGCGCAGCGTGTCGCCAAATGCTTCGTAGTACTGGTCGGCCAGGTCGACCCGGCCGCTCAGGCCATGGATCGTCGCCTGTGGATAATGTTGCTGAATGCGCCGCGCGGTGGCCACGCTACCAGCGCCGAGCACGATGATTGCCGGTGCCTTGTGCATGCTCATCCCTGCCATTTTTCACCCGGCACGATGATCAGCGAGAAGTACGGTGATGACTGTGGGTCCACCTGGTCCAGCGCGACGATTTTCTGATTTGCCATGGTCGCCCGCTCAACGTATAGCGCACGCCTGTCCAGGCCCAGTTCGCCCAGCACCTGGCGCACTTTGGGGAAGTTGCGGCCCAGCTTCATGATCACTGCCGCATCGGCATCGGCCAGGCGCCGCTTGAGTTCTTCGGCCGGCAGCACGCCCGACAGCACCGACAGGCTCTGGTTGCGGTAAACCAGGGGGGCACCCAGTACCGACGCGCCTCCCAGCATCGAGCAGACACCAGGGATCACTTGCGCGTCATAGCGCTGCGCCAGACGGTCATGCAGGTACATGTAGGAGCCGTAAAAGAACGGGTCGCCCTCGCAGATCACCGCGACATCGCGGCCGGCATCGAGGTGCTCGGCCACCTGCACGCTGGCCTCGTCATAAAAATCGCTGATGACCTGCTCGTACGACAACGGCGCCGGCAACGCCTCGGTGGTCACCGGATAGACCAGCGGCAGCAGCGTTTGCGCTGGCTGCAGATGCGACTCGATGATGCCGAAGGCATTGCCACGCTTGCCCTTGGCCACGAAGTAGGCGACCACCGGGGCCTCGCGCAGCAAGCGCAGGGCCTTGAGCGTAATCAGCTCAGGGTCGCCAGGACCTACGCCCAGGCCCAGCAGACGTCCACGCGGCGCCATCATTCCACCTCCGTGGCGAGGGCATTGACCGCGGCAGCAGCCATCGCACTACCGCCCAGGCGGCCCTGCATGATCACGAACGGGATGCCCCGGCTGTCTGCGGCAAGCATGGCCTTGGACTCCGCCGCACCGACGAAGCCAACCGGGAAACCGAGGATCAGCGCAGGCTTTGGTGCACCGGCATCGATCATTTCCAGCAAGTAGAACAGAGCGGTCGGCGCGTTGCCGATCACCACCACGCTACCCTCCAGATAGGGCCGCCACAGTTCCAGAGCCACAGCCGAGCGGGTATTGCCGGCATCTTTGGCCAGGGCCGGAACACTCGGGTCGCGCAGGGTGCAGATCACCTTGTTATCGGCGGGCAGGCGTGCACGGGTGATGCCTTCGGCGACCATGTGCGCATCGCAGAGGATCGGCGCGCCGTTGGCCAGGGCCTCGCGCCCCGAGCGGCCGGCACCTTCGGAGAACTGCAGGCCGTCGATGGCCTCGACCATGCCACAGGCATGGATCACACGTACGGCGAGCTTCTCGAGGTCTGCGGGGATCCGCTCGAGCCGGGCCTCCTCACGGATGATCCGGAAGGAATTGCGATAGATCTCCTGACCATCGCGGATGTAATCAATCATCAAGGTGCTCCGTCGGCAGGTCGAGCATGGCGCCTGCTTCGTTCAAGGTGAGGTTGGCGGCGCGCAGGGCACCAAAGCCCGGCAGGCGCGCGTCACGCAAATAGAGGTCATAGCGGCCCGGCGAGCGGGCCAGCAGTGTGGCCGGGGCGACATGGGCCACGGCGCAGGATCGGGGGCAACCAGACAGGTGCACACTGGCAGGGGCGCCAGCGGGCAACAGGGCTGCCAGAGCCACGGCATCGGCCTTGGTTTCGCCGTGCGCCTTGGCGCAGCCGCTGGCGCCGGTGCAGGCAACCATGCGGGCCAAGGGCTCGTGGCTGTGGCAGAGCAGGCCCAGGGCCGACAACTCACGTTGCGCCGGGGCGATGCTCACGCCAGCCACAGAGGTCAGCATCAGGCTCTGCCAGGGGCTCAGGCGCAGGCTGCCATCGCCGTGTTCACGTGCGATTCGCGCCGCACCGCGCAGCATGTCGGCGCTGAGCCTGCCAAGCGGCGGGGCAACGCCCAGGGCCATGCCCTGCAGCTGCTCAACGGCACCCAGCCATGGGCTGTTGCCCGCTTTGCGGCGCCAATCGAGCACGGCATCATCCCGGCGGATCGCCAGCCCTAGCCCCTCGATGAATCGCTCCACTGAGCAGTTTTCAAGCAACTGGCGCATGCGCGCCTGGTCCGGGCTGGCCAGGTCGAGGAAGCGCTCAAGCACTGCGCGCACCAGCGCCAGCCCCTGCTCCACCGGCACCGCGCCCAGCACCTGGCCGTCAGCCGGGCAACCGGCCAGGCCGAACGCCAGCCAGGTGCGTTGCTCGAGTCGTAATGCTGAAAGCCACAGATCGTGTGGGTGCTCGAGCATCGCCAGGCCTTCGCCGCCGTCCAGTTGCACCGCGAACTTGGCCGATAACTGGTGAAAGCGCGGTGTGCCTTGCAGCATGTAGAGGATGTGTTCGCCCAGGGGACGAACATCCAGCACCATCAATGGGTCATGGCCGGCCAAGGGGCTGAGCATCAGGTTGCGCACATCGTCACTGGCAGCATCGCGTGGACCCAGGCCTGCTGCCAGCAGGCTTTCGATCAGGCCGGCGTGATCGTCGCCAATGCCACGGATCTGCAGGTTGCCGCGGTTGGTCGCCTCGATCACGCCACCGGCGAAACGCTCCGCAGCCGCCGCCACGGCATCGGCCTGATCGGCCAGCAACAGCCCACCGGGCAGCTTGATTCGGCAGATACCGCCATCAAGGGCGCTGACGATGCGCCACAACCCCGGGCAAGCCGAGGGACGGGGCGATACGGGTGGGGTATGGACCTGCTTCAAAGGGACGTCCGGCAATCGCTGAAAATGCGCTTGAGTGTAGAAGGCGCGGTATTATGCCTGCTTTGTCCGGCGGCATGAAAAGCCGGTGGTCGAGCTTCGCTGGCGATTGAACAGAAATTCACCACCGCGTCGCCCCCTTTGCCGGCTGAGGCGGGGCGACGCGCCCCCAAAAATGGCGGATCAGAAACACATGACACCCTGGCTGACAGTAGTAGGCATCGGCGAAGACGGCTTCAGCGGCCTGGGCAAGCAGGCCCGACGCGCCCTGCTCGGCGCTTCGCGGATCATCGGCAGCCCACGTCAGCTGGCCCTGCTGCCGCGTTGCGTAAGCGCCGCCCGCGAACATTGGCCGAGCCCGTTCTCGCTCGCCCCGGTACTGGCTCGGCGCGGTGAGCAGGTGTGCGTGCTGGCCAGCGGCGACCCCATGTTCTACGGCGTCGGCGCCAGCCTGGCGCGGCAGGTGCCGGCCCAAGAGCTGCAGGTACTGTCGATGCCCTCCTCCTGCGCCTTGGCCGCCGCCCGCCTTGGCTGGCCGCTGCAGGACGTGCAGGTGGTGTCTTTGGTCGCACGCCCCCTGGCCTCTCTCAACGCCCACCTTTACAGCGGCATGCGCCTGCTGGTGCTGAGCAACGACGGTGATAGCCCGGCAGCCATTGCCGCCCTGCTGCGCGAGCGCGGTTTCGGGCAAAGCCGCCTGCAGGTGTTCGAGCACCTCGGCGGCCCTGCCGAACGCCACTTGGCGGGCATCGCCGATGACTGGGCCCAGCCTCAGGTCGCCGCGCTGAACCTGGTTGCCATCGAGTGCCAGGCCACTGCCGACGCTCCGCGACTGTCACGCGCAGCCGGCCTGCCGGACGATGCTTTCCGTCATGACGGCCAGCTGACCAAACGTGACGTACGGGCCATCACCCTGGCCCGTCTGGCCCCCCAACCAGGCGAGTTGCTGTGGGACGTGGGCGCAGGCTGTGGCTCGATCGGCATCGAGTGGATGCGCGCCCACCCCGCCTGCCGAACACTGGCAATCGAAGCCGACGAGGGCCGCCAGGGCTTCATCGAGTACAACCGTGATGCCCTTGGCGTTCCCGGCCTGCAACTGGTGCGCGGCAAAGCACCGCAGGCCTTGGCCGAGCTGGAGCGCCCGGATGCGATCTTCATCGGCGGTGGCGTCACCCGTGAAGGCGTGTTGCCGTTGTGTTGGGAGCGGCTCCGCCCCGGAGGGCGATTGGTGGCCAATGCCGTGACCCTGCAAAGCGAACTGGCACTGGCGCACTTTCGCCAACAGCATGGCGGTGAACTGACGCGTATCCATGTCGCCCAGGCCCAGCCATTGGGCGCCTTCGACACTTGGCGCCAGGCATTGCCGATCACCTTGCTCGACGTGGTGAAGCCTCACGATGCGTGAAGAAACCCGCGAACAGCCGGCGCCACTGCGCAGCGGCCTGACCACTGGCAGCTGCGCCACTGCCACCAGCCTGGCGGCAGCGCGCCTGCTGCTCACCGGTGTGAGCACTGACGCCGTGAGCATCACCTTGCCCAAGGGCAAGGTGGTGCAGATGCGCCTGGAATTCTGCCGCCGCGAGGACGAGCGCGCCGAAGCCGGCACACTCAAGGATGCTGGCGACGACCCCGATGTCACCCATGGCGCGCTGCTCTACAGCCAGGTGCGTTTGCAGGACGAGCCGGGCATACGCTTTGTCGCGGGCGTGGGTGTCGGCACGGTCACCCGCCCCGGGCTGGTACTCGCCGTGGGCGAGCCGGCGATCAACCCGGTACCGCGACGCATGATCAGTGAACACCTGCAACAACTGGCCGACGACTGCGCCTACCGCGGCGGCTTCGAGGTCACGGTCAACGTAAAGGGCGGCGAGCAACTGGCACTCAAGACCATGAACCCGCGCCTGGGCATCCTCGGCGGGCTGTCGATTCTTGGTACCAGCGGCATCGTGCGGCCTTTCTCCTGCGCGGCCTACATCGCCTCCATCCACCAGGGCATCGATGTCGCCCACACCAATGGCTATACCCATATTGCCGCCTGCACCGGCAATGCCAGCGAAGACACCATGCGCCGCGTCTACGGCCTCCCGGAAATTGCCCTGATCGAAATGGGCGACTTTGTCGGCGCGGTGCTCAAGCACCTGCGCAAGGTGCCGGTGCCACGCCTGTCACTGTGCGGTGGCTTTGGCAAGATCAGCAAGCTGGCCGCCGGGCACATGGACCTTCACAGCCGCCACTCGAGCATCGACCTGCCGCAACTGGCCGGCTGGGCAGCGGACATCGGCGCCGATGCCGACCTGCAGGCAGCGATCATGGCCGCCAACACCAGCCAGCAAGCCCTGGCCCTGGCACACGCGGCCGGCATCGCCCTGGGCGACGCGGTCTGCGCCCATGCCCTGGCGTTCGCCCGCAGCGTGGTGCCCGCACAGGTGCAGGTGGAAGTGTTCGCCATCGACCGCCAGGGCGGCATCGTCGGCAAGGCAGGTATGCAATGAACCGGCGCATCCTGCTGCTGGGCGGTGTCACCGAGGCACTGGCCATCGCCCGTCAGCTTGGCCCGGAGCATGTCTACAGCCTGGCTGGCATCGGCCGGGTGCCGCAGGGCCTGGCCTGCCAGGTGCGGGTCGGCGGCTATGGCGGGGCCGAAGGCCTGGCCGCCTACCTGCGCGAGGCGGGTATCACCCTGCTGATAGACGCCACCCACCCCTATGCCGCGCAGATCAGCCACAATGCTGCCGCCGCCGCACGGGCCGTGGGCATCCCGTGCTGGGCCTTGCGGCGCCCGGCATGGCAGGCCCAGGAGGGTGACGATTGGCGAGAAGTGCAAGACTGGGCCGGGCTGATCGAAGCGCTCAAGCCGTTCCGCAGGCCGCTGTTCACGTTGGGGCGCGAGCCGCTGCAGCATCTGGACGAGATTCCGCCAGAGCAGTTCTGGACCCTCAGGGCGTTGCAGGCCTGCCCTGGTAATGATCGCTGCGAAGTGATCGGTGCGCGGGGGCCGTTTCACCTTGACGATGAGCGGGTGCTGTTCGCACGGCGCGCTATCGATGTGCTGGTCAGCAAGAACAGCGGCAGCGTGGCGACCGAGCCCAAGCTTGAGGTGGCGCGGGAGCTGGGGGTTCCAGTACTCATTCTGAAGCGCCCCACACTCCCACAGGTCGATGCTGAGTTCACCCGGTACTGCCTGTTGCTCAGCGCCCTGCATCTATGACTGGCTGCCTTTGGCAACGTATATCCCATTGACATATACCTTGCGGAATTTAAACTTCAGTCACAGTTTGCCGCTTCCAGGGAGACCCATCATGGAGCAAGGTGCTGTCTTCAAAAGCAATCGTAGCCAGGCCATCCGCTTGCCGAAATCTGTCGCATTTCCCGAAGAGGTGACCCGCGTGGACATTGTTGCAGTGGGTCGAACCCGCATCATCACTCCCGCTGGTGAATCATGGGATAGCTGGTTTGACGGCGAAGATGCGAGCCCGGACTTCATGGCCAGCCGCGACCAACCTGCCGACCAGGAACGTGAAGGGTTTTAATGCTCAAGTACATGCTCGATACGAATATCTGCATCTTCACGATCAAGAACAAACCCCAGGTAGTTCGTGAAGCGTTCAACCGCCACCATGGTCAGCTGGCAATCAGCACCGTCACACTGATGGAGCTTGTTTACGGTGCAGAGAAATCGGCCGCTCCTGCACGAAATCTCTCGATTGTGGAGGGTTTCGTAGCGCGTCTTGAAGTACTCGACTATGACAGCCATGCAGCAGAACACAGCGGGCAGCTTCGCTCAGAACTGGCAAAGGCCGGTACGCCCATCGGTCCTTTCGATCAGTTGATTGCCGGGCATGCCCGCGCGCGGGGGCTTACCTTGGTAACAAACAACCTGCGAGAGTTCATGCGCGTTCCGGGGTTGCGGGTTGAGGATTGGCTGGCCATGCCAGGGTAAAAGACGTAACCCTTTCCATATTCCGACAGTGGCTATCGACCATCGCTGCGCTGTGACCAGATACATTCATATGGCCGTTGGCCTGTCGTCAGTCTTAAACTCAACCCCCCTCCCCTCCGGAAAGCGTCAACCATATGGAAATGCAATGGTGGATCTGGCTGGTCTTCGGCATCGCGCTGATCCTGCTCGAACTGGTCCTGCCCACTTTCTTCATCATCTGGTTCGGCATCGGTGCCGTGCTGGTGTCGCTCATCTCCCTCGCCGCCCCCAGCCTGCAACTGGACATGCAGGTACTGTCGTGGGTGCTGTTCTCCTCGATCACCACGGCACTCTGGTTCAAGCTGTTCCGGCGCAAGCAGCCGGATGTGCGCTGGACCGCAGACAGTGTGATCGGCGAAGTCGGGCTGCTGATCAGCAGCGTTTCGCAATTTCAGAAAGGCCGTGTGCGCTTTCAGAAACCGATCTTGGGCAATGAGGAATGGATCTGCGTCGCTGACAGCGACATCCCGTCAGGCGAGCGTGTTCGTCTCGTCGCCATCGAAGGCAATACTGCCCGGGTCATCCGGGCCTGACCGCATTAAAAGGAAGTTCGCATCATGACCAGCCTCATCGTCGTCGGCACACTCGCCGTTTTCGTCCTGATCACTGTCTTCAAGGGTGTACGCATCGTACCCCAAGGGGAGGAGTGGATCGTCGAGCGCCTGGGCCGCTACCACAGCACGCTCAAGCCCGGCCTGAACATCGTCATCCCTTACATGGACGTGGTCGCCTACCGCCTGCCGACCAAGGACATTATCCTCGACGTGCAGGAGCAGGAAATCATCACTCGCGACAATGCGGTGATCGTCGCCAACGCCCTGTGCTTCGCCAAGGTGGTCGACCCACAGAAGGCCTCCTATGGCGTGCAGAATTTCTCGTTTGCCGTCACCAGCCTGACCATGACATCGTTGCGCGCAATCGTCGGCGCCATGGACCTGGACGAAGCGCTGTCCAGCCGCGAGCAGATCAAGGCACGCCTGCGAGAGGCTATGTCCGAACAGACCGAAGACTGGGGTGTGACCGTACGCTCGGTAGAAATCCAGGACATCAAGCCATCGGAAAACATGCAGCTGGCAATGGAGCGCCAGGCGGCAGCCGAACGTGAACGTAAAGCCGACGTGACCCGTGCAGAAGGTGCCAAGCAGGCCGCCATTCTCGAGGCCGAAGCCCGCCTGCAGTCGGCCAAGCTCGATGCCGAGGCGCAAATCAACCTTGCCGAGGCTTCGGCAAAGGCAATTTCGCTGGTCAAGGACGCGGTAGGCAACGAGACGGTGCCAGCCATGTACCTGCTGGGAGAGCGCTATGTCGGCGCCATGGAGAACCTGGCCAGCAGCAACAACGCCAAAGTGGTGGTGCTGCCGGCTGATTTGCAGGAAACCGTACGTGGCTTGATGGGCCGCAACAAGGCTTGATGGCTGTAGTAGCTTCATGGCCGGCAAGCCGGTTCCAGGCACCCCACCGTCTAACTGCGCGTGGGAGCCGGCTTGCCGGCGATGGGCTGCACAGCAGCCCCATCAACCCGCCTGCGTCACTTCACCGCACCCCATCATTTTTACCTATACTGCGCCGTACAATACCCGCCACGATTCCTGACCGGATCTCTCCATGCCCCCACGTCGGCACATCGCCTGGATAGCCTGCCTCGCAGTGCTGTTCAACCTGCTGGCCATGCCGCTGTCCTCTGCCGCGCCCAAGGGCCCGGCAGAGCAGCTGCTGTGGGGGGCTTTCTGTTCCAGCATGGCAGGCAAGGCCAAGGTCGACGTCCAGGCACTGGCCAAGATCGACCTCGGCACGCAGAACGACGATCACTCAAACATGCAGCACTGCTGGTGCTGTTCGGGTGCCACGCCGCTGCTGGCCCTGCCAGGTTATCCGCCACAGCTGCACAACCCGCCCACGTTGCTGGCCGCGCATGTTCCACCGCCAGCCGATTACCAAATGACGCCGCGCCAGCTCTGGCCCGCGCTCAATCCCCGCGCCTCTCCCCTGGTCTGAGTTCATCACGCTGTCTGCCTGAACCTGAACAGAACGGAGACTTACACCATGCTCAAGCAAGCTCTCGTAGTGGCCGCACTGCTGCTGCCCGGCGCCTTCGCCAACGCCCATGAATACACTGCGGGCGACCTGCATATCGCCCACCCCTGGTCGCTGCAACTGCCACCGAACGCGCCCAATGTGGCCGCCTATTTCATCGTGCACAACAACGGCAAGCTCGACGACCGCCTGCTCAGCGTAGAAAGCCCGATCACTGCTGACGCACAACTGCACGAACACGTGATGAGTGCCAACGGCGCCATGAAGATGCAGCAGGTGCCCAATGTGGTAGTGCCAGCCGGCAAGGACGTGGTCTTCGCCCCCAGCGCCTATCATGTGATGCTGATGCAGCCCAAGGACCGCAGCCTGCTCAGCGACGGCAAGCGCTTCCCGCTGACCCTGCATTTCGAGAAGGCAGGTGACATCACGGTCGACGTGGCCGTGCAGAAGCAGGCACCGGCGGACCAGCCGCACGAACACGCACACTGACCCTTCGCTGACTGGCGCTCGCCTTCATGAGCCTGCCACGCAACAGACGCAGCCATACCACCCGCCCTGAACGCAGGCGCGTCGGTGGCGGCTGGCTGAGCCTGTTCGCCATGTGGATGATCTTTATCGGCCCGCTGATTTCCCAGTCGATGCCGATGGATCATCACGCGGGCATGAGCATGCCGATGGGCATGGCTCTGTCCTCGGAACACAGTCACGCCAGCGACTCGCATCACGGCCACGGCGACGATGGCCAACTGCATGTGATGTGGGAAAAATGCGGCTACTGCAGCCTGCTGTTCAACTGCCCTGCATTACCGCAGACCTTCAGCCCACTCGTTGCCGGGCACGCCTTGCCCGTCACCCCCATCCCTGCTGCAACCCTGCAGGGCCATGCCCGACAGGCCATATTCCCCGGTGCACGCAGCCGCGCGCCACCGCCTTCGATCAGCGTCTGAACCCTTGCTGCCGCACGGAGCCTGGAGGCTCCGCGCCCACCCATGACTGATCGACTGGAATCACTATGTCCGGCTGCACCCCTGTATTCGCCCCCTCTCTGCGAGGGACATTCGCCGTGTTGTGCGGGTCGCTGCTCGCCCCCATCGCCCTGGCCGCCGAAACTGGCCATGAAACGCACGAGCAAGCGCCGCCCGAACTGAGCCCGACGGTGATCACCGCCATCGCGCCCAGTTCGCCCCTGACGGTTGTCACCAACCCCAAAGACCCGCGCCAGCCCGTGCCGGCCAGCGATGGCGCCGATTACCTCAAGACCATCCCTGGCTTTTCAGCCATCCGCGCCGGTGGCACCAACGGTGACCCGGTGCTGCGCGGCATGTTCGGTTCGCGCCTGAACATCCTCACCAACGGCGGTGTGATGCTCGGTGCCTGCCCGAACCGCATGGACGCACCGACCTCTTACATCGCGCCGGAAACCTATGACCGCCTCACCGTTATCAAAGGCCCGCAAAGCGTGATCTGGGGCCCCGGCGGCTCGGCCGGGACCATCCTTTTCGAACGTGAACCGGAAAAATTCGGCACCCTCGGCAGCCGGATCAACGCCAGCCTGCTGGCCGGCTCCAACGGCCGCTACGACCAGGTGCTCGACGCCGCCGCAGGCAATAGCCAGGCTTATGCGCGCTTCGTCGGCAACCAGTCGCGCTCGGACGACTACCACGACGGCAACGGCGACACCGTGCCTTCGCGCTGGGACAAATGGAACGGCGATGTGACCCTGGGCTGGACGCCCGACCAGGACACCCTGCTCGAACTCACTGCCGGTAAGGGTGACGGCGAGGCCCGCTATGCCGGCCGTGGCATGGACGGCTCGCAGTTCAAGCGCGAAAGCCTGGGCCTGCGCTTTGAAAAGTCCAACCTCGGCGAGGTGCTCGACAAGGTCGAGGCGCAGGTCTACTACAACTACGCCGACCACGTGATGGACAACTACAGCCTGCGCACCCCATCGGGCAGCGGCATGATGGGCATGCCCATGGTCAGCAATGTCGACCGCCGCACAATGGGCGCACGCATCAAGGCCACCTGGCGCTGGGCCGACGTGCAACTGATCAGTGGCATCGACGCACAGACCAACGAACATCGCCAGCGTGGCGGCATGGGCGTTGATGCGCACAAGGGCCAGCCCTGGACCAAGGATGCCGACTTCCACAACTACGGGGCCTTTGGTGAACTGACCTGGTACGCCACAGGGGTTGACCGGCTGATAACCGGCGCCCGTATCGATCGCGCCTCCGCCCGCGACTTCCGGGCTGGCAGCGCTACCGAAGGTGATACCCGCGCCGATACCCTACCCAGCGGTTTCGTGCGCTATGAGCACGACCTCGCGGCGGTGCCGGCCACCACTTACATCGGCCTTGGCCATGCCCAGCGCTTCCCCGACTACTGGGAGCTGTTCTCGCCCAAGCTGGCGCCCTCTGGCGCCGCCAACGCCTTCGACGGCATCAAGCCAGAAAAGACCACCCAGCTCGACTTCGGCATCCAATACCGCGACGAGCGTCTTGAAGCCTGGGCTTCGGGTTACGTCGGGCAGATCCGCGACTACATCCTGTTCGACTACCGTACCGGCATGATGGGCATGAGCACCTCCCAGGCGCAGAACATCGACGCCCGCATCATGGGTGGTGAACTGGGCGCCGCCTACAAGCTGACAGAAAACTGGAAGGCCGATGCAACCCTGGCCTACGCCTGGGGCAAGAACAGCAGTGACGGCAAGGCGCTGCCGCAGATGCCACCACTGGAAAGCCGCATGGGCCTGACCTACAGCCGCGACACCTGGAGCGCCGGGGCCTTGTGGCGGCTGGTAGCTGCACAGAACCGCATCGCCGAAAACCAGGGCAATGTGGTCGGCAAGGACTACGAAACAAGCGCCGGGTTCGGCGTGTTTTCGCTCAATGGCGCCTACAAGGTAAACAACAACCTCAAGCTCAGCGCAGGCGTCGACAACCTGTTCGACAAGGTTTACGCCGAGCACCTGAACCTGGCAGGGAACGCCGGGTTCGGCTACCCGACTTCCGATCCACAGCCGGTCAACGAGCCGGGCAGGACGTTCTGGACCAAGGTCGATTTCAGCTTCTGACAACAACAACGGGCGCAGCCGCTGGTTGCGCCCCTCAGCTGGTCAAACAGGAGGTTCCCATGAGCGGAACACGCGTTTCCTTCTACAACCTGGCCTGGCGCTGGCATTTCTATGCGGGGCTGTTCGTCGCCCCGTTCATGATCCTGCTGGCGATTACCGGGATCATCTACCTGTTCAAACCGCAGCTGGACCCACTGCTGTACCGTGACCTGATGGTTATCGAGGCCGGCCATCACCGCCAGGGCGCCGACGTGATGCTGGCCGAAGTGCGCCAGGCTTACCCCAAAGGCCATGTGGGCCAATATCTGCCACCCATCGATGCCGAGCGCAGCGCGCAATTTGTGGTGCATGACGGTGGGCGCGAACTGAATGTGTTCGTCAACCCGTATAGCGGCAAGATCCTGGGCGAGCAGGATGCCAAGCAGAACCTGCAGGCGGTCGCCCGAGCCCTGCATGGCGAGCTGATGGTCGGTACGCTCGGTGACCGACTGGTGGAACTGGCAGCCGGCTGGGGCATCGTGCTGGTGGTGTCCGGCCTGTACCTGTGGTGGCCGCGCGGGCGCAGCGGCAGTGGCGTGCTGTGGCCACGGCTGTCGGCGCGTGGCCGTCTGCTCTGGCGCGACCTGCACGCGGTCAGCGGTTTCTGGGGCTCGGCCCTGCTGCTGCTGATGCTGCTCAGCGGCATGACCTGGACCGGCCTGTGGGGCAAACAGTACGCCGACCTGTGGAACCGCTTTCCGGCGGCCATGTGGAATGACGTGCCCAAGTCCGATCAACAGGCCGGTGAACTGAACAGCGCTCACCGCCAGACGGTGCCCTGGGCCATGGAAAACACGCCGATGCCGCAGTCCGGTGCGCATGCCGAACATGCCGGGCACCACATGATGTCGAACAGGCCAGCGGCACCTCAGGTGAGCCTGCAGCAGGTTCAGGACCTCGCCAACGCGCGCGAGGTGGAACCCGGCTACAGCATCACCGTGCCGACCACTGCCGATGGCGTATTCACCATCGCCGTGTTCGCCGACGACCCGCGCAACGACGCCACCCTGCATGTCGATCAGTACACCGGCAAGGTGCTGGCCGATGTGCGCTGGCAGGACTACAGCCCGGTGGCCCGGGCGACCGAGCTGGGCGTCATGCTGCACGAGGGCAAGATGTTCGGCGTGCTGAACCAGATCATCATTCTGCTGGTGTGCCTGATGATTTTGCTGGGCTCGGTGAGCGGGCTGGTGATGTGGTGGAAACGCCGGCCGGCCGGAGGCCTGGGGGTGCCGGCGCTGCGCCATGACCTACCGCGCTGGAAGGCAGCGGTGGGGGTGATGCTGGTGCTAGGGGTGATGTTCCCGCTGGTGGGGGTGTCGATGGTCGTGATGTGGGTGGTGGACAGCCTGGTGGTAAGGCGCAGGGTGCTGGCCAGCACTTGAGGCCATTGGGGCTGCTGTGCAGCCCTTTCGCGACACAAGGCCGCTCCTACAGACGACCGCGTTGGCCTTGTGTCGCGAAAGGGCCGCACAGCGGCCATCTGCTACTGAAAAGTCGAGTCGATCTGTCGCGCCCCGATTTGGGACGCGCGTGTTAGCCTACGCGGCTTTCACAAAAAGACTGACCCTCAATGGAATGCAGCCAATGACCCGGACCTCTTCCCCTCCTGCTCAAGCGCAGCACCTGCAGCGTAACCTGACCAACCGCCACATCCAGCTGATCGCCATCGGTGGCGCCATCGGCACCGGCCTGTTCATGGGCTCGGGCAAGACCATCAGCCTGGCGGGGCCGTCGATCATCTTCGTCTACATGATCATCGGCTTCATGCTGTTCTTCGTCATGCGCGCCATGGGCGAACTGCTGCTGTCGAACCTCAACTACAAGTCGTTCATCGATTTCTCGGCCGACCTGCTCGGCCCCTGGGCCGGCTACTTCACCGGCTGGACCTACTGGTTCTGCTGGGTTGTCACCGGTATTGCCGACGTGGTCGCCATCGCCGCCTACACGCAATTCTGGTTTCCGGACCTGCCACAGTGGATACCCGCGCTGACCTGCGTTGCAGTACTGCTGTCGCTTAACCTGGTTACCGTGAAGATGTTCGGCGAGATGGAGTTCTGGTTCGCCCTGATCAAGATCGTCGCCATCCTCGGCCTGGTCGCCACCGGCCTGTACATGGTCATCACCGGCTTCGAATCGCCGAGCGGGCGCACCGCGCAGCTGGCCAACCTGTGGAATGACGGCGGCATGTTCCCCAATGGCCTGATGGGCTTCTTCGCCGGCTTCCAGATTGCCGTGTTCGCCTTCGTCGGCATCGAGCTGGTCGGCACCACCGCCGCCGAAGCCAAGAACCCTGAACGCACCCTGCCAAGGGCGATCAACTCGATACCGATCCGTATCATCGTGTTCTACGTGCTGGCACTGATCGCGATCATGGCTGTCACTCCATGGCGCGACGTGGTGCCGGGCAAGAGCCCGTTCGTCGAACTGTTCGTGCTGGCCGGCCTGCCGGCGGCGGCGAGCATCATCAACTTCGTGGTGCTGACCTCGGCGGCCTCATCGGCCAACAGCGGCGTCTTTTCCACCAGCCGAATGCTCTTCGGCCTGGCCCAGGAAGGCGACGCACCGCGCGCATTCGAAAAACTGTCGAGCCGCGCCGTACCGGCCAACGGCCTGTACTTCTCGTGCACCTGCCTGCTGCTTGGCGCGGTGCTGATCTACATGGTGCCGAACGTGATCGAGGCATTCACCCTGGTCACCACGGTTTCCGCAGTGCTGTTCATGTTTGTCTGGACGCTGATCCTGCTGTCGTATCTGAAGTACCGCAAAACCCGTGCGGCGCTGCACCAGGCATCGACCTACAAGATGCCGGGCGGGCGCTTCATGTGCTACGTGTGCCTGGCGTTCTTCGCCTTCATCCTGGTGCTGCTTAGCCTGGAAGCGGACACCCGCTCTGCGCTGATCGTCACGCCGATCTGGTTCGTGTTGCTGGCCGTCACTTACCAGGGTGTGCGTAGCAAGCGCCATCCGCGGACAGCTGTGCGCAACAGCTGAGGCACTACGGGGCTGCTCTGCAGCCCCAATCCTGTGCACACAAATATCCCAGGCACCAACCTGGACCTTGCAAACGCCCCATCACCTCGCACGACCCTTCTATTACGCACCTTTTGCCGTTCGGCACACCCCTTGCAACGCCCCTCCCCGCTTGGCCAACACCAAAAAAAAACTCAGCGGAGAGAGCACATGAAGCGTCGCAGTCTGATCAAGGCCTTTACCCTCAGCGCATCGATTGCGGCGATGGGCCTTAGCTGGAGCATCCAGGCCGCCGAGACCATCAAGGTCGGCATCCTGCATTCGCTGTCCGGGACCATGGCGATTTCGGAAACATCGCTCAAGGACATGGCGCTGATGACCATCGACGAGATCAACGCCAAGGGCGGGGTCAACGGCAAGATGCTCGAACCGGTGGTGGTCGACCCTGCATCCAACTGGCCACTGTTCGCCGAAAAGAGCCGCCAGTTGCTGACCCAGGACAAGGTCGCGGTTGTGTTCGGCTGCTGGACCTCGGTGTCACGCAAGTCGGTGCTGCCAGTGTTCGAAGAGCTCAACGGCTTGCTGTTCTACCCGGTGCAGTACGAAGGTGAAGAGATGTCGCCGAACGTCTTCTACACCGGCGCCGCGCCCAACCAGCAAGCGATTCCGGCCGTGGAATACCTGATGAGCGAAGACGGCGGCAGCGCCAAGCGTTTCTTCCTGCTCGGCACCGACTACGTCTACCCGCGCACCACCAACAAAATTCTGCGCGCCTTCCTGCACAGCAAAGGCGTGGCCGACAAGGATATCGAAGAGGTCTACACGCCGTTCGGCCACGCCGATTACCAGACCATTGTCGCCAACATCAAGAAGTTCTCGGCAGGCGGCACAACCGCCGTTATCTCCACCGTCAACGGCGACTCCAACGTACCGTTCTACAAGGAGCTGGCCAACCAGGGCCTGAAAGCCACCGACGTACCGGTGGTGGCGTTCTCGGTGGGTGAAGAGGAACTGCGCGGCATCGACACCAAGCCGCTGGTAGGCCACCTCGCCGCCTGGAACTACTTCGAATCGGTGGATAACCCGGTCAACCAGAAGTTCGTCGCCGACTGGAAGGCCTACGCCAAAGCCAAGAACCTGCCAGGTGCCGACAAGGCCGTGACGAACGACCCGATGGAAGCCACTTACGTGGGCATCCACATGTGGGCGCAAGCGGCGGAAAAAGCCAAGTCCACCGATGTCGACAAGGTACGCGAAGCCCTGGGTGGGCAAACCTTCAAGGCACCGTCCGGCTTCACCCTTACCATGGACAAAACTAACCACCACCTGCACAAGCCGGTAATGATCGGCGAAATCCAGGATGACGGGCAGTTCAGCGTGGTCTGGGAAACCGAACAACCGCTGCGCGCGCAGCCGTGGAGCCCGTTCATTCCGGGCAACGACAAGCGCCCTGACTATGCAGTGAAAGGCAACTGAGTGCACTGGGGCTGCGCTGCAGCCCATTCGCTGGCAAGCCAGCTTCCACAGGGTCCTGAGAACAGCACCACCCTGTAGGAGCCGGCTGCTGGCGATGAATCCACCGCCGATTTCCAGGATTGCCCGCATGCTCAGAATCCTCCTTACCCTGCTGCTCCTGCTGCCCCTGGCAACCCAGGCCAGCGAGGGCGAATTCTTCCTCACCGCCAAGCCCGCCGAGCAGGCTCGCCTGCTCGAAGGCTGGGCGGCGCAACCCGAAGCCGCGCGCCTGCCGCTGCTGGAAAACCTGCGCCAGGGCCGCATCGCAGCCGATGACACCCGCAAGGTGCGCCTTAACAACCGCCTGCGCGGCCTGATCGATAACGCCCTGGCCAGCCACCAGTTGCTCAGCGACAACAGCGACACTCGCTTGGCCGCCGCCCGGCACCTGCAAAAAAGTGCGCAACCGGCGCAAATGGCATTCCTCGACCGGCGCTTTGCCAGCGAACCCGACACTACCGTGCACGCCGCGCTTGGCCTGGCACTGGCCAACCTGCAACTGGGCGCCAGCGAGCCAGCCGTACGCCTGGCGGCGGTACGCCTGCTCGGCGAAACCGGCGACCCGCTGGCCCGCACCCGCCTGGAGACCTTGCTGCAACCCGACGTGGAAACCGACGCAGGCGTGCGCACTGCAGCTGAAACAAGCCTGGCCCAGGTCAAACGCAAGCTGCTGTTCGGTGAGCTGCTCGGCCAGGCTTTCAGCGGCCTGTCGCTGGGTTCGATCCTGCTGCTGGCGGCCCTTGGCCTGGCGATCACCTTCGGGCTGCTGGGCGTGATCAACATGGCCCACGGCGAGATGCTCATGCTCGGTGCTTACAGCACCTACATGGTCCAGGTGCTGCTGCAGCGCTACGCGCCAGGCGCAATCGAGTTCTACCCGCTGATTGCCCTGCCAGTGGCCTTCGCCGTCAGCGCCGGCGTGGGCATGGCCCTGGAGCGCACGGTGATCCGCCACCTCTACGGCCGCCCGCTGGAAACCCTGCTGGCGACCTGGGGCATCAGCCTGATGCTGATCCAGGCCATCCGCCTGCTGTTCGGCGCGCAGAACGTCGAGGTCAGCAACCCGGCCTGGCTGTCTGGTGGCATCCAGCTGCTACCCAACCTGGTGCTGCCCTACAACCGCCTGGTGATCATTGCCTTCGCCTTGGCGGTGGTACTGCTGACCTGGCTGCTGCTCAACCGCACGCGGCTGGGCCTGAACGTACGTGCGGTCACCCAGAATCGCAACATGGCTGCCTGCTGTGGCGTGTCCACCGGGCGCGTGGACATGCTCGCCTTCGGCCTGGGCTCGGGCATTGCCGGGCTTGGTGGTGTAGCGCTGAGCCAGGTCGGCAACGTCGGCCCGGACCTTGGCCAGAGCTACATCATCGACTCTTTCCTGGTGGTGGTGCTCGGCGGTGTCGGGCAACTGGCCGGTAGCCTCTGGGCCGCCTTCGGCCTAGGGATAGCCAACAAGCTGCTAGAACCGCAAATCGGCGCGGTGCTTGGCAAGATCCTCATCCTTGCGTTGATCATTCTGTTCATCCAGAAACGCCCGCAAGGCCTGTTCGCCCTCAAGGGACGGGTTATCGACTGATGAACCAGCCACTGCTTGTCACCGCTTCGCAAAAAGCCGGGCCGCGCCTGTCGCTAGCCATCGGCACCGTCGTCGTCCTGCTGTTGCTGGCCATGGCGCTGCTGTCGTTGCTGCCGCCCGACCATGCCTTGCAGGTATCGGCCTACACCCTCACGCTGGTCGGCAAGATCCTCTGTTACGCCATCGTCGCCCTGGCCCTGGACCTGGTCTGGGGCTACGCAGGGCTGCTGTCGCTCGGCCACGGGCTGTTCTTCGCCCTCGGTGGCTACGCCATGGGCATGTACCTGATGCGCCAGGCCGCCGGTGACGGCCTGCCGGGGTTCATGACGTTCCTGTCGTGGAGCGAGCTGCCGTGGTACTGGGCCGGTACCCAGCACTTTGCCTGGGCCCTGTGCCTGGTGGTGCTGGCGCCGGGCCTGCTGGCACTGGTGTTTGGTTTCTTCGCCTTCCGCTCGCGGATCAAGGGCGTGTATTTCTCGATCATGACCCAGGCCCTGACCTTCGCCGGCATGCTGCTGTTCTTCCGCAACGAAACAGGGTTTGGCGGCAACAACGGTTTCACCAGCTTTCGCACGATTCTGGGCTTCGACATTGCCGCACAGGGCACCCGCGCCGTGCTGTTCCTGCTGACCGTAGGTTTGCTGCTGGCAAGCCTGTACCTGTGCTGGCGCCTGACCCAGAGCAAGTTCGGCCGCCTGCTCACCGCCGTACGCGATGCAGAAAACCGCATGATGTTCTGCGGCTATGACCCACGGGGTTTCAAGCTGCTGGTGTGGGTATTGAGCGCCGTGCTGTGCGGCCTGGCAGGTGCGCTGTATGTGCCACAGGTGGGCATCATCAACCCCAGCGAGATGTCGCCGACCAACTCCATCGAGGCTGCTGTCTGGGTAGCTTTGGGCGGGCGCGGCACACTGATCGGCCCGCTGCTGGGCGCTGGCCTGGTCAACGGCATGAAAAGCTGGTTCACCGTGGCCTTCCCCGAGTTCTGGCTGTTCTTCCTCGGCGCATTGTTCATCCTCGTCACCCTGTACCTGCCCAAGGGCGTGGTCGGCCTGCTGAAGAAAAGGAGCCAGCCATGAAAGGCGTGCCCCCAGTGCATCCGGAATTCATGCTCGAACCGGTATTCGACAACCTTGGCAGCGGCCGTGACGCCATCGGCCTGGGCAGCCGCCGTGAAGCGGGGCTGGATACCCGTCACGGCACGGTGCTGAGCCTGGAAGGCATCAGCGTCAGCTTCGATGGTTTCAAGGCACTCAATGCCCTGAACCTGTACATAGGTGTTGGGGAATTGCGCTGCATCATCGGCCCCAACGGTGCCGGCAAAACCACCATGATGGACGTGATTACCGGCAAGACGCGCCCCGACACCGGCACAGCCTTCTTCGGCGACACCCTGGACCTGACACGCATGAGCGAATACCAGATCGCCCAAGCCGGCATTGGCCGCAAGTTCCAGAAGCCCACGGTGTTCGAAGCACTGACTGTGTTCGAGAACCTTGAGCTGGCACTGAAAACCGAAAAATCGGTCTGGGCCTGCCTGGCAGCACGCTTGAGCGGTGAGCAACAGCAACGCATCGAGGAAGTGCTGACCACTTTGCGCCTGCTGCCCCTGGCCCAGCGCCAGGCGGGCCTGCTGTCACATGGGCAGAAACAGTTCCTCGAGATCGGCATGTTGCTGGTGCAGGAGCCGCAACTGCTGCTGCTCGACGAGCCGGTGGCCGGCATGACCGATGCCGAGACCGAGTTCACCGCTGAGCTATTCAGAGGCCTGGCCGGCAAGCATTCGCTGATGGTGGTGGAGCACGACATGGGATTTGTCGGCAGCATCGCCGACCATGTGACCGTGTTGCATCAGGGCAGCGTGCTGGCAGAGGGGTCACTGGAGCAGGTGCAGGCGGATGAGCGAGTGGTCGAGGTTTATCTAGGGCGCTGACGCGTCTCAAGTAGCAAGCCTCAAGCCGCAAGCACTAGCTGTGCGCTTTATCTTGCCCCTTGCGGCTTGAGGCTTGTAGCTGACAAGAACGAGGAATTGAAAGTGCTTGAAGTCAGTGAATTGCACCAGTACTACGGCGGCAGCCACATCCTGCGCGGCCTGTCCTTCGAAGCCAAGGTCGGTGAAGTCACTTGCCTGCTCGGGCGCAACGGCGTGGGCAAAACCACCCTGCTGCGTTGCCTGATGGGCCTGGTGCCCCCACGCGAAGGCCGCGTCGAGTGGGAAGGCCAGCCGATCACCACGCTCAAGCCACAGCAACGGGTGCACGCAGGCATCGCCTATGTGCCCCAGGGGCGTGAGATATTCGCGCGGCTCAGCGTCGAGGAAAACCTGCTGATGGGCCTGTCGCGCTTCCCGGCGCGCGAGGCCCGTGAGGTGCCTGCGTTCATCTACGAACTGTTCCCGGTGCTGGAACAGATGAAGCAACGCCGCGGCGGTGACCTGTCCGGCGGCCAGCAGCAACAGCTGGCCATCGGTCGCGCCCTGGCCAGCCGGCCACGCCTGCTGATCCTCGACGAACCCACCGAAGGCATTCAGCCATCGGTCATCAAGGAGATCGGCGCGGTCATCCGCCGCCTGGCAGAGCGTGGCGACATGGCCATCCTGCTGGTGGAGCAGTTCTATGACTTTGCCGAGGAGCTGGCCGACCAGTATCTGGTCATGGCCCGTGGCGAAATCATCCAGCGCGGGCGCGGTGAAAACATGCAGGCCGAAGGTGTGCGGGGGCTGGTAACCATTTAATCTGCAGCCCTCGACCTTGTGAGACGCAGCAATGAGCCACGAAATTCGCGATGCCCTGCCCGCCGACGTGCCGTGCATCCTCGACATCTATAACGACGCGGTGCGCAATACCACGGCGATCTGGAACGATACGCCGGTGGACCTGGGCAACCGCCACGCCTGGTTCGAGGCCCGGGCACAGCAGGGCTATCCCATTCTGGTGGCCGTGGATCACAGCGGTGTGCTGGGCTATGCGTCTTTTGGCGATTGGCGGCCGTTCGAGGGTTTTCGCAATACCGTGGAGCACTCGGTGTATATCCGTGGCGATCAGCGCGGCAAGGGCTTGGGGCCGCAGTTGATGGCAGCACTGATCGAGCGCGCACGGGGGTGTGGCAAGCATGTGATGGTCGCGGCCATCGAGAGTGGCAATGCCGCGTCGGTGCGCCTGCATGAGCGTCTGGGCTTCGTAGTGACCGGGCAGATGCCGCAGGTGGGGGTGAAGTTCGGGCGGTGGCTGGATTTGACTTTCATGCAGCTGGTGCTCGACCCGAGAGCGGAGCCAGCCTGAGTTTTCTGCTGATTGCAGTGGCCCCATCGCCAGCAAGCCGGTGATGGGGCCACTGCAATCGACATCACATCTGGGTGAACCTGCCCAGCCGCTGTTTCAGCATGCTGTTCTCACTGCGCAACTGCTGCACTTCCTCCAACAGCTCCAGCGCCAGCGCCACCCCCTCCCACTCCAGTTCCAGCTCCTGGTGCAGCTTTGCCGCACGCCTGGCCAGCAGCGGCGCCTGATCATCGAACAACCATTCCTCCGGCGTTCGCCCCGAAGGTTCAACGATGCCGTGCTCGACGATCTCGACCACGTAGTCGGCCGTGATATCGGCCTCCTGGCAAAGCGTGCGCATGTCCAGTTGAACGATCAGGGTGCTGCTCATGATCACTTACTCCATTGTGTCCTCGGATTGAACGCCGCCTTCTCGGAAAGCTGGGTCCACAATTGACGGGTAGAGGCGTCGGATGCCGGCGGCATGACTACCTTGAGCTGGGCGTAGAGGTTGCCGCGCTCGCCCTGCTTGTTCGCCAGGCCTTTGCCAGGCACACGCAGGCGCTGGCCACTCTGGCTGTCGGGGCGGATGGTTAGGTTGATCTTGCCGTCCAGGGTCGGCACCGCCACCTTGGTGCCCAATGCCGCCTCCCACGGTGCCAGTGGCACAGTGATGATCAGGTCCTGGCCCTCGACATCGAACAGCGGGTGCGGTGCCATGCGGATGGTCAGGAACAGGTCGCCGTTGGCGCCGCCAGCGCTGCCCGGCGCTCCTTGGCCCTTGAGGCGGATGCGCTCACCGTCGCTCACGCCGGCCGGGATCTTCACATTCAGGGTCTTGGTCGTGAACCCGGTACGCTGGCCGGCGGCGTTGGTCTGCGGTACCTGGAAGCTGATCTGCTTGGACTCCTTGCTCAGGGTTTCCTCAAGGAAGATCGCCAGTTCCAGTTCCACATCCTGCCCTCGCCTGCCGGCACTGCGTTGTTGCCGAGCGCCGCCAAAGGGGTTGCCGCCCCGTGCGCCGAAGATCGAGCTGAAAAAGTCGGAGAAATCACCGCCCTCGAAACCACCGCCCGCACCGCCACGGTTCTCCCAGCCCGGAGGGGCCTGGAATGGCCGACCGTGCTGGCCGCCGTACTTGCGGATCTCGTCGAACTCGGCGCGTTTCTGGGCGTCGCCAAGCACCTCGTAGGCCTCATTGGCCTCCTTGAATTTCTCCTCGGCGTCGCGCTCCTTGCTGACGTCAGGGTGATACTTGCGCGCCAGCTTGCGGTACGCGGCCTTGATCGCCTTTTCGTCCGCCGTGGGCTCTACGCCGAGTATCTTGTAGTAGTCTTTGAAGTCCATCTATGGATCACCAATGTGAATTTTCATGTTGCATCTGAAGATAAGGGTCAAGCATAGCCTTTCAAGGTTCGCTTGGCTTTGCTTCAAGGCAGACGACCGGTCTTGATTCTCTGGCCAAGTGGCATAAACTGCGCGGCCGTTTTGCCTCCGGAAGCCCTTTTCCCATGTCTGACGTATCCCCGGCCCGTGCCCTTGGCATCGACTTCGGCACCTCCAACTCCACGGTCGGCTGGCACCGCCCCGGGGTCGAGTCGCTGATAGCCCTGGAAGACGGCAAGATCACGCTGCCATCGGTGGTTTTCTTCAATATCGAAGAGCGCCGCCCGGTGTATGGCCGGCTGGCACTGCACGAATACCTGGAAGGCTACGAAGGCCGCCTGATGCGCTCGCTCAAGAGCCTGCTGGGCTCCAAGTTGATCAAGCACGATACCAGCGTGCTAGGCAGCGCCTTGCCATTCAAGGACCTGCTGGGCATGTTCATCGGCGAACTGAAAAAGCGCGCCGAAACCGCCGCCGACCGCAGCTTCGATCAGGTGGTACTGGGCCGCCCGGTGTTCTTCGTCGACGAAGATCCGGCTGCCGACCAGGAGGCCGAGGACACCCTGGCCGACGTGGCACGCAAGATCGGCTTCAAGGACGTGTCGTTCCAGTACGAACCGATTGCCGCCGCGTTCGACTACGAGTCGGGCATCAGCCGTGAAGAGCTGGTACTGATCGTGGATATCGGCGGGGGTACCTCGGACTTTACCCTGATCCGTCTGTCACCCGAGCGTCACAAGGTGGCCGAGCGCCAGAGCGACATCCTCGCCACCGGCGGCGTGCACATCGGCGGTACCGATTTCGACAAGCAGTTGAGCCTGCAGGGCGTGATGCCGCTGTTCGGTTACGGCAGCCGGATGAAGAGCGGTGCGCTGATGCCTACCAGCTACCACCTCAACCTGGCCACCTGGCACACCATCAACGCCCTGTACTCGCAGAAGTCGCAACTGGCGCTGGGCAGCATGCGCTATGACATCGAGGACACCCTTGGCATTGACCGTCTGTTCAAGCTGATCGAGCAGCGGGCCGGGCACTGGCTGGCGATGGAAATCGAGGCCAGCAAGATTGAGCTGACCGACCACGAAAGCCGCCGTATCGACCTCGGCCGCGTCGAGCGCGAATTAGGCGTGGACCTGACCCGCACAGTGTTCGAAGGTGCGATCGAAGGGCTGCTGGAGCGAGTGCGTGGCAGCGTCACCGAACTGCTGGCCAAGGCCGGTGTAAGCGAAGGTCAGGTGGACACGGTGTTCTTCACCGGTGGTTCCAGCGGCATTCCGGCGCTGCGCAACAGTGTGGCGGCAATGCTGCCGAATGCGCGGCATGTGGAGGGCAATATCTTCGGCAGCATCGGCAGCGGGCTGGCGATCGAGGCGCGCAAGCGTTACGGGTGAGCTGCAAGCTACAAGCTACAAGCTACAAGCTACAAGCTACAAGCCGATTGGCGATGGAAGGCCCACCGCGTTCAGCTTTATCTTGCAGCTTGAAGCTTGAAGCTTGAAGCTTGAAGCTCTCAAACCAGCTCAGCCCGCTTCAGCTCACTCTTCATGTACGCATAGTACACCGGCCCCGCTACAACCCCCGGCAACCCGAACGCCGCCTCGAACACCAGCATCGCCAGCAACAGCTCCCAGGCCTTGGCGCTGATCTGCCCCCCTACTATCCGCGCGTTGAGGAAGTACTCGACCTTGTGGATAACGATCAGATACCCCAGCGCGGCCGCAGCCACCCAGATCGACAGCGACATGCCAACGATGGTGATCAGCGTGTTGGACATCAGGTTGCCGATCACCGGCAACAGCCCAAGCAGGAAGGTCAACACGATCAGCGTCTTGGTCAGCGGCAGGTGCACACCGAACAGTGGCAACACCACAGCAAGGAAAATGCCGGTGAACACGGTGTTGAGCAGCGAGATCTTGATCTGCGCGAAGACGATGTTGCGAAACGCCTGCACCAGCAGGCTCAGGCGCTCGAACAAGGCGGCAGCCAGCGGTTTGCGCCGCGAGATGTCGGGGATGCGCTGCAGGGCAATGATAGCGCCGAGAATCATGCCGATCAGCAGCGTCACGAACATGTGCGCCATGCCCTTGCCTACAAGCTGCAGGTCGCTGAGGTGGCTCTTGATCCACTCACCGATGGCCACTTTGAACTCCGCGGCACTGGCCGGCAGGTAGCCCTCGATGAACGGCGGCAACTGGCCACGGGCACGCTCGAACAGGGCCATGAACTTGTCCAGCGATGCGCCGGGGTTCTCTGCCTCGTGCAGCAGGAAGCTGAACGCGCCGGCGATCAACAAGGTCAGGGTACTGACCACCAGGGTACCCAGCAGCGCCACCGCCAGCCAACGTGCACGTTGCCCGGCAATGATCGGCTGCAGCCGTGGCGTGAGCATGTTGACCAGCTCGAACACCAGCAGCCCGGCCAGCAGGCTGGGTAACAATTTCAGGGGGAGCGCCAGCAGCAGGCCGGCAAATACGATGATCCAGCTGGCCAGGGTGACCTGGCGGGGGGTGAAAGTCATACAGCCTCAACGGCAGACAACGGAAAAGAACCGCAGTCTGCCAGCCTTCGTCCTACAGGCATAGGCGCAGGTCATTTCTTCTTCAGGCAGTCACTCATGTAGGCCTTGCGCTCGTCGCCCTTGAGGGCCTGGGCGCTGGCGTCAGCGTTGCAGATCTTCATCTTTTCCTGCTGGGTAGGCGGTACGCTTTTCTTCAGGCAGTTGCTCATGAAGGCTTTGCGCTCATCGCCCTTGAGCGCCTTGGCAGAAGCGTCGGCATTGCACGAGGTCATCTTTTCCTGTTGCGCGGTGGCAGCGAATCCCTGCGCACTGAACATAACGGCCAACGCCAGCAATGGCATGTGCAGCATCTTCATGGAGTGGTCTCCTTGTCTCCCGCGCCCGATGCACGGTGTCGCAGGTGAGTGTAGACAACAAATTTTACACACCCGTCCGCGCTTGCCGCCGGTACTGCTCCGGCGTGCAATGGGCCTGACGCTGGAACATGGCGATGAATGCCGAGGCGCTGCTGTAGCCCAGGTCGAAGGCGATGGCCTGTATCGGCAAGCCGGCCTCCAGCGCCTCGATGGCCCGCAAAAACCTCAGGCGCAGGCGCCACTCACCAAAGCTGATGCCCAGCTCGCGCAGAAATTGCCGCGCCAGGGTGCGCTCGCTGACATGCACCTGCGCCGCCCAGTCCGCCAGCGGGCGGTTGTCACCAGGTTCAGCACCGAGGGCATCGAGCACCTGGCGCAGGCCCTCGCTCTGAGCGAAGGGCAGGTAGCAGGTCTGGGTGGGTGCCAGCAGCAACTGATCAAGCAGCACCTGCACCAGACGCTGGTCGCGTTCGTCCTGAGCCACCTTGACGTCACGGCGGGCGAAGTCGCCGAGGATGGCCTTGAGGATATCGCTGATCACCAGGCTGCACGGCTGCTGCGGTAGGCCGGCGCACAGCCTGCGGTCGAGATAGACCGAGCGGTAAACGATGGCCTGAGGGTTGTAGCAACCATGTTCGGTATCCGGCGGCACCCAGACCGCGTAATGCGGGGGTGACAGAAAACGCTGGCCATTGACATCCAGGTGCATGACGCCGTGGGCGGTGTAGTTGAGCTGGCCCCAGGTGTGGCGATGGGGCGGGCTGTGAGTGTCGGCGCCAAATTCGTCGTGGCGCAGGTAGACGGGCGCGGGAAGCTGGTCGAACTGGGGGATATCGAGGTATTTGCGGCGCATGCTGTCTGCTTCAAGGGGCAGGTTGTCTGGATAGGAGTATAGGCTTGCTGACAGACAAACGATAATACGGGGCCATCATACAACCTCTGTGAAAGCGGGCACGCTCCCACGGAGGCTTATGAGCATCCAAGAGCCTTTGCGTCATGAATTATCTGTACCCCCTCACCGCCATCCTCATTTGGGCCGGCAACACTGTAGTCACCAAGCTGTCCGCAGGTGCCATTCACCCTGCCGAGATCGGCTTCTACCGCTGGCTGCTCGCAGGGCTGCTGTTCACCCCGTTCCTGCTGCCGGCCGTGTGGCGCAACCGCCCGGCCATCCGTCCGCACCTGCCCAGAATCTTCGTCCTTGGCGTGCTCGGCATGGCCCTGTACCAAAGCCTCGCCTACTTCGCGGCCAGCATCACCAGCGCTACCAACATGGGCATCATTCTCTCGCTGATGCCCTTGATGTCGCTGGCCCTGTCCATCGCATGGCTCGGCCAGCGGCTGAGCTACGGTGCGCTGACGGGCGCGGCGGTGTCCTTCATCGGTGTGCTGGAAGTCGTCTCCGCCGGCCATCCCGGCATCTTGCTGGAGCAAGGCCTGAACCGCGGTGACCTGCTGATGCTGGTGGCCACCCTGGCCTACGCGCTGTACAGCTTCCTGCTGAAGAAATGGCAGCTGCGCCTGCCGCCCTTGCAGCTGCTGTACCTGCAGGTGCTGGTGGCAATCATCGTCTTGCTGCCACTGTTCCTGTTTTCAGACAAAACCGGCCTGAACGTGCATAACGCGGGCCTGGTGCTGTACGCCTGTGTACTGGCCTCGATGGTCGCCCCGCTGGCATGGATGCAGGCCGTTCACCGCCTGGGGCCAAGCCGCACCACGCTGTTTTTCAACTTGCTGCCACTGGTGACCGCGCTGATCGCCGCCGCGGCACTCGACGAGCAACTGGCCAGCTACCACCTGGTCGGCGGACTGCTGACCCTGGCCGGGGTGGTCCTCGCCGAACGCTGGACCACCCCCGTGCGCCGCAGCGCTACAGCCCCGCAGCCTTGAGACGGGCGGCGTGCTCGGTGAACAGCCGCACCGGCTCGGCGCCCTTGCCCACGGCGCCGAGCGACTGGTTGACGATGTCCAGGTGATCGAGCGGGTAGTCATCACCGATCACCTGCCCCAGGTGCGAACTGAAGCGCCCGACCATGCCGTCACATTGCCCCTTTTCCTTGACGAAGCTGCGGGCGAACAGGCGGCAGAAGCGGTTGCTGCCGTCAAAGCGGTTACGCCCCTGGTCAGTGACGCCTGGCTGCAAGGTGCCTGACCACGAATAGTAACGCACGCCGTTGACCTCTCCCGCCCCCTCACCGCCCCAGGTGTCGGGCAGGCCCTGTGGATAAGCCTGGTTGAACAGCGCTACGCCGGCGCTAGTCAGCGATTGGTGCGAGGCGTGCACGTCGATAGGCAATGAGTCGCGGCGCCAGCCGGTTTCCAACCACCCCAGCAGCACCGCCAGGCCATGCAAAACAGCCCTGAGAATGCGCCCTTGAGGAGAATCGCCCGGCGCTGTGCGAGCCAAGTGGTCGGCCAGTTCCGAGCCGTGGTTAGGCCCGGCCACCGAAGTCACTGATGCCACCCGGTCAGGCCGCTTGGCTGCGGCATAACGCGCGCTCAGGGCGCCTTGGCTATGGCCGATCAGGTTGACCTTGTCAGCGCCGGTACGCTGGCAGATGTCTTCGATGATTGCCAGCAACTGCTCACCGCGCACTTCGCTGGAGTGCAAGGGCGATACCTGCACGGGGAACACCTGCGCCCCGCCCTTGCGCAAGGCCGGCACGATGCCGAACCAATAGGGATAGAGCAGCGCCCTGACAAAGCCGAGCATGCCCGGCACCAGCACCAATGGATATCGCGTAGCCAATTCCTGCTGCATGGGAACCAACCCTTTGCGTGGTCGACTGGCCAACACTACAGCGGCCTGAATGACCATCGCAATCGAACTCCTGACGCGCCGCGCGGTTCCAAACCAGAACAGACCCTTGAGCAAGGAGCGGGACCATGTACAAACAGACCCTGGCAATCCTTCTGGCAAGCGCGACCCTGGCCGCCTGTGGCAGCCGCCCGGAAAACCCGGTGGACTACGTCACCTACCGCGACGAGCCGCTGGTCAAGCAAGTCGAAAACGGCATGACCATGCAGAAAGTCATCGCCATCGGCGGCAGCCCATCGAATGCGACCGACCTGCCGCACGGAGGCACTTGCAACGACTACATCCTCAACCGCGATGGCCATCAACAGCCTTACTACGTGCGCTTCGATGCCACCGGCCATGTCGATGCCAAGGGTTTCAAGACTTGCAAACAACGAGAAGAGGACAGCGAAGCCGTACACGGCGCCTGAGCCTGCGCAACATCCTGACCACCCGTCCTGATTTGTCTGGAGATAACCATGAGCAACGTTGAACTGACCGATGTGCAAACCCTGCGCAAGCGTGCCCGTGAGCACGTCGAGCAAGGTGCGGTGACCGAGGGTTACCACGCCGACCGCCAGGAAATCCTGCGCCTGCTCAATGAGTCGCTGGCCACCGAGCTTGTCTGCGTACTGCGCTACAAGCGTCATTACTTCATGGCCAGCGGGATCAAGGCGAGCGTGGCTGCCGAGGAGTTTCTCGAGCATGCCAACCAGGAAGCCGAACACGCCGACAAACTGGCCGAGCGCATCGTGCAGCTGGGCGGCGAGCCGGACTTCAATCCGGACAACCTGACCAAGAATTCCCATGCCCAGTACGTAGCAGGCAATTCGTTGAAGGAGATGGTGCTGGAGGACTTGGTGGCCGAACGCATCGCGATCGACAGCTACCGCGAGATCATTCAGTACATTGGTGACAAGGATCCGACCACGCGTCGCATCTTCGAGGACATCCTGGCTCAGGAAGAAGAACACGCAGACGATATGTCCGATCTGCTACAAGGCTTGTAATCGCCAGGGGCCGCCCTGCGGCCCCGGTTCACTTAACCCTTGCCTTTCACCTCAGCCGGCGCCTTGCCGGCTTTCATCTGCTGCAACAACGGGGTGCACTGGTTAGGCTCATCGCCACTGCTCGGCGCCACCAACGCCAGCAGCCCCGCCGCCGGCCCTGCAACCACACCCAAGGCCACCATGCCCGCGCCGCGCAAGGCTAGCGGCACCGCCTGCACGCCCGCACCGGGCTTGGCAAACGGCCCGCGTACATACAGTGGCGAACGCAGTGAGAACAGCCGTAAGCCTTTCGACTCCGGGGTAATCTTCAAGTCCAGCTGCTCGCTGGCGAAGTTGGCGGTGCCGTTGACGTAGATGATCGCGTTCTCGGTATCGAATATGAACAGGCGCGTGCTCGCCAGCCCGTCCTTGATGCCAACATCAGCCGCTGCGCAGTTGATCTGCACATCCTCATCGCCGAACAGCTTGCCGATCACGTAGTTGCCCACGTTCAACCCGGCAATCTCCATCAGGCTGCGGCTGATCGCGCCATCGTTGATCAGCATGCGCAGGTCGCCATTGGCCGTGCCCAGCAGGGCTGCCACCGAGTTGCCTCGGCCACTGATATCGGCATCGCCGTTGAGCTCACCGAAGCTGGTCTGCATCGGCGCAAAGGTGGGGAACAGCTGCTTGAGCTTGAAGCCACGTGCGGTCAGCCGAGCGCGCCCCTGCAGCGGTACGCTGCGGCCATCCAGGCGTATCCTGGAAGCCAAGTTGCCACCGGCCACCCCAAAGCGCAGCGGTTCCAAGCGCAGCAGGCCGTCATCAAGGATTACATGGGCGGAAAGATCATTGAATGGCAACTGTTCACTGTGAACGATGCGCTTGCCGGCAAACTGGACGTCGGCGTCCATGGTGCGCCAACGGTCGGTGCGGAACTCCTCCACCGGCAGCACCTTGCCGGCAGGCTGCTTGCTGGCGCCCCCGCGGGCTTTCTGCTCGGCGTTGGAATCGGCACCGATCAGCGGTGCCAGGTCCTTGAACAACAGCTGGTTGGACACCAGCTTGCCGGAGAGTTTGGGCCGTGGCTGGCTCGCGGTAAACGCCAGGTCGCCGTGGATATCACTGTCACCTATCTTGCCGTTGAACCCCTGGTAGTTGAACGTCGCGCCTTCGGCCGCATGCAGGTTGGCGGTCAAGTGGCCATCAGTCTCGTAGGCTGGGGTGTCTGGCAGGGTCACCCCCGTCAGCGGATAAAGGTTGCCCAGGCTGGCGCCGGACAAGCGCAAGCGAAGGTCCAGCGCACCCAGGTTGCGCGGGTCGGTCAGGGTGCCGGCGAGTACCACATGGGTATCGGCAATCCGCACGTCGGCCTGCAGCGGGAACGGCTGACTGGCGTCCTGCAGCGCCAGCAGGCCACCGATCTTGCCCGTGCCGGAAACAGGCTGGCCTTTGTAGCGGCCCTGGGCCTTTAGTCCGAAGGCGTAATCCTGGGCTCCGCCGGCCTTTTCCGCGCTGGCTTTGCCAACGATATCGCTGAACGGGATCGGTTTGCCCAGAGGGTCGATCTGCACCTTCATGCTGGTTTTCAGAGTCTGGTCGTCGAAGCTGACATTACCTTGGTCAAAACCGATGGCGCCGATGTCCAGCTGCCACTTGGAGGGCTGCGCATTCTCATCCTTGGGGCCGAAATCGAAGGTCCAGTTGGCGCGGCCATCGGCCAGGCGAGTAAGGCTGGCGGTGGGTTTGACCAGGTCGATGCGCGGGATGACGATCTGCTGGAATACCAGCGGCAGCGGCGCCAGTCGAAATTCCACACGCTCCAGGCCAACCATCTTCGGCTCCTTCAGCCACTCGGGATTGCCTAGGGTCAGGTCCTCGGCAATGAAGTGCGGCCACGGTAGCCAGGCGCGCCACCCGCCTTCTTCCGGCTCAGTGCGCCAGTGCACCGCCAGGTTACCGTTGATCGCGAACGGCCTGTGCAACGCTTCGGATACTTTCTCATTGAGCAGCGGCTTGACGCGGTTCCAGTCGAAAGTGGCGATCACCACCACCAGTATCGCCAGCAGGGTCAGTAGGCTGGTAAGGGTCCAGGCGAGGATTCTGGCGGGACGCGTCATTGCGTTATTCTCCTGACGGCTTGGGGCAAAACGGGCACAACGATGGCACTCAGTATCTCGGACTGATGAAAGCCCTTAGGGTTTTATCCATGAAGCCCATGATAGCGAAGTTTTCTTGCCCACTTGCTCAGCTTTTAACCACAGGATGCCTTGAAACACCTGCGTTAGAGCCTTGACACTGCGCTATCAATACCATCGATTGTTACCATTATCCGTATGAACTTCTCTCTGGCGTTACCGAGCGTAGCATTGGCTTCGTACCCACTTTCCAGCCCCCGAGAGGAGCACCGAAATCATGAAACGCCAATTGCTGACCCTGACGCTGTCCATTCTTGCTGCCAACGCCTTCGCCGTCCCAGCTGCCGATCAGCACCTGACCGCCGAATCGCGCTCCAGCGCTGTTGAAATAGCCCAACCGCTGAAGACCATTGCCGAAGGTGGTGCCGAGCGTCTGATCGAACGCAGTGGCCGTGTTGCCGAAGGCGGTTCGGATCGCCTGATCGAGCGCACCGGCCGTGTTGCGGAAGGTGGCTCGGATCGTCTGATCGAACGCACCGGCCGTGTTGCGGAAGGTGGCTCGGATCGCCTGATCGAGCGCTCCGGCCGTGTTGCGGAAGGCGGTTCGGATCGCCTGATCGAACGCACCGGCCGTGTTGCGGAAGGCGGTTCGGATCGACTGATCGAAATCAGCCGTGTGAGCTGATCTCCATGGCCGAAAACAACAACCTGCATCAATGTGCCCACCCTCCTCCCAGCCCGGTCAATTGACCGGGCTTTGTTTTCAGGCAACACCGCCCCGCGCAACTGGTAATTCTGCTAGTTTCAAATCGCCCATCGCCATTGCTAGGTTACTGAAAGTATGGCTACGGAGCGTTCAAATGAGAAACCCGGCAACTGATCTGATAGCACTCAGGCCTGACTGGCTGGACGAAAGACTGCTGGCGCTCATTGCCCGGCCGATCGAGAACAGCGAAGAGGCCAAACGAACCTTTACTGAACTGTTGGCGCAGCCAAGCCTGCAGGGCGATGCATTGCTTGCCGATCTGCCTAAGTTGCTTCGGTTTCATACAACCTGTGCCATACATGACGGTGCCCTGGCATCGATGATCTCCATTCATTACAACTTGTGCATGGGCTCGATCAAATCGATGGGCAATGACAGTGACTATGTGCGCAGCCTGTACAAACAGTTGAACGAAGGCAATGCAATCGGTGTATACCTCGCCACGGAACTGGGGTATGGCAGCAATCTTTTTTCACTGGAAACAGAAGCACGCTATTGCCCCGAGCGGCAGGTATTCGTGCTTGATTCGCCCAGCCGCCAATCCTACAAGTTCATGCCAAACAGCACGCACAGTCCATTGCCCAAGATCGCGGTGGTAATGGCGCGCCTGATGGTCAACGACAAGTTCATCGGTATCTTGCCGTTTCTTGTGCCGCTGCACGCGGGCGACATGGCGTACCCCGGTGTTCGTATTACTGCACTGGGCCACAAACCGGGGATGCACCTGGACAATGCCATGACCTCGTTCGAAAACGTCGAACTCCCTTACGAGGCCCTTTTGCAGCGAGGCACCATCGAACTGGACCGCGATGGGCAACTGCGCACGCTGGACACTACACGCAGTCAACGCTTCATGCGCTCCATCGAACGTGTCCAATCCGGCAAGCTGTGCATGGCCAGTTGCGCCCTGGCAGTGGCGATGGCCGGCTTGCATATCAATTACACCTACGCACAGAAACGCCAGACCTTCAGCCCGGCCGGCCCGGTCAACTTGCTTGCCCATCCCACCTATCGCCACCCACTGGCCATTGATGTCGTGACCAACCTTGTTCATGCCGCGTGGCTTGAACAGATCGTCGCCGGGCACGGCAAGGATGCGCTCAAGCCTTTAGCGCCTGATGTACTCAATGAAGTTGCAATTCTCAAGGCAGTTTCGACCTGGGCCAGCCAGGACATTCTGGTGCGCTGCCGTGAACGTTGTGGCGCACAAGGTATGTTCGCGGCGAACAAGATCATCGGTTACCTGTTGAACAATAATGGCGCGATCACCGCCGAAGGCGAAAATCTGGTGATCATGCTCAAAGCCGCTGCCTACTATATGAAACACGCGGCCCCAGCCAGCGCGCACGCGGTGACCGGCAAAAAGCGCCAGCGTCTGCTCGAACACCTCGATACCTGTATCGACCTCCTCCGCTCAGGCATTGCCGACAAGCGTGACCGGTTCTTGAAAAGCGAGGACATGCTGCTGCTGGCCAAGCTGCTGGGGGTACGCATTGCCAGTGTGCGCTACCTGGCCCATGTCAATGAAAGCCCACTGGATGGCGTTATCCTCGATGTGTTTCTGCTCAGCCAGTTAGAGCAACACGCTGTGGCGCTGGTACGGACCCAGGCAGCATCCTCCAGGCAGATCAGGAGCTGGGCAAACCGCAAACAGGCACTGCTGGTGCAGCATGCACCCTTGATTCTGGAGCGGTTGAAACGCATGGACATGAGAATGTTGGAGGCGCCGATCAGCAGCGACAGCTACATCGAGCATTACGCTTCCCGCCACCACGACGGGCAGGCAGCGTGAAACCTTTTTTTGACTTTTGTCCATGAGCCAATAAAGTGCAGGTTTCCTTCGCGATCAATGACCTGACATGCTGCCGCGCGCCGAACAGAAGCTACAGACCCGCCAGGCCCTGCTCGATGCGGCCTGCCAGCTCATGGAAAGTGGCCGTGGTTTCGGCAGCATCAGCCTGCGCGAAGTGGCCAAGGCCGCCGGCATCGTGCCCACCGGGTTCTATCGGCACTTCCCCGACATGGATGCCCTTGGCCTGGCCCTGGTGGCCGAGGTCGATGACACCTTCCGCCAGACCATCCGCCTGGTGCGGCAGAACGAGTTCGAACTGGGGGGTATCACCGACGCCTCGGTACGCATCTTCCTCGACGTGGTAGCCGCCCACCGGGCACAGTTCCTATTCCTGGCCCGCGAGCAGTACGGCGGCTCGCAGGCGGTGCGCCAGGCCATCGGCCGCCTGCGCCAAGGTATCAGCAACGACCTGGCCACCGATCTTGCGCGAATGAAACGCTGGCAGCACCTGAACGATGCAGCGCTGGCGGTGATTGCCGACCTGGTGGTGAAGACCGTGTTTGCCACCCTGCCGGAACTGATCGACAACCCGGAGCAAGGTTATCCACAGGCCCTGAGCGCACGGGACAAGATAACCCAGCAGTTACGCTTCATCTTCGTCGGTGCACGGCATTGGCAGGGTCTGGGTAATCCGGGCTGAAGCGCACTTCTGCTACCATGGCGCACTGCCCGATTGTGACGAGCGCATTCATGTCCGACCCCCGCCCCACTCCAGCCGAACTTGCCCGCTTCAACCAGCACTTCGCCGAACGCATCGTGCCGCTGTGGCTGGGCCCGGGCTGGAATGCCGAAATGGCGCTGCCCTACGAGGCACTGGATGCCACTCACCACCCGCTGCCGGTGCAGCGGTACCGGGCGATGGCCTGCGCGCGTCAGTTGTACCTATTCAGCAGCCGCATCGAACAACCCGGCGCGGCCGAGCGTGCGGCAGCGCTGTTCCGCTCACTGCAGCGGCATTTCCACGACGCCGAACATGGCGGCTGGTTCTACAGCATCGATGCCCAAGGCAAGCCGCTGGACCGGCGCAAGGACCTCTACACCCATGCATTCATCGTGTTTGCCTGCGCTCATTACTGGGGCAAAGTCCGCGAAGGCCTGGTGGAGTCGGCACTCAATGCTGCCCTTGAGATCGTCAGCGAGCAGTTTGCCCGCGATGACGGCCTCTACGAAGCGAACCTCGGTGAAGACTGGTCCGAACTCGGCAGCGGCCCGCTGCAAAACCCACAGATGCACCTGGCCGAAGCTTTCCTGCAGGTTCTCGCCGTGCGTGCAGATCAAGGTGTTCAACAGGCACTGCTGCAACTGTGCCAATCCCTGCAGACGCACTTCATCGAGCCGCAACATGGCCTGATGCTGGAAAAACCCCGCAGTGCTGTGGATAACTGGTTCGAGCCGGGGCATCAGTTCGAGTGGTTCTACCTGCTGCATACCTCGGCACTGCTGCGCGGCACGCCGCTGCATGCGTCGATCGACCGCGCATTCGGTTACGCCGAGCAGTGCGGAGTGAAGGATACTGCGGTGCTGGCAATGCTGGCCGTGGATGGCAAGGTGATCGATGCGACCCAGCGGATCTGGGCACAGGCTGAGTATCTGCGGGCGCTTGCACTGCGGCCAGGGAGTGGAGTGAAGCTGGCTGAGCAGTTGCAGGCAATGCACCAGCGCTTCCTGCACGATGGAGGCTGGTATGAGTGCCGCGATGGTGAAGGTGCGGTCAGCAGGCATGACATGCCTTCGACTACGCCCTATCACCTGGCGACTTGCCTGGAAGGCTTGCAGCGCCTGAACTGACGCAATTGCCGGCAAGCTGGTTTCCACAGGGCAAGCGGGGCCGCAACTCCTGTGGCAGCCGGCTTGCCGGCGATTGGGCAGAGAAGCAACCCTATTGCATCAGCCCTTCACCGAACGATCAATCGATAACCCAGCCCAGTCCTGGCTCACCGGCATAAGTTCCAGGCTGTTGATGTTGATGTGGGCCGGCTGGTTGAGGATCCAGAAGATGGTCTCGGCGATATCCTGCGGCTGAATAGGCTCGGCACCGGCGTAGGTGGCATCATACTTGGCCTGGTCCCCACCGAACCGCACCAGCGAAAACTCACTTTCACACAGCCCTGGCTCAAGGTTGCTGACACGCACACCCGTGCCACGCAAGTCACAACGCAGGCTGAGCGAGAACTGGCCGACGAATGCCTTGGTACCGCCATAGACGTTGCTGCCAGGGTACGGATAGTTGCCCGCCACCGACCCCACGTTGAGGATCGACGCACCACGGCCGTGGGCGATCAGACGTGGCAGCAGCAAACGGGTTGTGTACATCAGGCCCTTGATGTTGGTATCGACCATGGTTTCCCAGTCGTCCAGGCTGCAGTTCTGCGCCGCATCGACGCCCAGCGCAAGGCCTGCGTTGTTGACCAGCCCGCGCAGCTTTTCAAAGCCTTCCGGCAGGTTGCCAATGGCGTGCTCCATGGCCTTGCGGTCACGTACATCGAGCACTAGGCCATGCACTTCGGTCTTGGCCGACAGTTCGGCACACAAGGCATCAAGGCGATCCTTGCGCCGGCCCGTAAGGATCAGCTTCCAGCCGGCATCGGCGAAGCGGCGAGCCGTGGCCTCGCCAAAACCGGAAGTCGCGCCAGTGATGAATACGGTGGACGTCATGCTCTGTTCCTCGCTGTGGATTATTTTCGGCAAGCTTTGCAGCATGCCCGCGACGGGTGTCGTCAGCAAGCCATAGAAGCACTTGGTCATTTTTTGTACATTACCCGCAAAGCCTCATGATAGAGGGTCCAGCGCGAGCTATGCGCATGTTATCCACAAGGCTTTCCCCATGGATTGGGGGCAACTTGATCATCAGGCGGAACCCTTTCAGCGAACTATGGTCACCCTCAACGTTGCGGGGATGGCGCAACGCTTTCAAACATGCCGCTTACAGCACTCTGTCCAAGGGTTTCGCACAGAGTTATCCACAGCGCATCGCGTATGGCTGCGCACTTCATTGCGCTAGTGGAAACACGCACCGAATCATCCACAAACGCCGACTGATCAAAATATGAACAGAACCGCGCAAGCCTTGATTTCAAAGGCTTGCAGCTAGATGCCACCATGTTTTCCACAGGCGGTTCCACATTATCCGTGGACAACAATGAGCCTGTGGAAACAATGGCTTGCGCAGGGATTGTGGCGTGGCTCAAGAAAGATATGCGACAAGTTGTCCACATCCGCCAAGTGATGACGATTGGGGCCGCAAAGCAGCCCCGGATTCAGCTTAGTGCCCGCCAAGATAGGCGCTGCGAACCTCTTCGTTGACCAACAACTCCTGCCCGGTGCCGGTCATGCGAATCTCGCCGTTGACCATCACATAGGCCCGGTCGGACAACTTCAAGGCATGGTTGGCGTTCTGCTCCACCAAAAAGATGGTCATCCCGGTCTTGGCCAGTTCGCGCAGGGTTGAAAAGATCTGCTTGACCACGATCGGCGCCAGCCCCAGCGACGGCTCGTCGAGCAGCAGCAATTTGGGCCGACTCATCAGCGCACGGGCGATAGCCAGCATCTGCTGCTCACCACCGGACATGGTCATCGCACGCTGGTTTCGCCGCTCCTTCAACCGTGGGAACAGCTCGAACATGCGCTGCATGTCCTCACTGGCATATTTGTCACCGATAGGGATGGTACCCATCATCAGGTTTTCCTCGACGCTCATGTCGGGGAAAACCCGGCGCCCTTCAGGCGACTGGGCGATGCCATTGGATGCGATGTAGTGCGACGACTTGCGGGTAATGTCGGTGCCACGGTAGACAATCTGCCCGGAGGCTGCGCGCGGCTGGCCGAAGATGGACATCAGCAGGGTCGACTTGCCGGCACCGTTGGCGCCGATCAGGCTCACCGTCTCACCTTCATCGATGTGCATCGAGACCTTTTTCAATGCCTGGATCGGCCCGTAGAACACGTCCAGGTCTTTCAGTTCCAGAATGGGTGCACTCATACCAGCTCCTCTTCGTCGGCACCCAGGTAGGCGGCTATCACCGTCGGGTTATGGCGGATATCCTGCGGCGCGCCTTCGGCGATGACGTTGCCGTGGTCGAGCACGACGATATGGTCGGAAATGCTCATGACCATGCCCATATCGTGTTCGATCAGCACCACGGTGATGTCGTGCTCGTCACGCAGCACGCGGATCATACGGCTAAGTGCTTCGGTCTCCTGCGGGTTGAGGCCGGCCGCCGGTTCGTCGAGGCAGATGATCTTCGGCCGCGTGCACATGGCCCGGGCGATTTCCAGGCGGCGCTGCTGGCCATACGAAAGCTCCCCGGCCAAGCGGTTGGCACAGTCGACCAGATCGACCACCTCCAGCCAGTAGAATGCGTGGTCCAGGGCATCGCTCTCGGCCTTGCGGTACGCCTTGGTGTTGAGCACGCCGGCCAGCAGGTTGCGGTTGACCCACATGTGCTGGGCTACCAGCAGGTTTTCCACCACCGACATTTCCTTGAACAGGCGAATGTTCTGGAAGGTGCGCGCCAGCCCGGCGCGGTTGACCAGGTGGGTGCCACCGAACATCTTGTAGTACAGGCGCGAACCAAAACGTGCCGGCGAAACGAAGTCCGCCGCCTGGAAGCGCTCACCAAGCAACTGGATGACGTTGGTATGGCTACCGCGCACGTTCAGCTCGATGCGCCCGCCGCTGGCCTTGTAGAAACCGGTCAGGCAGTTGAACACCGTGGTCTTGCCGGCGCCGTTGGGGCCGATCAGGGCGAAGATCTGGTTACGCTTGACCTTGAGACTGACGTCGCTGAGCGCCTTGATGCCACCGAACTGCATCATCAGGTTATCGACCGAGAGAATGATTTCGTCGCTCATGGCGCGACTCCTTTACGCGGGACCACACCGGTACGGCTGATGCGGATCAGCCCACGCGGTCGCCAGATCATCATCAGCACCATCAGCACACCGAACAGCAGCACCCGGTATTCGGAGAAGCTGCGCAGCAGCTCTGGCGCTACAGTCAGTACGAACGCAGCGATCACTACGCCCACGGTCGAACCCATGCCGCCAAGTACGACAATGGCCAGAATCAGCGCCGACTCGAAGAACGTGAACGAGGACGGGTTGACGAAGCCTTGGTAGGTGGCGAAGAACACCCCGGCAAGGCCCGCAGTGGAGGCCCCGAGGGTGAAGGCCGAAAGCTTGACCAGCACATGGTTCAGGCCCATCGAGCGGCAGGCGATTTCGTCTTCACGCAGCGCTTCCCAAGCGCGGCCAACCGGCATGCGGGTCAGCCGATGCTTGATGTACAGCACCGCCAGCACGACCAGGAACAGCACGGCATAGATGAACACGAACTTCAGATTGGCGTTGTAATCGAAGCCGAAGTACTCGTGGATCGGCACCCCGCCATCCTTGGCTCGACGGCCGAACTCCAGGCCAAAAAAGGTCGGCGCCGGGGCCGGCATGCCGTTCGGGCCACCGGTGAACGACAGCCAGTTGTTCAGTACCAGGCGGATGATCTCGCCAAAGCCCAGGGTCACGATCGCCAGGTAGTCACCGTGCATGCGCAACACCGGGAAGCCCAGTATGCACCCCGCCAGAGCTGCGGCGATGGCCGCCAGTGGCAGCACACTCCAGAACCCCAGCCCCAGGTACTGGTAGCCCAGCGCCAGGCCATAGGCGCCGATGGCGTAGAACGCCACGTAGCCCAGGTCGAGCAGGCCCGCCAGGCCCACCACGATGTTCAGGCCAAGGCCCAGCAGCACGTAGATCAGGCCGAGGATGACCACGGTCAGCAGGTACTTGTTGGCGAAGATGGGGAAGACGATTGCGATCACGATCAGCGCCGGAATGATGTAACGCAGACGCGACTTGTAGTTCGGTGCATTGACGTGCACCCCCGAGCCGCCGCTGTCGAAGCCTTGCAACATGCGTTTGCCTGCAGCGGTCTGCAGATACAGGCTGAGCAGGAAGCGCCCGGCCATCACGCCACCGACCAGCCAGGCCACGCGGCGGGGTTCGGCATTGAAGCTGTAGCCGTCGAGCACCACGCCGACGACCGGACCAAAGACAATGAGCGCGAGCAGGCCGGCGACGATGGTCTCCAGCAGGCTGCGTTTGAGATCGAAACCTTGGGTTTCGGAAACGGAGGCAGTTTTGGCAGTGGACATGTTCACACCTTAGCCACGAGCGGGCGACCCAACAGGCCTTGTGGGCGGAAGATAAGGATCAGCACCAGCAGCGAGAAGCTGAACACGTCCTTGTAGTCGGAGTTGATCAGGCCAGAGAACAACGACTCGGAAATACCCAGGATAATCCCGCCCAACATGGCGCCGGGCAGCGAGCCGATGCCGCCGAGCACCGCAGCGGTGAATGCCTTGATGCCGATGATGAAGCCGGCGTAGAAGTCGAAGGTGCCGTAGTTCATGGTGATCAGCACACCGGCAAGCGCAGCCATCACCGCGCCGATGACGAACACGTAGGAGATCACCCGGTCGGTGTTGATGCCAAGGATCGAGGCCATCTTGCGGTCTTGCTGGGTAGCGCGGCACATACGGCCGAGCTTGGTGTACTTGATCACATAGGTGAGCAGCCCCATGCCGACGAATGCGGCAATCAGGATGAAGATCTTGGTGTAGGTCAGTTGCACGAAGCCAGTGCCCACTTCGACGCGCCAGGCGCCTTCGAGTAGGGTCGGCACGCCTTGCTGGCGGGCGCCCTGGCTGATCTGCGCATAGTTTTGCAGGATCAGCGAGATGCCGATGGCACTGATCAGCGGTGCCAGGCGGGTGGAGTTGCGCAGGGGTTTGTAGGCGATGCGTTCAATGGTGAAGCCATACACACCCGTGACGACGATGGTGAACAACAAGGTGCCCAACATCAGCAGGGGGAACGACTCGATACCGAAATAAGCCAGCAATGCCAGGCTGATTGCCGCGAGGTACGCGGAAATCATATACACCTCGCCGTGCGCGAAGTTGATCATGCCGATGATGCCATAGACCATTGTGTAGCCGATGGCGATCAGGCCATAGACCGACCCGAGGGTCAGGCCGTTGACCAGTTGCTGCAGGAAAATACCATCCATAACGCAATCTCACCTGATTGAGACTGCACAAGCGCCGACCACGGCAGGCCACGGATAAAGCGGCCCTCGCAGCGCAGAACCGTGCAGATCTCCGAATAAAGACAGGTACCGCAGGGGCATCGGCCCGGGCGCAGGCCCGGGCTGGTTGCCGTTGTTATTTTTGTTTTTCCAGCTGGTGGTACTTGCCGTCCTTGTCCCACTGGTAGACCACGTAGTCGGAGACAGTCAGGTCGCCCTTGCTGTCCCACTTCTTCTCGCCCATGACGGTCTGCACCGGGTTGGCCTTGAGCCACTTGGCAGCGTCCTCGCCCTTGTTCGACTTGGCGCCGTTGAAGGCAGCGGCCAGGGCTTGCAGCGAAGCGTAGGCGTAGAGGGTGTAGCCTTCAGGCTCGGTACCGGCTTTGCGGAATTCTTCCACCACCGCCTTGCTGTCTGGCAGCATGCGCGGGTCGGCGCCGAAGGTCATGTACACGCCGTCTACGTACTGGGCGCCGCCCGCAGTTGCGACCAGTTCGTCGGTGACGATGCCGTCATCGGACATGAACTTGACGTCCTTCAGGCCTTGTTCGCGCAGTTGACGTACCAGCGGACCGGCTTCGGGGTGAAGGCCGCCAAAGTAGACCACGTCGGCACCGGTGGAGCGGATCTTGGTCACCACGGCGCTGAAGTCTTTCTCGCCACGGGTCAGGCCTTCATACAGCACCGGCTTGACGCCACGCTTCTCCAGCTGCGCCTTGGTTGCATCGGCCAGGCCCTGGCCATAGGTATCCTTGTCGTGCAGCACCGCCACCTTCTTGCCCTTGAGCACATCGACGATGTAGTCACCGGCAACGATGCCCTGCTGGTCGTCACGGCCGCACATGCGGAACATGGCGCTCAACCCGCGCTCGGTGACTTGTGGGTTGGTAGAGCCAGGGGTGATGGCGATCACGCCTGCTTCGTCATACACCTCGGAAGCTGGAATGGTGTTGGAGGAGCAGAAGTGGCCCACCACACCGATTACCTTGTCCTGATCGACCAAACGGTTGGCAACCGATACAGCCTGTTTCGGCTCGCAGGCGTCATCGCCTTTGACCAGGATGATTTTCTCGCCGTTGACGCCACCGGCAGCGTTGATCTTGTCAGCTGCCGCCTGGGCACCTTTCATGTATTGCTCGCCAAACGCTGCGTTAGCACCGGTCATCGGGCCCGCGACACCGATCTTGACGTCGGCCTGAACATACGAAGAAACACCCAGTGCCGTAGCTACGGCCAGTGCCAGGAAACCTTTCTTGTAAAACGTCTGCGACATGAGGTGGTGCTCCTAGAGTTTTTTTTGGTTGGCACTACAACTTCTCAGCCCTGTGCTCAGAGCAAGGGCCGTGCCATCGGTTTTGTCTTCCGGGAAATCACACTGTTGGGGCCGCGTCGAGGCGACCGACGGCCTTTTCTTTACTGAGTGTGCAACCGTCTGCCACGCGACCAGCGCCACCATGCGCGCAAACAAGGAGCAACCGCCCAGTGCCATCATTGCAACCCTGACAAGTGTTTACGTGCAACCACCCTGTAACAGCAGACGTCACCGAAGTGCACACCACTGGTGCGCAACTGCTACAGGCGGCACCGTTTCAAGGCTAGCTGGTGCACAGAAAAACACCTGTTTTGTCGGTTTCGGCCTCTTTGCGGGCGAACCCGCTCCCGCCGGTAACGCGTTGCCGGCAAGTTCGGCACAATTCCTGTGGCACAATGACCGCCATTCGCCGCTTTGGAGCCCACCCTGATGAGCGAGAGCGCATTCGCTGAGCGCATCGTGCACAACCTGCTCGACACCGACTTCTACAAGCTCACCATGATGCAGGGCGTTCTGCACAACTACCCGGATGCCGACGTGGAGTGGGAATTCCGCTGCCGCAATGGCGAAGACTTGCGCCCCTACTTGGGCGAGATCCGCAACCAGCTCGAACGGCTGAGCGAACTTACCCTCGATGATGGCCAGCTGGCCTTCCTCGAACGCATCAGCTTCCTCAAGCCCGATTTCCTGCGTTTCCTGCGCCTGTTCCGTTTCAACCTGCGCTATGTACGGGTGGGAATCGAGAGCGACCAGCTGTACCTGCGCCTCAAAGGCCCCTGGCTGCATGTGATCCTCTTCGAAGTCCCGCTGCTGGCCATCATCAGCGAAGTGCGCAACCGCCACCTGCACCCACGCATGCGCCTGGCCGAGGCCCGTGACCAGCTTTACCGCAAGTTCGACTGGCTGCAGGCGCATGCCAGCGTCGACGAACTGGCCGAGCTTCAAGTGGCCGACTTCGGCACCCGCCGGCGTTTTTCCAGCCGCGTGCAGGAGGAGGTGGTGCGGGTACTGCGCGATGACTTCCCGGCCCGCTTCGTCGGTACCAGCAACGTCGATTTGGCATGGAAACTGGATATCAAGCCGCTGGGCACCATGGCCCACGAATGGATCATGGCCCACCAGCAGCTCGGCCCGCGGCTGATCGACAGCCAGATCGCCGCCCTGGACTGCTGGGTCCGGGAGTACCGCGGCCTGCTCGGCATCGCCCTGACCGACTGCATCACCATGGATGCCTTCCTCAGCGATTTCGACTTGTACTTCGCCAAGCTGTTCGACGGCCTGCGCCATGACTCGGGTGAGCCGGTGGCCTGGGCGGAAAAGGCCATCGCCCATTACCAGAGGCTGGGAATCGACCCGATGACCAAGACCCTGGTGTTCTCCGACGGCCTCAACCTGACCCGCGCGTTGCAGATCTTCCGTGCCCTGCGCGGGCGCATAAACGTCAGTTTCGGAATCGGCACCAACCTGACCTGCGACATGCCCGGCGTGGCGCCGATGAATATCGTGCTTAAAATGACCGACTGCAACGGCTCGCCGGTGGCGAAGATCTCTGACGAGGCCGCCAAGACCCAGTGCCGCGACGAGAACTTCGTCGCCTACATGCGTCACGTGTTCAAAATCCCCAGCAAGGAGTAACCCATGCAAGCCGTTCAGCAAGAGATTGCCCAGGCGCTCAACGTGCAGCCGCCGTTCGCAGACGCCGCTGCGCTCGAGGCCGAAGTCGCCCGGCGCGTGGCGTTCATCAAGGATTGCCTGGCCAACGCCCGTCTCAAGACCCTGGTACTGGGCATCAGCGGGGGCGTCGATTCGCTGACTGCCGCCCTGCTCGCCCAACGCGCCATCAACGAGTTGCGCGCCGAAAGCAGCGACCCGGCCTACCGCTTCATTGCCGTGCGCCTGCCGTACCAGGTACAGCATGACGAGCACGACGCCCAGGCGTGCCTGGAAGTGATCAACGCCGATGAAGTGCACACCGTTGATATTGCACCTGCCGTGCGTGCACTGGCCGCTGAGGTGCAAGCATTGAAAGACGGCTCGCCATCACTGGTGGACTTCGTCGTGGGCAACGTCAAGGCGCGTACGCGCATGGTCGCGCAGTACACAATCGCTGGCGCTCGTGCGGGCCTGGTAATCGGCACCGACCACGCCGCCGAGGCGGTGATGGGCTTCTTTACCAAGTTTGGTGACGGTGCCTGCGACCTGGCCCCGTTGAGCGGCCTGGTGAAGAACCAGGTGCGGGCCATTGCGCGCAGCTTTGGGGCGCCGGAATCGCTGGTGGAGAAGGTGCCTACTGCGGACCTGGAAGACCTGGAACCAGGCAAGCCTGACGAGGCCTCGCATGGCGTGACCTACCAGCAGATCGATGCCTTCCTGCATGGGCTGCCGGTTGAGCAGGAAGCGTTCGACATCATCGTCGCCACCTATCGCAAGACCCAGCACAAGCGCGAACTGCCGTTCGCACCGTGAGACCTCTGGGGCCGCTTTGCGGCCCTTTCGCGACACAAGGCCGCTCCTACAGTCCTGTAGGAGCGGCCTTGTGTCGCGAAGGAGGGCAAAGCCCTCCCCTGCTTTCAAGCTGTCATTACTTGACTACAACCTTGCCCTTCATCATCGAGATGTGGCCGGGGAAGGTGCAGAAGAAGCTGTAATCGCCACCCGCTTCCAGCTTGGAAGTATCGAACTTCACTTCGGTTTCTTTCTCAGGTGCACCGATCATCGCGGTGTGGGCGATGATGTTGGCGTTGTCTTCTTTCAGATAGCCTTTGTCGATGCCTTGGCTCATGCCTTCAGTAGCAATGGCCTGCATGTCGGCAGTCTTGCTGATCACCAGATTGTGGCCCATGACGTTTTTCGGCAGGTTGCCGGAATGGGTCAGTTTAACGGTGAACTCTTTGCAGCTCTTGTCGACGGTGAATTCCTTGGTGGTGTAGGACATCTGGTCAGTCGAGTCGACAGTTACCGAGCACTCGGCGGCGAAGACGGAGGCGCTGGCGAGGGTCAGCAGGGATACCGCTACAGCTTTCGCAAACATCATGAATCTCCTTGGCAGGGTTTTATCAATTGCGAGACTGCCTGAAACCGTTCAGCCCCTTGCTGACATGCGTCAAGGGGGTGTCAAGCGGCCAGCCAGTTGAATTGTTCAATGGATTGTATACAACCAATCTAAGGGCACATCATGCCCTTTTAATAGACGATGGGACAACCTCTCATTTAGGAGCTGTGCCAATGTCCCTCTCAAGTTTCATGAACAGCCTGCTCGCCGCTTATGCCCACGGCGCAAGCGGTGCGATCTGCGAGTTCTCCCGCCCGGAGTGAAAGCTGCCTTTGAACCGCCACGCATCGGCCTTACTCTGTGCACGCATGTGACTGGAGATGAGCAATGCCTGTACGTTCCGTTTGTGTGTTCTGTGGCGCCAGCATCGGTGCCAACGCCGCTTACCGTGAAGCGGCTATCGCCCTCGGCCAGGCGATCGCGCGTCGCGGCCTGACGTTGGTCTATGGCGGTGGCGCTGTAGGCCTTATGGGCACTGTCGCTAACGCAGCTATGGCGGCGGGTGGCCAAGTGATCGGAATCATCCCTCAGAGCCTGATGAATGCCGAAATCGGCCACAACGGCCTGAGCCGGTTGGAGGTCGTTGACGGCATGCACGCGCGCAAGGCGCGCATGGCCGAACTGAGCGATGCGTTCATCGCCCTGCCGGGAGGCCTGGGTACGTTGGAAGAGTTGTTTGAAGTGTGGACCTGGGGCCAGCTGGGGTATCACGCCAAGCCGCTAGGTTTGCTGGATGTAAATGGCTTCTATGAGAAGCTGGGCGGGTTCCTCGACCATATCGTCGAAGAAGGATTCGTGCGCCCGCAGCATCGCGCGATGTTGCTGCTGGAGCAGCAGGCGGAGGCCCTGCTGGACGGGATGAACGAGTTTGTCTCACCGGTGCCGCCCAAATGGGTCGGCAGCAAACCGGATTGAACCGAAAAGGGCTGCTATGCAGCCCATCGCCGGCAAGCCGGCTTGTATGGTAGGACTCGAAGGGGTGGGTGGGACCTAAAGCCGGCTTCTGACTGTTCGCA